>NZ_JAIQLH010000051.1 GCF_020037025.1 Streptomyces huiliensis | reverse complement strand
GGACGTCCGGCAGCGGCGCCAGCAGCGCGGAGGCGACGAACCCCAGCCGCAGCCGGCCGGTCTCACCGCGCGCCGCCCGGCCGGCGTCGACCGTGGCGGCCGTCATCTCGTGCAGCGCCCGCCGCGCCCGGGCGAGGAACGCCTCGCCGGCGGCGGTAGGGAACACGCCCTGACGCGTACGGTCGAACAGCCGGGCCCCGGTCTCGCGTTCCAGGTCGGCGATCTGCTTGGACAGCGGGGGCTGCGCGATGCCCAGCGCGCGGGCCGCCCGGCCGAAGTGCCCGTGTTCGGCGAGGGCGAGGGCGTA
Organism: Streptomyces huiliensis; assembly: GCF_020037025.1. GTDB lineage: Bacteria > Actinomycetota > Actinomycetes > Streptomycetales > Streptomycetaceae > Streptomyces > Streptomyces huiliensis. The sequence continues at coordinate 84,008 of NZ_JAIQLH010000051.1, read as the reverse complement.
CCGCAGGTGGCGTGCTTCCATACCCAGGAAGTATGCCCGCCTGGTGTCCCATATCTAGGGGTGGATGGCGTCGCGGTCGCCGACTGGAATGGCGGCCATGACGCCCCTTCTTGAGAACAACCCGGATCTTCTTGAGAACAACCCGGATCTTCTTGAGAACAACCCGGATCTTCTTGAGAACAACCCGGATCACACGGTCTTCGTCCTCGTCCACGGCGCCTGGCACGGCTCGTGGCAGTGGGCGGCGACGCAGCGCGCGCTCGCCGGCCTCGGTGCCGCCAGCGTGGCCGTCGACCTGCCGGGACACGGCTTCGACGCGCCCCTGCCCAGCGGATACCTGCTGCCCGGCCGGCCTGGGCTGGCGACCGAGCGGTCGGGGCTCGCCGACCTGACGATGGACGACTGCGCCGACGCCGTCCTGGACGTGCTGCGCCGGGTCCGCCGGTACGGCCGCGTCGTGCTCGTCGCCCACAGCGCGGGCGGCGGTCCCGCGTCGCTGGCCGCGGAGCGCGCGCCCGAGCTGGTCGACCGTCTCGTCTACCTCTCGGCGTTCGTCCCCGCCGGCCGCCCCCGCTTCTCCGACTACATCGGCGCTCCGGAGAACGCCGCCGCGCGGGGGCAGGGCCTCCACCTCGGCGATTCCCGTGCGCTGGGCGCCCTACGGATCGACCCGCTCTCCCCGGATCCCGCCTACGTCGAGGAGCTGCGGCTGGCCTACTACCACGACGTGCCCGCCGCCCGCTTCGACCGCTGGCGTTCCGCGCTCAGCCCCGATCTGCCGCTGGCCGTCACGGCGACACCCGTCCCCGTGACCGCGGCGCGGTGGGGCCGGATCCCGCGCACCTTCCTGCGCCTTTCGGACGACCGGGCGCTGCCGGCGGCCGTCCAGGACCTGATGATCGCGGAGGCCGACCGGGCCCTGCCGGGCGAGCCGTTCACCGTCCGCACCCTGCCGGGCGGGCACAGCCCGTTCGCCGCCCGGCCGGGGGAGCTCGCCAGGGTGCTGGTCCGGTGACCGCCACCGAAGACGCCCCGCGCGTGCCCGGGCCGGGCTCCGTCCGGTTCAGCCGGGCTCCGGCCCGCTCACAGGAGCGGCGCCAGCGAGAGCGGCAGTTCCAGGACGCGTGCGCCCAACGCGCCGACGGCGACGAGGGAATCGGCATGGCCGGTCACCAGCCCGCCCAGCACGTTCGCGTCGGCTTCCGCCTGTGCCGGAGACGCCAGAACCGCACCGTTGACCGCCAACAGCAGAGTGGTGGCGGCGATGGTCGCGATGCGACGGAAGCGTGTCATGTCCCGTGACTCCTCTGACGCGGTGGCGTTGACGGGCGTCCTGCCCACGCCGGGGACGATGACTCGGCCCGCACACCCGGGCGCCGGCCCGTGCGCCCCCGCGCCCGCGTACGCTCCCTCACGACACCTCCGCAGATGCCACCCGTACCACCGCCTGGTCCCCGTGCGGCCCGAACAGGTGCAGGATCTCGACCGCGTTCGTGCCCGCCGGGCCGAACCAGTGCGGCTCGCTGGTGTCGAACTCCGCCGCCTCGCCCGGGCGGAGGGTGAACTCGCGTTCACCGAGCAGCACGCGGAGCTCGCCCGCGAGAACATACAGCCACTCGTGGCCGACGTGGGTGACGAGCTTGGGCTCGCGGGGAGCGAGCACCTGTTTGAAGACCTGGACGCGGCCCGGGTACTGGGTGAGGGGCACCAGCACGCTCCCGGGCTTCCGGAGGTGAGGGCGCAGGTGAACGCGTGGGTCGCCGGTGGCCGGTGGGGCGACCAGTTGGTCGAGGGCGACGCGGTGGGTGCGGGCGAGGGGGATGAGCAGGTCGAGGGTGGGGCGTCGTTTGCCCGATTCCAGGCGGGAGAGCGTACTGAGGGAGATCCCGGTCTCGTCGGCGAGCGCTTCGAGAGTGAGGCCGCGGTCGCGCCGCAGCGCCCGCAGCCGCGGCCCGATGGCCGCCAGGGTCTCGGCCAGTTCGGTGTCCGGGGTGGGCGTGGGGTCCATGGTGGTCATTTTGCGGTCTTCGCAAAGGTGCTGGGCGGGCGCCACCGCCCGAACCGAGCATGGTCCGGCAGACGAAACCGGACAGAAGGTGGGCTTTGGTGACCGCGACGACTTCCTCCATGCCATCCGATGAGCCCGAAGGGCCGCCCCGACTCACAGCCCCCGCCTCCGTCCCATCCTCACCCCCACTCACCACCCGCCGCCGATGGACGATCCTCGCCGTCTGCGCGTTCAGCATGTTCCTCGTCGGCCTGGACACCACCATCGTCAACGTGGGCCTGCCCGAGATCGGCCGCGGCCTCGGCGTGGACACCCGCGGCCTGGAGTGGGTCGTGGACGCCTACACCGTGGTCCTGGCCAGCCTCCTCATCGCGTCCGGCGCCCTCGCGGACCGCTTCGGCCGCCGCCGGGTCTTCCAGACCGGCCTGGGCGTCTTCGGCGCCGCGTCCCTCGCCTGCGCGTTCGCCCCGAACCCCGGCCTGCTCGTGGCCGCCCGGGCCGTCCAGGGCGTCGGGGCGTCGATGCTGAGCCCGGTCGCCCTGGCGATCGTCGTCAACGCGATGCCCGATCCGCGCGAGCGGGCGCGCGCGATCGGCGTGTGGGGCTCGGTGTTCGGGCTCAGCATGGCGGCGGGCCCGGTGACCGGCGGCGCGCTCATCGCCGCGTTCGGCTGGCGGTCGGTGTTCTGGATCAACGCACCGGTGATCGTCGCGGCGCTCGTGCTGGTCGCGGTGTTCGTACCGGAGTCCCGCGGGCAGCGCACCCGACGCGTCGACCTGCCCGGACAGATCCTGCTCACGGCGGCGCTGTGCCTGGCGGTCGGCCTCCTGATCGAGGGCCCCCGCGTCGGCTGGACGTCGCCCTGGGCCGTGGCCGGGTACGCGGCGTTCGCCGCGACGGCGATCGCCTTCGTCCTGGCCGAGCGCCGGCAGCGCGAACCCCTCATGGACCTGGGCCTCTTCAAACGCCCGCCCTTCGCCGCGGCGGTGCTCGGCGCCGTGGCGGTGTTCGTCGCGCTGAACGTGACGCTCCTCCTCAACACCCTCTACCTCCAGCACACCCGCGGCTGGACACCGCTCGCGACGGGCGCCGCCACGCTGCCCATGGCGTTCGGGGCCATGCTGTGCGCGCCGCTGTCCGGCGCCTTGGTGGCGTGCCTCGGGCCCCGGCGCCCGCTCCTCGCCGCCGGCGCGCTGATCGCCGCGGGCGGCCTGTGCCTGACCGACCTCGGCCGCGACACCGGCGTCCCGCCCCTCCTCCTCGCGTACCTCCTCATCGGCGCCGGGTTCGGCTTCGCCAACGCCCCGATCACCAACACCGCCGTCAGCGGCCTCCCGCCGTCCCGGGCCGGCGTGGCCGGAGCGATCACCTCCACGGCGCGGCAGGTCGGCTCGGCGGTGGGCATCGCCATCGCCGGCGGCCTGGCCGCGGGCGTCGCCCCGGACCGCCTCGCCCACGCGGCCCGCCCGGGCTGGCTCCTCGTGACGGCCTGCGGCCTGCTCCTCCTGGCGGTGGCCAGGGCCTCCCGGGGGACGGTACCGAAGGCCGGCTGACGCGACGGCCGTTCCCCCGGGGCCGCCGTCCCCCACCCGCCAACCTGGTCCTGCCCGCCGCCCACCACGCCGGGAGCACCGATCATTGACCCGACGCCGCCACGGCAACGCGTTCGTCTGCTGTGACCCGTGCCCGGGCCGTCGCGTCCTCCCCACCTCCAATGACGAGGTCAGCCCGGCCAAGTGCACTCGCTGTGGGCGCGCCGCCGCGACATCCGGTGGTGGACCGGAAGCGGTCGGCCCTAGCATGCCTCCGTGATCAGAGCTGTGGTCTTCGACGTCGGTGAATGCCTCGTGGACGAGACGAGGGAATACGGGACCTGGGCGGACTGGTTGGGGGTGCCGCGCCACACGTTCGCCGCCGCCTTCGGAGCGGTCATCGCTCAAGGCCGGGACTACCGGGAGACGTTCCAGGTCTTTCGCCCGGGTTTCGACCTCCGCGAGGAGCGGGAGAAGCGCGCGGCGGCCGGGAAGCCGGAATGGTTCGGTGAGGCCGACCTATACCCGGACGTACGGCCCGCTCTGCGTCAACTTCGTTCCGCCGACCTGTGGCTCGCCATCGCGGGTAACCAGACCGTCCGCGCGGGCGGGCTGCTCCGTGAGTTGTTCCGAGAGGACGTAGACCTCATCGGTACGTCGGACGACTGGGGTGCGAGCAAGCCCGACCCCGAGTTCTTCGCTCGTGTCGCCAAAGCGGTGCCTTTCGAGGCCGAGGAAACCCTGTACGTGGGTGACCGGTTGGACAACGACATCCGACCGGCCGTCGTGGCCGGGATGCGGACGGCTCTGGTCCGTCGCGGCCCGTGGGGCATCATTCAGCAGGATGATCCGCTCGCCTCGGAACTGCCGACCTTCCGCATCGACCGCCTCACCGAACTGACGGCACTGATCGACGACTTCAATCGCGCAGGGCGCTGACCGTCGTTCCCCAGGCGAACAACTGGTCGTCAAGGGACCTCACACATGCCTCGTGGCGCCACGCCGTCAGGGCGCGCCGAGCCTCCCTTACGCGCTCCATCCCTGTGGCGTACCAAGTGGTCGTCAGGAAGCTCAGCGCGCGCGTCGCGTAGGAGCAGGCTTCCAGCGGACGTTTGGCCATGGCCTCTACCATGGCCAAGTCGGCCAGTACGACCGATCGCTGTTTGTCCGCCTCCTGCGGCAGGCGGTCCAGGACCACAAGCAGGGTCTCGCGTGCCTGTGGGAGGTGCCCTGCCGTCAGCTGCACGTGTCCTTTGAACGAGGCGAGCCGAACCTCGTCGAACCAGTCGAGCCATGCCGGGGACGGGCCGGCGCCCGCGTCCGCGGTGATCAGCGCCTCACCATGGTGGATCAAGCGCAGAGCGGTGCGGTGGTGACCGCACCGCGTCTCGCACTCCGCCTCCACGGCGTCGAGCCACGCCAGGAATCGCGCCGATGGGCTGCCGCGACGTGCGTAGGCACGGGCCGCGGCCATGCGCTCCATTGCCTCGTCACGACGCCCGCTCCACCCGGGCAGGAAGGCGGTGTGGGCCAGCACGGCACTGCCCAGCAGCGTGTCGTCGGCTTCCGCAGCTGCCTGGAGGGCCCGGAGGAAGGTTCCGCGCGCTCTATCCGGCCGACGTAGATCGAAGAACTCGATCCTGCCCGCGAGCAGGAAGGACTCCGCCAGCGTTCCGGCGACGGATCGCCGGCACTCGCCGGCCGTCTCCGTGAGCAAGGTGCAACCGAGCCGGTTGTGACCGAGTACCGCTGGATGCAGCGTCGACGGGGCGATGCTCCAGTAGAGCCGTCGATGGGCCTCGGTCACTACGAGGAAATCCCTACTCACGGTGTCCGGCCGCGGGGACCGGGGGCTGACCGGAGTGATGGCGATGCCGTCGTCCGGCGGCCAGGAGGCGACGGAAAGTGAATGCCGGCGCCAAGCCGTGGCGTGGCCGTCCGCCGCGGCCCAGGGAGGAGTGAAGCCGAGTTCCTCCAGTGTCTGTCCCAGGAGGTGACTGACGACTCGTCCCGCGTCGGGGTGCGGCCACGGCGGTCTGGCCGACTCCCATCGGCGGATCTGTCTGACGCCGACGGAGAGGCAGCGCAGGCCTAGGCCCTCGGCAGCCTTGGCGATCGCTTCCGCGAACTGCTGCTGGGAGCCGTAACCCGCCGCAAGGCGAGCTGCCTTGAGGCGTGTGTTGCCGAGGGCGTGTGGCACGAGGTCACCTCCTGTGAGACATGGCCGCGACGTTCCCACAGGAAGCCCTGTCATCAAGCGCCTTTCACCCCATCGGCTTGCCGCCGTCCTCAGTCGGTCCGCCCAGTGTCCCCTCGAAGTCCTCGTGCCGTCACCGGGCACTGAGCAACGCTGCGGGAGTGGCGTTGCGCACTCCGCGCCGCGCTGACGCGTCCCTCACCGACGATTGGAGCCTACTGTGATCAGGTACAACGCCGACTGGCTCGTCTCCCGCGACCCCCGCCCCCGCGAGATCCGTGAGACGTGGATGCGTGATGCCCCCGCTATGCTCCGCACGGGTCTGCACTTCGAAGCCGTCCGGCTGGCCGCCGGCGTGCTCGGCATCGCGGCCGGCAGCGGTGCGCGGGAGGCGGTCGAGGAAGCCTTCAGGGCAGCCGGTGTCGAGGACTCCGTCATCGCCGATCCCTCCGGCCGCTGGTTCTACGCGCTGGTGCCGACCGGGACGGCCAGGGAATGGGACGTCCCCGGCGTCCACGTGCTGGCCGCTGACCACTACCTCGGCGTTCCGGCGCCGCACCGGGCGGATCCACCGGGTACCCACTGGTTTCTGTGCCCGCCGCAGGACGAGGGGGACCTCTGTGATCCGGTGGCCCTGCGGAGGTTGATCGCGGTGGCGTGTGCTCGGGCGGCGGAAGCGGAGCCGGCGGATGCGCTGAGGGTCGTCAACCATCCCAGTAGGCCCTCTGCTTGGAGACGGTGACAGGCGCGGACGAAGTGGTCGCCTCTACTCCCGCCCCCACCAAGCGAGTTGTCCACTGAGACCCCTCCGCCCGACGGGATCCCCTCACCCGCCCCCGGCGGTACGCTCGTCGCGTCGGGCTGCGTTACCGGAGGGAGTGGAGCGCATGGCGGGCGAGGTGCGGCGGCGGCGGTCGGGCCGGGAGTTGAGTGGGCGGGAGGTGGGGGAGGATCCGTTCACGCTGGGGGTCGCCTCCGGGGATCCGCTGCCCGACGGGGTGGTGCTCTGGACGAGACTGGCGCCGCGGCCGCTGGAAGTGGACGGCGGGTTACCGCCGGAGTGTCGGATTCCGGTGGAGTGGGCGATCGCGGCCGACGAGGGGTTGCGGGACGTCGTGTGCGGCGGGGTCGCGGTGGCCGACGGGGCGGACGCGCACAGCGTGCACGTCGAGGTCGACGGGCTGGAGCCGGGCCGCACGTACTGGTACCGCTTCCACTGCGGCCGGTGGACCAGCCCGGTGGGCCGGACGCGGACCGCGCCGGCGCCCGGGGCGGACGTCCGGCGGGTGCGGATGGGGCTCGCCTCGTGCCAGCAGTACGACGAGGGGTACTACACGGCCCTCGCGCACCTCGCGGGGGAGGAGCTGGACGCGGTCCTCTTCGTCGGGGACTACATCTACGAGAACGAGATCAACGCCCAGGCGGGAGCCCGCGGTTACACGGGTGAACAGCAGCTTCCGGAAGTGTTCGACCACTGGCTGACCACCCTCGACGGCTACCGGCTGCGCTACGCGCTCGGCAAGACCGACGCCGACCTCCGGGCCGCGCACGCCGCGCACCCCTGGATCGTCACCTGGGACGACCACGAGGTCGAGAACAACTACGCCGCCGCCGTCTCCCAGCGCAACCTGCCCGCCGAGGAGTTCCTGCGCCGCCGCGCCGCCGCCTACCAGGCGTACTGGGAGCACATGCCGCTCCGCGAGGAGCAGCGCCCCCGCGGCCCTGACGCCCGGCTGTACCGGCGGTTCCGGTACGGGGACCTGGCGCGGTTCGACGTCCTCGACACCCGGCAGTACCGGTCGGACCAGGCGTACGGGGACGGCTGGAAGTACCCCGGGCCCGAGTCCGAGGACCCCGCGCGGACGCTCACCGGGGCCGAGCAGGAGGAGTGGCTGCTCGACGGCTTCCGGGAGTCACCCGCGACCTGGGACGTCGTCGTCCAGCAGGTGGCCTTCTGCCAGCGGAAGGGCAACGTCGGGCGGGCGCGGGTGTCGATGGACGCCTGGGACGGCTATCCCGCCTCGCGGAACCGGGTCCTCCAGGGCGCGCGGGACGCCGGGACCGCCAACCTCGTCGTCCTCTCCGGCGACGTCCACGTCCACTACGCGATGGACATCAAGGAGGACTTCGACGACCCGTCGTCCGTCACCCTGGGGGTCGAGATCGTCGGCACCTCCGTCTCCAGCGGCTTCGACGGGGTCGAGCGGCCGGACGACTGGGAGAACGTGATGCGGGTCAATCCGCACATCAAGTACTACGCGGAGCGCCGGGGTTACGTCGTCGTCACCTTCACGCCGGAGAGCGTCCGGGCGGACTTCCGCGTCCTGCCGTACGCCACGCGGCCAGGGGCGCCGGTCGGCACGGACGCGAGTTTCGTGTCGCGGGCGGGGCGGCCGGGGTTCGTCCCGGCGTGAGCCGGCCGCCGCCCTGACCCCGAAGGCTCCGGCCCCACTGCACTGTGCAAACATTCGATCGAATATTTGTCCCCTAGTGCAGTGAGTCGCGTTGACACCACACAGATGGTCCCGGAGCCTTGCCACCGTCATCGCCATGGCGGCGTGCGGCGCCTCCGCCACCGCCGCCGTGGCGGCCCCGAAGCCCACGCCCTCCGCGCCGGCGCCCGCGTCGCCCTCCGTGTCGGCGTCCGCGCCGGCCGCCAAGTCGGACCCGGCCGCCGTCGAGAGCTACTGGACGGCCGACCGCCTGGCCTCCGCCGTTCCGCTGGACGCCGGCAAGGGCGCGCCCATCGCGTCCCCGCGCCCCGGAACGAACCAGCTCGCCCCGCCCGGACCCGTCGGCACCGCCCCCAAGGGCACCCCGAAGGGCGTGTACGGGGACGGCATACCCGCCCTCGGCACGTTCTTCTTCAACGACAAGGCCACCGGCGCCACGTACTGCTCCGCGAGCATCGTCCGCAGCGCGCACCGGAACCTCGTCCTCACCGCCGGCCACTGCGCCAAGCACGCCGCGGACAAGGGCATCTTCATCCCGCAGTTCCGCAAGGGCAAGGCGGTGAAGGACCAGCCCTTCGGCGGCTACCCGGTCCAGAAGGCGTTCCTCTACGCCAACTACGAGGCCAACAGCATGCGCGCCGACTCCGACCTCGACTTCGCCTTCCTGCGCGTCGGCCCGGAGTACAAGCGCAAGAAGCAGGTGGAGGACGTCACCGGCGCCGGCCTGCGGCTGCGGAACACGCCGCGCCTCGCCAACCAGGTCACCGTCCACGGCTACCCGCACCTGAGCGGCAACGGCCAGCGGGCGATCAGCTGCACCGTGCCGACCGAGCGGCTCGCGGGCTTCCGCCAGATGCTGATGCGCTGCTCCGGGTTCTACGGCGGCGTCTCCGGCGGTCCGTGGATCACCGGCTACAACGCCAAGACCCGCACCGGCGACGTCGTCGGCAACGTCGGCGGCTACTACGGCGGCGGCCCGCCGCGCAGTTCCGGCCACGACGACTGGGTGAGCTACTCACCCGTCTACGGGCAGGAGATCCAGGACCTCTACCGCTCCGCCGTCGCGGACCGCGCCCCGGGCAAGGCCCCGCTGCGCGGCCTCTACGAGGGCCGGCTGCCCGGCGGCGCGGGCACCTGGAAGTACGCCACCCACGTCGTCGCCGCCGACCTCGACGGCAACGGACGCGACGACCTGCTGGTCATCTGGAAGGACGGCGAGGCCACGCTCTACCCGGGCGACGGCCGCGGCGGCTTCGGCACCCCGCGCACGCTCGCGCAGCCGAAGAGCTTCTGGAAGAACGCCCGCTCGGTCACCGCGGGCGACTTCACCGGCGACGGCCGCCCCGACCTCATGGTCCTGTGGGCCAAGGACGAGAAGAAGGACGTCACCACCGGCAAGGTGAGCGTGTACTCCGACATCAGCGCCGCGCGTCTGTCCGGCACCAAGGAGTACGTGGTCCAGAAGGCCGGCTCCGGCTGGAAGTACGCCACCGCGATCACCGCCGGCGCCTTCAACTCGGCGAAGGCGAACGACGTCGTCGTCCGCTGGAAGGACGGCGACGTCACCCTGCACAGCGGCGTGACCGGCAGCGGCACCGGCCGCGAGCGGACGCTGGTGAAGAAGGACGCCGCCTGGAAGGACGCCGTCTCCCTCACCACCGGGCAGCTCTCCGGCAAGGGCACCGACCTGCTGGTCCGCCGGGCGAACGGCACGCTGGAGGCCTTCTCCGGCATCACCGCGTCCTCCGGCGGCCTCGGCAAGGGCACCGTCCTGCAGCCCGGCCACCCGTCGTACACCCGGAACTCCGCGATGGCCGCCGGAAACTTCACCGGCTCCGGCCGACGGGACGACCTGCTGGTGCGCTGGGTCGAGGGTGAGACCTCGCTCTACGAGGACACCACGCCGCAGCGGATCGGCACCTGGAAGACCATGGTGTCGCCGTGAGGTGACGTCCGCGACACGAACACCGCGCTCGAACGGGGCGGCACCGGCGACCTGCCGGTGCCGCCCCCGCCATTCCGGCGCCGCGGGCCGATCAGGCATGAACCAAGCGAATCCTGGGGGGAACAGAGATGGACGTCGACATCACAACGCACCAAGTGCGCCGAGGGGGGAACGGAACCCGGACAGCCGCCGAGACGGCGGTGGAGAACCTGGGCAAGTCGCTCGACTCCAGTGAGAAAGTCGCCGGCAACGATCACGGCTGGGCCTCGGCGGGCGCGCTGAAGCGCTGCGCGGCCGCGTGGGAGAACCACATGGTCGACCTGGCCAAGCAGATGAACACCATGGCCGAGAATCTGCACGGGGCGGCGAACGACTACGACGCCACGGACAAGCAGGCCCGTGACGCCGCGCGCAGGCTCCAGCACGGCCTGGACGACTTCGGGGGGAAGTGACGCGTGGTCTCGTATCACGACCTGTACAGCTGCCACGTCGATCAGTGGAAGAAGGCGGCCGACGACTGGATCGCCCTGGCCCGGCGTTCCTCCACGGCGGCGGACGACGTCCGCGACCAGGGCAAGAAGCCGCTCGACGACCACTGGGCGGACGCCATGGGCAAGAAGGCGGGCGGCCGCCTGGAGGACCTGGCCAACCGCCTTGAGGCCGGCGGAGACATCATCAAGGGAGTCGCCATGATCATCGACGGGCTGGCCTCGTCGATGGAATGGTCCCAGCGCACGCTGTTCCACGCGGTGGAACTGGCCGCCGAGCACGGACTGGAAATCCGGGACGGCCGCGCGGTGGGGGTGTATTCGGGCGCGGCGCCCATGGGGCCCAACATCCCCCAGAAGGTGCGCGACGACTACCGGAAGGAGCAAGGGTACATATCCCAGGTCAACGACCTGATCGACGAGGCGCTGCGGCAGGCCGGGCAGGCGGACGCGAAGGCGTCCGCCGCGTTGGACAAGCTGGCGACGAAAATCGATGTGTCGGACACCAGCGTCGCGCACAACGACATCCTGACCGAAACCGCCCACCTAGAGATCGACATGCTGAGGGGCGACATACCGGTCGGAAAGGACCCGCACCTCGTCCGCGAGTGGTGGGACGGGCTGACGCCGGCCCAGCGCAAGGCGCTGATGCTGGCGGACCCGGTGACCATCACCGACCTGAAGGGCCTGCCACCCGAGGTCGGGCGGGAGATCCGGGGCTCCGACAAAAAGATCGACCGCGTCGAGATGGTGCGCTACGCCTTGGACCACTGGGACAAGTCCGACGACGTCAGTTTCGACAGCAACTGCGCGAACTTCGTTTCTTCCTCCCTTGAGGCTGGTGGAATGAAGAAGAAGTTCACCACGTGGTTGGGGCCGCACGGCGACAACACTTGGGGACGGGAAAGCGGCATAGGGAACGACTGGTGGGACGGGCGGGCGTACTATTCCCGTTCCTGGGCGGCGGCCAAGGACCTTCAGCACTTCCTCACGCGCAGTGGTGGTGAAGAGGTGTCGAGGTCACAAGCGCGTCCTGGGGACGTCATTTTCTACCAGCAGATAGCCGATGACCCGAAAGGTGAGCCGCAGGGCGAGACTTACCATGCCGCGGTCGTCACTTCCGTGACTCCGGACGGCGATATCAAGATCACCCAACATAGTGGCTCCTGGCAGAACGTGAGCCTCGACGCTCGGGAGCACGTCGCGGCCAGAAACCACGGCGAACAGCGCATCTATGTAGTCCGCCCTCATCCGGATTGGTACTGATGGACACGTCGACCTCCCCCTTGTCCGAGGAATCAGGACGTGGGCGTCCCGTTACGCCAGGCTTTCTGGCCGCCGCGCTGTGGGTGCCGTTCGCGACCGTTGTCGGTGTGATCGTGTCGTGGCAGGTCCAGGGCATCCATGGTGACTGGGTCGACCGCCAGCAGGCGGCGTGTCAACGCATGCCCTTCCCGAAGGCACAACACTTCGCCGCGTGGACGGGCCTGGCTCTGGGCATCTCCGCCGTCGTCGTTTGTGTGCTGCTTGCCCGACAAATCCGTCGGAGGCGCGGTACCCGGCTGGCGGACACCAAGCTGGGGCTCCTGGCTTGCACCGGTGCCTGGCTTGGAGCGCTGACCATTCCGGTCGAGCTGTTCCTGCTGTACGCCACCTACTCACCGGACCCCTCGGGGTCGATCCTGGGCGACTGCGGGTAGTCCGTGGTCCGCAGGTCCCCCGGACGACCGGTGGTCCATGGGCTGACGGCCGGAGCGGCTCAAGCGGCCGGAGTCGTCCGCCCGGACGAGGTGTGGGAGCCGTCGCGGTGGGGCAGGCGGGGTGATCGCTTGGTTCGCGCCCGCGGACGGAACGCCGGCCGTGCCCGCGCCGTGCCTCGGAAGGCCCCACGCACCGTCCCGGTGCTGCCTTTCCCGTGCCCGGCAGGCCGAGGTGACGGGGTCGCAGCCGCAGCCGCAGCCGCGGCCACGGCCACGGACACCCGGCCACGGACACCCGGCCACGGACACCCGGCCACGGCCCGTGCGGCGGCCGTGGGCATGGGCCGCCGGCTCAACGGGGAGCCGCGACCCGCCGATACCAAAGCGACGCAGGAGACCGCTGAGGAGGAGACGGGCGATGGTGCAGGAGTGGCACATGGCGGCCAATATCGGGGCCGGGCTGGGGCTGGGCTCGGTCATCGGGCTGGAGCGCCAGTGGCGGGCCCGGATGGCGGGGCTGCGGACGAACGCGCTCGTCGCCGCCGGGTCCGCGCTCTTCGTGCTCCTGTCCACCTTCGGCTTCTCCGACGCCACCAGCACCACCGGCTACGACGGGTCCCGGGTGGCCGCCCAGATCGTCTCGGGCATCGGCTTCCTCGGCGCGGGCGTCATCATGCGGGACGGCCTGAGAGTGCGCGGCCTGAACACGGCCGCCACCCTGTGGTGTTCGGCCGCCGTCGGCGCCCTCGCCGGCACCGGCCTGTACGTGATCGCGATCCTCGGCACGGCCGGCGTCGTCGCCGCCAACACCCTGCTGCGGCCGCTCGCCCGGCGGCTGGACCGGGAGCCGCGTGGCGGGGCGGAGGTGGCGACCGACTACCACTTCGAGGTCGTCTGCACCGAGCCCGAGGAGGCCCACGTCCGCACCCTCGTCGTGCAGGCCGTCGGCCGCCCCGGCTTCCGGCTGCGCTCGGTGCACAGCCGGGACGCCGAGGACGCCGGGAAGGTCACCGTCTCCGCCGAGCTGACCACCGAGCGCCGCGACGACAGCCTCCTGGAGGAGGCCGTCAGCCGGCTCTCCCTCGAACCGGCGGTCTCGGCGGTCAGCTGGACGGTCCTGAACGCCTCCGACGAGGAGTCGGAGGGGGACGACGGGGATGACGGGGACGACGGCTACGGACCGGCCGGGCGGGCCCGGCGGCGGGTGCGGCACCTGTTCACCGGGCGGTGACCTCCCCCTGGCCGGCCCCCGCCGCCGTACGGCGGAACGTGAAGGGGCAGTGCGGCCCGCCGTGCCCGATGGTCGTCGGCCGTTCGAAGGCGAAGCCGTGCCGCTCGGGGTCGATGGCGTCGCTCCAGTTGGCGTCGAAGGCGCAGAGCACGGGCGTCAGCCGCCCGGCGCCGTTCGCCTCCAGCACCTGGTGGTAGTAGCAGTGGTCCACCCGGGCGACGTGCTCGTGGTCGTCGTCACGGGGGTGGCTGAAGGTGAAGGCGGGGCCGAAGTAGTCGCGTTCGCGTTGCCGGTTGTACGCCACCATCAGCGCGAACGGGTCCGGCGCGGCGTCGAGCGCGGCGGCGACGCCCGCCAGCATCCCGGCGCGGAGCGGTTCGACGAACGTCCGCTCCAGGAGCGGCAGCAGCTCCTCGTCGGGGAGCTCGGGGGAGAGCTCCCGGTACGCGGCGAGGACGGCGAGGGAGACGGCCAGGTGGTGGCGGGTCGGCTCGTCCCCGGCCCGGTGCCGTTGGTCGGCGCGGAGGCGCTCGTACCGGTCGCGGAGGCGGGCGGGCAGGCCGTCGAGGTCGGCGGGCAGGCCGTCGCGAGCGGGGCGGGTCTCGGCGAGCGCGGTGAAGAACGCCTCGATCGCCAGGAGGGTCTGGTCCAGCAGGTCGGAGGTCGGGGAGGAAGCGGGGGAGGAGGTGGTCTCGGGTGAGTGGCGGGTCTCGGGTGAGTGGTGGGTCACGGGGACTCCCAGTGGTCGGGCCTCTCCCGGACCGGCGGCACACGTCCGTCGCGGTACGCGTGACGGCCGGTCCCGGGGCGAGGCGGAGCCGGCCGGCGCACCCACCTACCACCATGGCGCCGACCTGATGTATTCGTTTGACGGACCATGATGGTGGCTCGTGGGACGGGCGTCAATCGGCTCCGGCCGGCCGGGAGGCCGATAACGGTTCGACGCGTTGAGCTCCCACCGATCACACTGGCCCCATGCGTATACGCCCGCCCCAGCCCGCCGAACTGCCGCTCCTCCAGGACGTCGAACGGGCCGCCGGGGAGCGGTTCCGCGAGGTCGGCATGGCGGAGATCGCCGCCGACGAACCGCTTCCGCTCGACGAGTTGGAGATCTACCGCCGGAACGGGCGCGCGTGGGTGGCCACGGCGCCGTCGCGATCGCCCGAGGGTTCGGAATCGGACGTTCCGGTGGCGTACCTGCTCGCCGACCGGATCGACGGCAACCTCCACGTCGAGCAGGTCTCCGTCCACCCCGCCGCCGCCCGCCGAGGCGTCGGCCGCGCCCTGCTGGAGCACCTGGCCTCCGTCGCCCGCGCGGCGGGGATCCCCGCGCTCACCCTCACCACCTTCGCCGACGTCCCGTGGAACGCGTCCTACTACGAGCGCTGCGGCTTCCGCGTGCTGGCCGCGGACGAGATCACTCCGGAGCTCCGGGCGGTCCGGGAACAGGAAGCGGCGCACGGGCTGGACCGGTGGCCGCGGGTGTGCATGCGGCGGGAGGTGTGAGAGGGGCGGTGCCCGGAAGCGTCTGCCCGCACCCGCCCGCGAAAGCGGGGGACACCCGTGCCACTCCGGCGGTGGCTCGTGCCTCCATCGGGTGAACGGACGGGCGCACCGGGCCGGGCGGGCCCCGCAAGCCAGTAGGAAAGGCACATGCCGCCCAGAACGACACCGACCGAACGCCAGAAGAGGCTGGGGAGCGAGCTGCGCAAGATGCGCACCGCGGCCGGGGTTTCCACCGACTACGCCGCCCGCCTGCTCGGCGTCGACCGTACGAAGATCTCGCACATGGAGTCGGGGACGCGCGTCGTCTCGCCCGAGCGCCTGCGCATCCTCGCCTGCAACTACGCGTGTTCCGACGAGCGGTACATCGAAGCGCTCGCCGACATGGCCACCGACCGCAAACAGGGCTGGTGGGAGCGGTACCGCGCGGACCTGCCACCCGGCATGCTCGACGTCGCGGAGCTGGAGTGGCACGCGGAACGGGTGCTGACCTCGCAGGTCATGCACCTCCCCGGACTCCTCCAGACCGAGGACTACGCCCGTTCCATCTTCGCGGCCGTGCTGCCGCCGCCGAGCCGGCTGGAGGTGGAGCTCCGGGTGGCCTTCCGGATGGCCAGGGCCCGGGTCCTGGCCGGCGACCGGCCGCTGGACTACGTCGGGTACATCCACGAGACGGCGCTGCGGACGCGGTTCGGCGGCCGGGACGTGGCCCGGCGGCAGCTGGAGTACCTGGCCGAGGCGTCCGAGCGGGACCACGTGGTCCTGCGGGTCGTGCCGGTCTCCAGTGGCGCGTTTCCGGGGGCCGGCAACTCGCTGGTGTACGCGGAGGGGCCGGTGCGGCAGCTGGACACGGCGCAGCTGGATTCCGAGCTCGGGCCGCTCTTCTGGCATGCGGAGCTGCAGTTGGCGAAGTGCCGCTCACAGCTGGAGTGGATGGAGAACGCGGCTCTGGGGCGGGACGAGTCGCGGTCCCTCATCCGTGCGGTGGCGCGGGAGGTTTGAGGCGCCCCGGGCCCGCCCCCGGAGGAGCCACCCCCCATCAGGCCCGCCGGCCGGTTACTCGGCGCGGGGCCTGTCCGCGCTGGACAGCCGGCTGAGCCAGGCGGCCTGCCGGCGCGTCTCGCGGTTGCGGTCCGACTCGGCCTTGTTGCAGACGGGACACGGGTGAACCAGCCTGGACCCGTTCAGGAGTTCCTCCTTGACGAAGCCCTCGTTGTTGCACTTGTTGCACACGACGCCTCCTAGCGGTGTTCGATACGGCCGGTCCCGTCGCAGTCGGTGCACGCGCTTGTCAGGCCGTCGCCGTCGGTCACGTACCCGGATCCGGTACAGGTCGAACAGGGCGTCGATCCCATGGCGGTTCCCTCCCGTGGGCCCCCACTTCTACCCCTTGAGGGCGGCATGCTGCCACTGGGGTATACCCCCGCTACTCCCCGACGTCGCGGCTCCGCAGGTCCTCCGGCGTCTCGCGGCGGACGAGGAGCCGCGCCCGGCCGCCGGACACCGCCGCCACCGGCGGGCGGCCGACCTGGTTGTAGGCGGAGGCCATGGACAGGTGGTAGGCGCCCGAGGCCGGGACCGCCAGGAGGTCGCCCGGACGGAGGTCGGCGGGGAGCGGGGCGTCCTCGGCGAGGATGTCACCGGCCTCGCAGTGCCGGCCGACCACCGTCACGGTCCGCGCCGGTGCCGGGGAGGAACGGTTCGCCAGGTGGACGGTGTAGCGGGCGCCGTAGAGCGCCGGGCGGGGGTTGTCGCTCATGCCGCCGTCGACGGAGACGAAGGTGCGGCCGCCCGTGCTCTTGACCGCGAGCACCCGGTAGAGGGCCACCCCGGCCGGGCCCGCGATCCAGCGGCCCGGCTCGACCGTCAGGCGGGGGACGGGGAGCTCGGCGTGGGCGCAGCGCAGGGCGAGTTCGGTGGTGACGCGGTCGGCGTACGCCGCGGGGTCGACGGCCGGGTCGCCGGGGCGGTAGGCGATGCCGAAGCCGCCGCCCAGGCCCAGTTCGGGGAAGGTGACGCCGTGCCGGTCGCGCAGCCGGGACAGCAGTTCGACGAGTCTGCGGACGGCGACCGCGTACGGGCCGGCGGAGGTGATCTGCGAGCCGAGGTGGCAGTGCAGGCCCACCAGGTCGAGCCGGGGCTGCCCCAGGACGCGTGCCACCGCCTCCTCGGCCGCGCCGCCCGCGACCGGTATCCCGAACTTCTGCCCCTCGACCCCCGTCCGTACGGCCGCGTGCGCCCCCGCCGCCACCCCCGGGACGACGCGCAGCAGCACCCGCTGCCGGGTCCCGTCGGGGACGAGGGCGGCGAGCCGGGCGATCTCGCCGGTGCCGTCCAGGACGATCCGGCCCACCCCGAGGCGGAGCGCGGCACGCAGGTCGGCGGGGCTCTTGGCGTTGCCGTGCAGGACGACGCGCTCGGTCGGGAAGCCGGCGTGGACCGCGAGGTCGAGCTCCCCGGCGGAGCACACGTCCAGGTCCAGCCCCTCCTCGTCGATCCAGCGGACCATGGCGCGGCAGAGGAACGCCTTGCCCGCGTAGGCGATCCCGGCGTCCGGGAGCGCGGCGCGCCAGGCGCGTGCCCGGGTGCGGACCTCGTCCTCGTCGAGGACGTACGCGGGGGTGCCGAAGCGGTCGGCGAGTTCGGCCAGGGGGACGCCGCCGACGGCCACACCGCCGGAGGGCAGCGTCCGGGCGGAGGCGGGCCAGAGGGGGGCGGGGCCGGCGGCCTCGGGGGCTCCGGGGGCTTCGGAGGAGGCCGGGGCTATGGGGGCTGTGGGTGCGGGCAGGGGCGAGGCAGGGAGGGGGAGGGAGAGGGTCACGGGGGTTCCTTCGGCGCCTTCGGGGCTGGAGGGGCGGCGGATGGGGTCTCTGAGGCGTAGGCGGGAGGGGCGGGGCACCGGCATCGGGGCGTCTGTGGTCTCGGTGACGGCTGCGGACCCGCGCGTCTCCGTGCTGAGGAAGGGAGTTCACAGCCGGCCCACGGCTTGGGGCCCGCAGCCCGCGGCTCGTACAGGCCGCGGGCGGCCGGGGCGGCGCGTGGTCGTGTCGCCCCGGCCTGGGCCGAGCCGGGCGCGGGCCGGTGGGGCCCCGCGGGATCAGCCCGGAAGCGTGGGCTGCAGGGCCGCGGGAGCCGGGCCGTCGGGGGAGCGGCGGACCGCGGGGGCCGTGAGCTGTGGGTCCACGGAGACCAGAGTGACGCCGAGAGGCGTGGCGAGCGCGCGTACGGCCGGCAGCGCCAGCCGGACGGCCGGCTGGTGCGGGCCTAGGCACGCGGCGAGCCGCGCGGGCGTGGTGAAGGCGACGGCCGTCCGGCCGCCGAGGGGCGTACGGAAGACCCGGAGCGCGAAGCCGACGGGACAGGGGCGCACGGGAACGTACAGCGCCGGGTCCGCGAGCCCGTACGCCGCAGTGACGGGCACGGGACGGCCGGCGGGCACGGGATCGCCGACGGGCGCAGGAGTGGCAGCGGGCGCAGGAGCGGCGGCGGGCACAGGGCTGGTCGAAGCCGGTGCCCCGCCGGGATGGGCGGGCTCTTCGGAGGATTCCTCGCCGTCGGCCACCGGGCTGTGCGGGGCGGCCGTCGCGGCCGCTACGGCGGCCGCTTCGGCGGGAGTTCGGTTTACACGCATGACGGTCCTCGGGAAGGATGAGGGAGAAATGAACCGGGGGTGAGGCAGTGGACGGAGACAGCGCGCCCGGCCCGTCGGCCGGAGCGCCGCGCCGCTGCCCACGGTATGCCCGCCCCGCGCCCGGACGACCGTTTCCTTGACAGCCTGTTGACCCGGCACCCGGGAGCCTTGACGGCCCGTTGACGCGACCCCGGCGCCACCCCCGGTGCGGCCCCGCACTCCGTACGGCCCCCGCACGGCCTCGCTCGGCCCCACACGGAGGATCACCCGGCGCGCGACCGACCACCGTGACCCCGTGCGCCGGGTGTGCGCCCCTGCCGTGCGCCGGGTCCCACTACCACGCTGCCATGGGCGGGCAAAGAATCTGGAAGAACCTGAGCGGGGACGGCCGTCCCCCGGGAACCCCGGCGGGAATCCCCTGTTCGCGTGGCGCGGACAGCCCCGTCCGGGGCTGGCGGGTCTTCGATCACCGACGCACGATGCTCACCTGCGGATCGACCACGGATCGACCGCGGATCGGACGATCGACGGCACGCGCGGCGAGTGGAGGAAGACGTGGCGGCAGAGAACACGGCGGGAGCGGCGGCGCCGGGCGGAGCGGACGCCTTCCGGGCGGCGCGGGACTTCCTGCTCGCCCACCGGGAGGACTACCGCGCCGCGTACGACGGCTTCGTCTGGCCCCGCCCCGCCCACTTCAACTGGGCGCTGGACTGGTTCGACCCGCTCGCCCGCGGCAACGACGCCACCGCCCTCTGGATCGTGGAGGAGGACGGCAGCGAGACGAAGCTGTCCTTCGACGCGCTGCGCCGCCGCTCCGACCGGACCGCCCGCCGGCTGCGCGCCCGCGGCGTCCGCGCCGGCGACCGGATCGTCCTCATGCTCGGCAATCAGGCCGAGCTCTGGGAGACCATGCTCGCGGCGATGAAGCTGCGCGCCGTCGTCATCCCCGCCACCCCGCTGCTCGGCCCCGCCGACCTGGCCGACCGCATCGAGCGCGGCCGGGCCCGGCACGTCGTCGTCCGGACCGCCGACACCGGCAAGTTCGCCGAGGTCCCCGGCGACTACACGCGGATCGCCGTCGGCGGCACCCCGCCGCCCGGCTGGCTCCCGTACGAGGACGGAACGGCGGATGGCAGTGAAGGGACGGATGAGAGCGACGAGAGCTTCGTCCCCGACGGCCCCACCCCCGCCGACGCCCCCCTCCTCCTGTACTTCACCTCCGGCACCACCGCCCGCCCCAAACTCGTCGAGCACACCCACACGTCGTACCCCATCGGCCACTTGACCACGATGTACTGGATCGGGCTGCGCCCCGGCGACGTGCACCTCAACATCTCCTCGCCCGGCTGGGCCAAACACGCCTGGTCCAACTTCTTCGCGCCCTGGAACGCCGGGGCGACGGTCTTCGTGGTCAACTACACCCGCTTCGACCCGGCCCGCCTGATGGCCGAGATGGACCGCTGCGGCGTGACGAGCTTCTGCGCCCCGCCCACCGTCTGGCGCATGCTCATCCAGGCCGACCTGCGGGCCCTGCGCACCCCGCCGCGCGAGGTGGTGGCGGCCGGCGAGCCGCTCAACCCGGAGGTCATCGAGGCCGTCCGGCGCGCCTGGGGCGTCACCATCCGGGACGGCTTCGGGCAGACGGAGACCTCCGTCCAGGTCGCCAACCCGCCCGGGCAGCCGCTGAAGACCGGCTCCATGGGCCGCCCGAGCCCCGGCTTCACCGTCGTCCTGCTCGACCCGGTCACCGGCGAACCGGCCGACGAGGGAGAGATCTCCCTCGACCTCACCGGCGACCCCGCGACCCGTCCCGTCGGCCTGATGACCGGCTACGCCGGCGACCCCGAGCGCACCGCCGAGGCGATGGCCGGCGGCTACTACCGCACCGGCGACATCGGTGCCCGGGACGCGGACGGATACATCACCTACATCGGGCGCGCGGACGACGTCTTCAAGTCGAGCGACTACAAGATCTCGCCCTTCGAGCTGGAGAGCGCGCTGTTGGAGCACGAGGCCGTCGCGGAGGCCGCCGTCGTGCCCTCGCCCGACCCGCTGCGGCTCTCCGTGCCCAAGGCGTACGTCGTCCTCGCCGAGGGCTGGGAGCCGGGGCCGGACACCGCGAAGGCGCTGTTCGCCCACTCGCGCGCGGTCCTCGCGCCGTACAAGCGCATCCGCCGGCTGGAGTTCGCCGAGCTGCCCAAGACCGTGTCCGGCAAGATCCGCCGCATCGAGCTGCGCGAACGCACCGCGCAGGGCGGCGGTACCGAATTCAGAGAGGAAGACCACCGGTGAGCACACCCTCGTACGCGGGCGGCCCCGTCGACACCCCCCTGCTTCGAGAGACCATCGGCGCCAGTCTCACCCGTACCGTCGCCCTCTTCGGTGAACGCGAGGCGCTCGTCGACGTCCAGGGCGGACGACGATGGACGTACGACGAGTTCGGGCGCGCCGTGGAGGAGGTCGCGCTGGGGCTGCTCGCCAAGGGGGTGGCCCAGGGCGACCGGGTCGGCATCTGGTCCGTCAACTGCCCGGAGTGGATGATCGTCCAGTACGCGACCGCCCGCATCGGCGCGATCATGGTCAACGTCAACCCGGCCTACCGGGTGCACGAACTCTCCTACGTGCTGCGGCAGTCCGGCGTCTCGGTGCTGGTCTCGGCCACCGCCTACAAGACCAGCGACTACCGGCGCATGGTCGAGCAGGTCCGCGGCGACTGCCCCGCCCTGCGCGACGTCGTCTACCTGGACGACCCGACGTGGACGGGCCTGGTCCGGCTCGGCGCCGGGACGCCCCGCGAGCGACTCGCCGAACGCGAGGCCGGGCTGAGCCCCGAGGACCCCGTCAACATCCAGTACACCTCCGGCACCACAGGCTTCGCCAAGGGCGCCACCCTCTCCCACCGCAACATCCTCAACAACGGCTATTTCGTGGGGGAGACGCTCGGCTACACCGAGGAGGACCGGATCGCCCTGCCGGTCCCCTTCTACCACTGCTTCGGCATGGTGATGGGCAACCTCGCGGCCACCACCCACGGCGCCTGCGTGGTCATCCCCGCCCCCACCTTCGACCCCACCGCCACCCTCCACGCCGTCGAGCGCGAGCGCTGCACCTCGCTCTACGGCGTCCCCACGATGTTCATCGCCGAGCTCGACCTGCCGGACTTCGCCACCTACGACCTCTCCACGCTGCGCACCGGCATCATGGCGGGCTCGCCGTGCCCCGCCGAGGTGATGAAGCGCGTCGTCGCCGAGATGCACATGGAGGAGGTCACCATCTGCTACGGCATGACCGAGACCTCCCCGGTCTCCACCCAGACCCGGCCCGACGACGACCTGGACCGCCGGACGGGCACGGTCGGGCGGGTGCTCCCGCACGTCGAGGTGAAGATCGTCGACCCGGAGTCCGGCGCCACGGTCCCCCGCGGCGAGCCCGGCGAGCTGTGCACCCGCGGCTACTCGGTGATGCTCGGCTACTGGAACGACGCCGAGCGGACCGCGGAGGCGATCGACGCCGACCGCTGGATGCACACGGGCGACCTCGCGGTGATGGACGAGGAGGGCTACGTCCGGATCGTCGGCCGCAGCAAGGACATGATCATCAGGGGCGGGGAGAACGTCTACCCGCGGGAGATCGAGGAGTTCCTGCACACCCATCCCAAGATCGCGGACGTCCAGGTCATCGGGGTCCCGGATGATCAGATGGGCGAGGAGATCATGGCGTGCGTCATCCTCCACGACGACGCGGGCGGCCTCAGCCGCGAGGAACTGGCCCGCTACTGCCGCGGCCGGCTGGCCCACTACAAGGTGCCGCGCTACCTGCGGGTCATGGAGACGTTCCCGATGACGGTGAGCGGGAAGGTACGGAAGGTGGAGCTGCGGGAGGAGGCCGTGGCGCTGCTGGAGGGGGCCGAATCAGCCCGTCCGGCGTTTGAGGACAACCGCGCGGAGCGCGGTTTCAGGAGGTCCGGGGTCCTCCCCGGGAAGCGGTGAATGGGGGTGCCCCCTCTAGGGGAGGGACCGGGGCACCCCTACGCCGCAGCCGTCCGAACGAGCATCTTGCCCGTGTTCCGTCCCGCCAGCATGCCCAGGAACGCCTCCACCACCCCGTCGAACCCCTCCACCACCGTCTCGTCCCGCACCACCCGCCCCGCCTGGAGGTGCGGAACGAGGAAGTCCTCCCACTCCGCCTGCGCGTCCCCGTGCTCCCGCACCAGGAAGCCCTCCAGGCGGATGCTCTTCTCGACGACGTCGTAGAGGTTGCGCGGCGCCGGCGGCGGCTCGGCGCTGTTGTACTGGGCCACCGCCCCGCACCAGGCGATCCGCCCGTGCGGGCGCATCGAGGCGATGGCCGCCTCCAGGTGGTCGCCGCCGACGTTGTCCAGGTAGACGTCGATGCCGTCCGGCGCCGCCTTCGCCAACTGCTCGGCCACCGGCCCGTCGTGGTAGTCGAAGGCGGCGTCGAACCCGAGGTCGTCCACGAGGTGCGCGACCTTGGCCGCCGACCCTGCGCTGCCGATCACCCGGCCCGCGCCCAGCAGCCGGGCCAGCTGCCCGGCCGTGCTGCCCACGCCGCCCGCGGCGGCCGAGACGAAGACGGTGTCCCCGGGCCGGACCCCGGCGATCCGGACGAGGCCGACGTACGCGCTGAGCCCCGTCCCGCCGAGCAGCCCGAGCCAGGTGCTCAGGGGTACGCCGTCGTGGCGCGGCAGCACCCGGGCGCCCTCCGCCGCCGAGACCAGGGCGTGGGTGCGCCAGCCCTTCCGGTGGAAGACCAGGTCGCCGACGGCCAGGGCGGGATCGCGGGACTCCACGACGCGGCCGATCGACCGGCCCTCCAGCGGGGCGTTCAGCTCCCAGTCCGCGTCCATGGCCTCGCGCATGTACGGGTCGACGGACAGCAGGACGTTCTCCACCAGCGCGGTGCCGGGGCGCACCGCGGGCAGCGGCTCCTCGACGAAGGCGAAGTGGGCGGCGGTGGGGGCGCCCTGCGGGCGGGCCACCTGGTGGACGGAGCGGAAGGTGCTGGTCATGGGGGAAACGTAGGCGGCGGGGGCGGTGGCGTCCCAGCCCTCGGGATCGATGGAAGAGCGGCTTCCATGAATGCCGTTCATGGACGTAGATTCCAGGGATGGCGGGGACAGCGGGGATGGCGGGGACAGCAGGGATGGCGGGGACAGCGGGGACGACGGGGACAGCGGGGATGGCGGGGACGACGGGAATGGCGGGGACGACGGGAATGGCGCGGAACGAGCAGCACGAACCCACCCTCCCGGAGCTCCGCGTGCTGGTCGCCGTGGACGAGGCGGGCACCTTCACCGCCGCCGGGGCCCGGCTCGGCCTGTCCCAGTCCGCCGTCTCGCACGCCGTGCGGACCTGTGAACGGCGGCTCGGCGCGGTGCTGTTCGACCGCGGGCGGCACGGTGCCCGGCCGACGGAGGCCGGCGCCCGGGCCGTCGCGCGGGCCCGCCGCATCCTGCGGCTGCTGGAGACGATGGGCGCGGAGACCCGGGGCGCGGGGCCCGAGGGGCTCACCGGCCCGCTGCGGATCTCCGCCTTCCGCAGCGCCGCCGCCCACCTGCTGCCCGCCGCGCTGGCCCGGCTCACGGCCCGGCACCCGGGGCTCAGCCCCGAGGTACGGACCGTCCGGGAGATCGGCCGCGGGACGGCGGGCGAGGTCGCGGACGGCCGGGCCGACCTCGGGATCGCCACCCTCGACGGCACCCAGGCGCTCCCGCCGGGGCTGCTCTCGGCGCCGCTCCTCTCGGAGCCGTACTCCCTCGTCCACCCGGCGGGCCACCCCGCGCCCCGGACGCTGCCGCTCGTCGACTGGGCCGAGAACTGCGGTTCGTACACCCGCGCCTGGTGGGCCGGGCAGGACTGGATCCCGCGGGCGACGATCGAGGCGGAGGACGACAGCGTCGTGCTGTCCATGGTGGCCCAGGGGCTGGGCATGGCCGTGATGCCGGCCCTGTCGCTGGCCGTCGTCCCGCCGTCGGTGGCCGTGACGGACCTGGGCCCGCGGCGGCCCACGCGCAGCGTCGGCTGGGTGGCGACACCGGAGGCGGCGCGGAGCGCGGCGGTCCGGGAACTCGTCCGGGAACTGCGGGGAACGGCGGCGGCCGGGGCGCGCTGAACGCCTCCTCTCGCCTCGCCCCGCACGCCTTGCCTCATTCCTTTTCGCCCTGGTTTTCCCTCAGTTGGGTGAACTGGGTGGTGGGTCGTTTTGCCGGCCGCGGCCCCCGGGGATGCTCCGCACGGGGACGTGATCCCGGGGGCCCCGAACTCACAGCCGGGGAAACGTTTTACTGCCTCTCTGACGACCTCGTGCGGGTGACGCGCTGCATGTCGCCGTACCGCCGGGGCAGTCGTGATGTGTCTCAGCCGATGAGCGGATTAGAGGTACTTCATGCGCGACGTCGCCGTAATGACCCTCCGAGCCGCCGCGTTCCTGGGCGTGCTCTCGAACTCCGGGCGCGGCACCGCGCCGTCCGCCACCACCGGCGCCGGTTTCTTCGACGACGTGGTGAGTTCGGGGAAGGAGGCCCTGGAGGCGTGGAAGCAGGAGGCCGTCGAGACGGTCAACCACGTCATCGCCCTGCGCGAGCCGGCCCGGGACGGGGCTGATCCCGCGGTCCCGCCCGCCGCCAGCCGCCCGCCGCAGCCGCCCGCCGTCAGCCGGGCGCCGGGGGTTCACCGCTTCACCGCCGGCGGACCAGCTCCTCCGCGCAGTCGTTGAGCGCGCGCGGCGCGCCCGTGAGGTCCATGACGAACAGCGGGAGGCGGCAGTCGTCCGCCCGCGAGCGGGCCTCGGTCGTGTAGCCGGCGAGCGAGAAGCAGAGCCCGGTCGCGTCCCCGGTCAGGGCGTACAGCCAGAGGCACTCGACGTCCCGGGCGGTCGTGGGCAGGGTCGTGGGATCCACCCGTACGACGAGGCCGTCCGCCAGCAGGTCGACCAGCTGCGTCCGCGCCGGCCCCGACAGGCCCGGCAGCCCCGACGGCCCGTCCGGCCGCCGGACCTGGGAGAAGCCGAGCCAGCGCAGATAGCGCTGGGCGGCGGTGACCGCGTCGCGCTCGGTGCGGATGGCGACGGGCCGGAAGGCCGGCCGGGCCGTGCGCCGGGCTCCGGCCGTGCGGGTGCCGGCGTCCCCGGCGGCCGACGCGGCCGACGCGGCGGACCTCGCGGGCCGGTCGGGTTCCCCGGACGCTCCGGTTCCCCCGGACGCTCCGGTCCCCCTGGACTCTCCGGTTCCCCCAGGCTCTCCCGTCCCCCCGGACTCCACGGACAGTTGGACCACGGCCCCGCACGAGCAGTCGAACTCCGGTCTGGGCCACTCTCCCCGCCGCCCGCAGCCCGCGCAGCGGACGGCCACCCAGCCGTTCCGCCAGGTGCGGTGCGCCACGGGATGCGGAACGGCGCCGGGGGAGACGGGCAGGGTGAGGGGAGCGCCGCAGGCGCAGGGATAGGTGGGCGGAGTGAACGGGTGCTCCCGGCCGCACGTCGGGCAGTGCACCGGCACGCTCTTGGCCATGGTCGGCTCCAGCGAACAGGTCCGTAGGACTGAGCAGTACGAGAAGAGGGCTGAGGCCCGAGGAGGGCTCAGGCCCTCCATAGTCCACGAACCGGACGCCAGGAGGGGCGCGAATGGCCGAAGCAGGGACCCGGACGGCGGCGCCGCGGCGCGACCCGACGGATGGGACGCCACCGCCCGGGGGTTTAGGGGGCGGGCAGTGGCTCGTACTCGCGGACGGCGTCGATGTCGGTGCCGTGCGGGGTGTTGGCCTCCCGCTCGATCATGATCTCGACCAGGACGGGACGCGAGGTGGCGACGGCTTTCTCCCGCGCCCACTCGATCGCCGGGCGGATGTCGCCGGGCCGGACGACCCGCCGTCCTGAACAGCCGTACGCCTCCATGATCTTGACGTTGTCGGTGCCCGTCTCGTCGTAATGGATATCGACCTGGTAGTTCATGGCGTAGGGGAGGGACGCCTGTCGGATGAGGCCCAGGTACTCGTTGTTGAGCATGATGAGTACGAAGGGAACGGCATACTGCGCGGCCACCGCCAGTTCCTCGACCGTGTACTGGAACCCGTAGTCCCCCACGACGCCCACCACTTCCGTCGCGCCCCGGCCCATGCCCTCCAGCGCCTTCTTCACACCGATCGCGGCCGGCACCTCCCATCCCAGCGGCCCGGCCTGGCCGCACACCTGGTAGTGGCGGGGCCGGTGGGCCTTCTGATGCTGCCCGCCCCAGATCTGGTACAGGCCGATGGCGGTGACGAAGTACGTGTCCGCGCCGAAGACCTCGTTGATCTCCTTGTAGACCCGGGGCGCCTTGACGGGGACGGAGTCGAAGTCCTCGCGGCGGACGAGGGTCCGCTTCAGTTCGGCGCACCGGTCCCGCCAGGGGCCGATCCGCGGTCGGACGGGTCCGCTCCTGGCGGCGCGGGCCCTGGCGGCGGCGAGGAGAGCGGCGAGGAAGGCCCGGGCGTCGGAGACGATGCCCAGCTCCGGCGCGACCACCCGGCCCAGCTGGGTGGGCTCGACGTCCACCTGCACGAACGTCCGCGTCCCCCGGTAGACGGAGAGGTCGGCGCCGGTGTGCCGGTCGCCGAAGCGGGCGCCGACCGCGAGCACGAAGTCGGCCTCCAGAAACGAGGCGTTGGCGTACCGCTGGGACGTCTGGATGCCGGTGGTGCCCATGTTGAGCTCGTGGTCGTCCTCGATGACACCCTTGCCCATCAGCGTCACCTGGAACGGCAGCCGCAGCTCCTCGACCAGCGCCCGGAGTTCCGCCGCCGCCCCGGCCGTGACGACCCCGCCGCCGGCCAGCACGAGCGGCCGTTCCGCGGCGAGCAGCAGGTCGAGGGCGGCCTCGACGGACGGCCCGTGCGGCAGGCACGGCCGGACGGGCAGCGGGGCGTCGGTTCCGGGCGCGTACGCGATCTCGTGCCTGGCCACGTCCAGCGGGATGTCCACCAGCACCGGACCCGGCCGGCCCTCCCGGGCCGTGCGGAACGCCTCGCGGAACACCCACGGCAGCTGTGCCGCCTCCTTGACCTGCACGGCCCACTTGGTGACCGGCCGGGCCACGCCCACGATGTCCACCGCCTGGAACGCCTCCTGGTGCAGCTTGCCGGAGACCGCCTGGCCGGTGACGCAGACCATCGGGACCGAGTCCGCGTACGCCGTGTAGAGGCCGGTGACCAGGTTGGTGGCGCCCGGGCCCGAGGTCGCCAGGGCCACACCCACCCGTCCGTTGGTCCGGGCCCAGCCGTCGGCCATGTGCGCCGCGGCCTCCTCGTGCCGGACTATGAGGTGCTCGATGCGGCCGTCCGCCTCAAGCGCCTGGTAGAGGGGGAGGATGGCGGCGCCGGGGCAGCCGAAGACGGTGTCGACGCCCTCGTCCTTGAGGATGTGGACCACCGCGCGCATGGCGGGGATCCGGGGCACGCTGATTCCGCTCATCCCGCTCATGCGGCCGACATCCTCTCCACGCCGCGCAGCAGGGCCGCGTGGTCGAGCCCGCCGTCGCCCTGCGCCCGGACCGCCGCGACCAGTTGCGCCACCAGCCCGCAGAGCGGGAGGGCGACGCCGGCCTCGCGGGCGGCGGCCGTGACGATGCCCATGTCCTTGTGGTGCAGGTCGATCCGGAAGCCCGGAGTGAAGTCGCGGGTGAGGAAGGCGTGCTTCTTCCGGTCGAGCACGGCCGAGCCGGCGAGCCCGCCGTTCAGCACGTCCAGCGCGGTGGCCGGCTCCACGCCGGAGCGCTCCAGGAACACGACGGCCTCGGCGCACGCTTGTAAGGTCGCCGCGACGATCAGCTGGTTCGCCGCCTTGACGGTCTGGCCGGCGCCGTGCGGCCCGCACAGCGCGGCCGTCGACCCGAGGACCTCGAACAGCGGCCGGGCCGCCTCGAAGTCCGCCCGCTCCCCGCCCACCATGATCGACAGCGTGCCTTCGACGGCGCCCGCCTCGCCGCCCGAGACGGGGGCGTCCAGGACGCGGAGGGCGCGTTCGGCGCCTTCCCTGGCCAGGGTGACGGCTGTGCTCGGTGTCACCGTCGACATGTCGATGAACAGGGCGTCTGGGCGGGCGTGTTCGAGGATGCCGTCCCTGCCGAGCGCGACCTTCGTCACCTCGGTGTCCGCCGGGAGCATGGTGATGATGACGTCGGCGTCGCGGACGGCTTCCGCTATGGAGGGGGCGGGGATACCGCCGTGGGCGGCGAGGTGGTCGAGTTTGTGTTGTTCGAGGGTGTGGGCGGTGAGGGGGTAGTTGGCCTTGAGGAGGTTGTGGGCCATGGGGGAGCCCATGATTCCTAGACCTATCCAGGCGATGTGCATGGTCGTTCCTCTCGGGAAGCGGGTGTGGGGCGGTTGGGGTGGTGCCCCGGTCCCGCCCTTTCACCGTTTCTTGCGGGGGCTGCGCCCCCGCACCCCCGAAACCGCGCTCCGCGCGGTTGTCCTCAAACGCCGGACGGGCTGAGTGGCGCGGACGAGCGGCGGAGCCGCGACAAGGGGGTCTGGGGCGCAGCCCCAGGAAGCGGCGAAGGGGCGGGACCGGGGCACCACCCCTACGGCCGATGCTCCAGCGCGACCCACCCGCCGTACCCCGCCTTGCGGAGCCGCGCGACCAGCGCCCCGAAATCGAGCCGCCCGGTCCCGGGCGCCCCCCGCCCCGGCCAGTCCGCGAACTGCACGTGCCCGGCCGAAGCCCCGTACCGGTCGATGACGGCGTCCAAGTCCGCACCGCCCATCGCCAGGTGGTACAGATCCATCAGGAACTTCGCGTTCCCCAACCCGGTCACCGTATTGACCCGCTCCACGACGGCGACGGCGGCCTCCGCCGTGACGAGGGGATAGCCCGGCGACTCGGCCGAGTTGAGCGCCTCGACGAGCAGATCCGCACCCACCCGGTGCGCCGCCCGTGCCGCGAGGACGAGGTTGTCGAGGGCGAGCGCGTCCTGGAGAGCCGGATCCACGTCCGGCAGCCGGTTGCCGTAGAGGGCGTTGAGGCCCGTACAGCCGAGCGACCCGGCGAAGTCGGCGGCGACGTCGAGGTTGGCGCGGAAGCGCTCCGACTCCCGTCCCGGCAGGGACAGGGCGCCCCGGTCGGGCCCGGGCAGCCGGCCCGCGTAGAAGTTCAGCCCCACGAGCCGGGTGCCGGCGGACGTCAACGCGGCGTGTAGCGCGTCGAGTTCGGCGGCCGGTGGGCACGGTTCGTCCGGCCACGGCCACCACAGCTCGACGGCGGAGAACCCGGCGGCGGCCGCCGCGGCTGGGCGCTCCAGGAGGGGGAGGTCGGCGTGGAGGAGGGAAAGGTTGGCGGCCAGGCGTTGATCGTCGGGAGCCACCACAGGACACCTACTTCCGTATTGTGGAATGTGAAATCCGCGCAACGGAAATGAAGGTGCCCGACCGGGCCCGGCCTGTCAAGGGACCCCGCGACGCGGACCGGCCCGCGTGCGACGTCGAGTCGCACACGGGCCGGCCGTGTCACCGGGAGGTCGAAGACTCGCCGGGAGGGCGAAGGCTCGCGGGAGGGCGAAGGTCGCCGGGAGACGAAGGGCTTAAGCCGCCGCCACCTCCTCATCCGCGCCCAACTGCGCGGCCACGTACGCCGCGAGGCCCCCCGCCGTCGGGTGGTTCCACAGCACCGTGACCGGCAGCCGGACCCCGAGCAGCTTCTCCAGCTGGCCGCAGACGACCATCGACATCACGGAGTCCAGGCCCAGGTCGGTCAGCGGCCGGTCGCGGTCCAGCTCGGCCGCCGGGATCTTCATCTCGCGGGCCAGGCGCCCGCAGACCTCCTCGTCGATCCGGGCGGCCAGGACGTCGGCCGGCAGGGAGGCCCAGTCGACGGTGGCCGGTTCGTCCGCCCCGGCGGCGGGCTCGGGCTCCGCCGCGCGCCCGGCCGGCACCTCCGCGCGCAGGGCGCCGAACCGCGTCCCCGGCAGCCAGGCGCACAGTCGCCCGCTCTCGTCGCTGATGACGATGTCGACGGTGTCCGTCTCCGGGTCCACGAGCCGGATGTCCACCACACCGGTCTCGGGCGCCTCGCCCACGACGCGCACCTCGCGTATGTGCGCGGGCATCCGGACGGTGGGCGGCCCGCCGTAGATGACGGGGACGACGCCGAGGGCCGCGTCCAGCAGCGGCGCCCAGGTGACCTGGTCGCCGGGCACGGCGGGGGCGTGGATCACGGCCCGCAGGACGTTCTCGCCCTTGAGGAGCTCGCGCACCTCCCACGGCCAGGCGATGCCCTCGACGCCGATCGCGTCGAGCCGGCCGATCACCACCGACGGGTCGGCGGTCTCCAGGTCCTCCGGGGCCCGGACGGTCAGGAAGGCGTCCGGGAACGGAGCGGCGCTGTCGGCCATGGTCGAACCGGAGGTGTGCGTCAGCCAGTTGCCGGGGCCGCCCTTCGCCCCCACGGCCCGGGTGCTGAGCCGCAGCTCCAGGCCCTCCCGCACCACCTGCACCTCACGTGCCGAGGCGAGGGCGATGGGGAAGCGCAGCGAGAGGTCGAACAGCGCCTTGCTGCCGCCGGTGCCCGGGGCGGCCTCCAGGAAGGTGTGGATGATCGAGGAGGCGGGGACGATCGAGGCGCCGTGCAGGGAGTGGCCGCCGGGGAAGGGCCGACTGGCCTCGTCCAGGACGGTGTTCCACACCCGTAGCGCGGTGCCGCTGGTGGTGGCGAGGTCCACGGGGGCGCCGAGCAGGGTATGGCCACTGATGTCGTGCTGGTGGGAGACGACCGCGGCGGCCGGCAGCACGGCGTCGAGCCAGTGTCGGCGGTGCTGCCAGACCACCGGCGGCAGTTCGGCCGGGTGGGTGGCCGGGTGGTGGAGGGACCAGTCGATCTCCGCGCCGTGCGCGTGCAGCCCGCCCAGTCCCGCCAGCAGCGTGCGCAGTTCGGGCTTGTCGCGGCGGAGGCTGTGGCCGACGTGGGCGCCGGTGACGTCCAGGTGCGCCAGCGTCTCGTTGATCGAGTGGGAGACGACGGGGTGCGGCGCGACCTCCAGGAAGCGGCGGTACCCGTCCTCGACGGCCGCGGTCACCGCCTGCGCGAGCCGGACCGGTTCGCGCAGGTTGGCCACCCAGTACGCGGCGTCGTGCGGGGCGTCGGAGCGGGGATCGGCGAGGGCCGTGGTGTACAGCGGCACCTCCGGGGCCTGCGGGGCCAGTTCTCGGAGGGCGTCGCGCAGGCCGTCCGTGAGCTCCAGCATGTGCCGGCTGTGGAAGGCGACGTCGGAGTTGACGTTCCGTACCGGCAGGCCCTCGGCCTGCCAGTCGCGGACCAGGTCCGCCACGGCCCCGGCGTCGCCGGAGACCACCGAGGACAGCGGCGATGACGCGATGGCGGCGGAGATCCGCTCGTTGCCTTCCAGCCGCGCCGCCACCTCGTCGAAGGGCAGCCCGACCATGGCCATCGCGCCCTTGCCGGCCACCCGGCGCAGCAGCGCGGACCGCCGGCCGCTGAGCCGGGCGCCGTCCTCCAGGCTCAGCGCCCCGGCCGCCACGGCCGCGGCGATCTCACCGACCGAGTGCCCGATGACGGCGGACGGCCGGTGGCCGTGCGCCCGCCACACCTCGGCGAGACCCACCTGCACCGCGAAGATCATGGACTGGGCGCGGTCGACGGAGTCGAAGTCGCCGTCCAGCAGGGCCTGCCGGGCCGAGAAGCCCAGCTCCTCCTGGAACACCGGCTCCAGCGCGTCGATCACGGCGGCGAACTCGGGTCGCGAGGCGAGCAGTTCGGCGCCCATGCCCGACCAGTGGGAGCCGTGGCCGGAGAACACCCACACCGTCCCCGGGTCGCCCTGCGTTCCGCCCGGCCGTACGGCACCGGTGACGACGCCGTCCAGCTGCCGCTCCCCGCTCTCGTGCCGCTCTCCGCTCTTGTCGGCGGCCAGTTCGCGCAGCCGCGCCACGAGTTCGGCGCGGCCGTCGGCGATCACGGTCGCGCGGTGCTCCAGGTGGCTGCGGCGGGTGGCGAGGGTGTGGCCGACGGCGGACAGCGGAGTGCCGGGGTGCTGCTCCAGCCAGTCGGCGAGCCGGCCCGCGTAGGCGGTGATCCCGGCGGGGGAGCGGTACGAGAGGGGGTACGCGCGGACGGCACCGCCCGCCGGCTCGGCGACCGGTTCCTCCGACTCGTCCGTGACGGGCGCCTCCTCCAGGACGACGTGGCCGATGGTGCCGCCGTACCCGTACCCGGAGACGCCGGCCCGGCGCGGGGTGTCGCCCTTGGGCCACGCCTGGTGCTCGGTGACGAGCCGCAACCCCCAGTCGTCCCAGGGGATGTCGGGGCTCGGCTCGCTGGTCAGGACCGTCGCCGCCAGCTCCGCCTCGCGCAGCATCAGCGTGGCCTTGATGATCCCGGCGACGCCCGAAGCGGGTTCGGCGTGGCCGATGTTGGACTTCACCGAGCCGATCCAGCACGGCTTGCCGTCCGGCCGCCCGGTGCCGAACACGGCGTGCAGGCCGGACGCCTCGACCGGGTCGCCGAGCCGGGTGCCCGTGCCGTGCGCCTCGATGTAGCCCGCGGTGGCCGGGTCGAGGCCCGCCCGCTGCCAGGCGAGGCGGAGCAGGTCGCGCTGGGCGTCGGGGTTGGGGGCCATGATGCCGTTGGTCGCGCCGTCCTGGGCGACGGCGGTCCCCTTGATGACGGCGAGGATCCGGTCGCCGTCCCGCTCGGCGTCCGCCAGCCGCTTGAGCACCAGGACGCCACAGCCCTCGGCACGCCCGTACCCGTCGCCCTCCGCGTCGAACGGCTTGCTGCGGCCGTCGGGGGAGAGGGCGCCGGCCGCCTCCAGGGTGAGGGTGTACGCGGGCGAGAGGATGATGTTGACGCCGCCGGCCAGGGCGAGGGACGTCTCGCCGGTCAGCAGCGACTGGCAGGCCAGGTGCACCGCCACCAGCGACGCCGAGCAGGCGGAGTCCAGGACGAAGCTGGGGCCGTGCAGGTCGAGGACGTGCGAGACCCGGTTGGCGATGCCGGTGAGCTGGGCGCCGATGCCCGTCCACGGCTCGATCCGGGGCAGGTCCTCCAGCAGCCGCCGCCCGTAGTCGTCGGAGCAGGTGCCGATGTACACGCCGGCGTCGGAGCCCGCCACCGAGCGCGGTGCCATGCCGGCGTGCTCCAGCGCCTCCCACGCCACTTCGAGGACGAGCCGCTGCTGCGGGTCCATGAACTCCGCCTCGCGCGGCGTGATCCCGAAGAACTCGGCGTCGAAACCGTCGACGTCACCGATGAAGTTGCCCGGCCGGTCGGCGCGGCGGAGCGCCTCGGAGAACTCCGGGCTGATCTTCGTGTAGGGACGCCAGCGGTCCTCGGGAGTGGGCTCGGCGGACACCTTGCCGCCGGACAGGAAATTCCAGAACGATTCCGGGGAGTCGATGCCGCCGGGGAACCGGCAGCCGATTCCGATGAGCGCGACCGATTCGTGCTGCTGCCTTTCGTGCTGCTGCATGCGCGTCATTCCGTTCGTCTCGGCAGGGAAAACAGGGTGGGTGGAACGGCCATGCGGTGGGGCGGGAAGGGAGGGAAGGGGAGGGGAGAGGCCCTGACGGAAACGGCACAGGTGTTTCCGCCGGGCTCCGGCTCCGCTTCCGGAGAATGAGCCGGCCCGCGGCTGGGCTCAGTAAGCGGGGCTCAGTAAGCGAGGCTCAATGGGCGGGGCTCAACGGGCAGGGCTCAGCGGGCGGCGGCGAGGGGAGCGCGCCGGAGGACGTCCGGCGGGGAGCCGTCGTCGGGACGGGCCGGGGCCGGGGCTGGGGCCGGGGCGGCCGGCGGTACCCAGGCGCCGGACGGACCGGAGGGGACGGAGGAGCCGGAGGACGCGGCGCGGGCGCGGATGCGGCGGCAGACGGTCAGCGTCCAGTCGTTGCGGGCCCGGTCGGCGGACGCCCGGTCGTTACGGGCCCCGGCGGCGCGGTGTTCGACGGCGCGGTGCTCGGCGGCGCGGTGCTCGGCGGCGGCGCAGAGCAGGTCCCAGAGGCCGGCGGCGCTCCATTCGGTGAACCGGCGGTGCACGGTCTGCCAGGAGGCGCCGAACACCGGGGGCAGCCGGCGCCAGCTGCAACCGGATCCCGCCACGAACACGATGGCGGCCAGCACCTCGCGGTCGTCGACCCGGCGCTGCCCGCCGCCCTGCGGCCGTTTCGGCGTCGGCGGTATCGCCTCCTTGGCCAGATGCCAGAGGTCGTCCGGGACGAGGCGTCCGGTGAGGACGGTCGGTGCGGGCGCGGGCAGGGAGAGCGCGAGGGGGTTCCGGAAGTCCGGCGCCGACGGGCGGGCCGGACGGGCGGAACGGGTGGATAACGCGGGTGAGCTCACTTCGTTTTCTCCGTAATCGCGTGTCCACGCGGTAGGGGAAACGGGGGGTGCGCGTCGTTCGTCGGCCGGGTGCCGCGGCGGTGGGGGCCGGGCCGGCGTCTCTCGGCAACCGCCTTTTGCCTGCGGGGCATTCGGGACGTGTGCCCCGAGATCCCGAAAGAGCGCCCTTAAATCGTCGGCCAACACAATGATGGATGTACCATCACAGAAGCAGCAATGTGATCCACGTCACCAAATGTTTTTCATGTCTCACTTGGTGGCACGCCTCCCGCACGCCTTCCTGGCACATCGCGAAATGCGCCGGGGAACCGGCGGACCCCGCATCCGACGCCGGCCCTTTGCCGCCCGGAAGGCGTCACCGAGCGTGGCGGCCGCGCCCGGGCGCCCCTGACGCAGAGTGAACCCTCTTTCGAACGTACAAATTTGGACGGCCGCCAAGTGAGACGCCGGGCCGGTTACCGTGACCGCATGGTGCGACTGAGAGTGGAATTCACCACCGAACCGTTCGACCTCGACCGGCCGCCCCCACACGCCGTCGCCGCCCGGGACGCGGTCCAGGACGCGGGCTTGGACCACGTGGACGTCGGCCCCTTCGGCAACACCGCCGAGGGCGGCGCCGAGGCGGTCCTGACCGCGGTGGACGCCCTGTTGCGCCGCTCGATAGGCGCGGGCGCCACCCGCATCTCCCTCCAGGTGAACGTCCTGGACGCACCCGGCGGCACCCCGAGGACCGGCCCGTGACGCCCCCCTCCGCCGATGCCGGAACCGATGCCGGGGCCGATGCCGGGACCGAGGCCGGGACCGAGGCCGATGCCGATCGCTTCCGCGCCGCCGTGACCCCTCTGGTCGAGGCGATCGGCGGCACCCTCCTCGACCCCGCCGAAGCCCTGCCGGACGACGTGGTCCTCAGCTGGGAGGGCCGCGAGACCGTAGCCGTCCGCCTCCCCCACCTCTCCGACTCCCTCGACCGCATCCTCGCCGACCTCGAACGCCGCCACGGCGCCCCGCTCGCCGAACTCGACCGCAAGACCAAGCAGTCCATCGTCCGCACCCTGGAATCCCGCGGCGCCTTCACCCTCCGCCACGGCGTCGAAAAGGCCGCCGCGGCCCTCGGCGTCAGCCGGTTCACCATCTACAACTACCTGAACCGGGCGGAGTAGCCGGGCGTTCGGGCGTGCGGGGCGCACACGCCGGCCGGCCGCCTCGCGCCCGAGAGGCGCTCTCGGGGCCGCAGGCCCGGCACGCCGCGCGGCGACGGGCGCCCGCGGCCGACCGTCAAATGACTGATGTGCGCCCGGGCGCGGATCGACGAGAGTCAGGGGGTGCCGGGCGTTCCCGGTGGTGGACGCGGGGAACTTGCCCGCGTGCTTGTCGGACATGCGGATACGAGGAGTACCAGGATGGCAACCAGTCAGCGTCCCGCGGTGAAGTGGAAGACGGCCGTGGCCGCCGCGGCCGCGGCCCTTGCCGTCACCGGCGGCGTCGTCACGCCGGCCGGTGCCGCGCCCGGACAGGGCGCGGCGTCCGATCGCCTGAGCGTCGGAAACCAGGCTCGGTTCAGTGACGTGCAGCTCGGAGACCCGGCCCAGCCCCGCGACCACCCGGGCGGCCGTCCGTTGATCAAGCACTACTGGATCGCCAAGCTCGGGTACGGCGCCGTGACCGCACTGAACCAGCGGACCCGCAACGCCTGGCAGCGCAATTACAAGGACTGGACGGTCGCCATCGTCGGCAACAACATCCAGGGCAAGGAAGTCACCATCTACACCAAGATCACCAACTTGATCTACGGTGAAGGCGGCGTCATCGGAGCCACGACCGCTCCGACCTCCCAGGTGGCGGTCGCCCGCAACACCATCGTGGCCCAGGGGAACGTCAACATCATCACCGAGATCGTGAACGTCCACGTCGTCAGCCCCAAGTGGGAAGACGTCTACAACGCCGACTGCCGCGCCCAGGAGGACCTCCGCAACGCGGTGAAGGCGCAGCTCGCCTGCACGATGGGCTGAGCGGCAACGACGCGACCTGGGCGCCAAGCGGCGCCGAGAGAGCAGCAGCACGACACCGGAACGGCCGGTCGGTCACAGCACCGACCGGCCGTTCGCGTTGCCTGGTCCGCGCCGCGGCGACAGCATCGCTTCCGCCTCAACCGCGACGTCCCGTTCCACCTGTTCCATCCCGCGCCGCATCCACCACCAGCCTCCGCATAGGCCACACCTCCCACCGGCCGGCGGCGCCCCTTCGCCTCCTCCGGGCATCCCGCGAGACGACGACCTTGGCTCACCCCACCGCCGAACGCTCGCCGACAAGCGCGGGCCGCGCCACCGGGCTGGCATGCTACGTCGTGTACATGATGATCACCGCGCGACCGCCCGGGACGGACCGGGCGGTCGCGCGTGGACGTGGGGGAAGCATGGAACCGGCGGAAACGCCCCTGGTCGGCCGAGGGCGCGAGCTGGCCCTGCTGTCGGCGTTCGTGGCCGCGCCCGGGGGGCAGGCCCTGGTGCTGCGCGGCGAGGCGGGGGTGGGCAAGAGCGCGCTGGTCGACCAGGCGGCGCGGTGGGCGGCCCGGGCGGACCACGTACTCATCCGGGCCACCGGGGTGGAGGCCGAGTCGGAGCTGCCGTTCGCCGGGCTGCACCAGTGCCTTTACCCCCTGCTCGGCCGCACCGCCCGACCGGACAAGCGGCACGACGTGCTGGACGTGGTGTTCGGCGGCGGCGAGGGCGAGCCGCCGTCCGTGATGTCCCTCGGCATCGCCGTACTGGACCTGCTGTCGTCGGCCGCCGCCGAACGACCGCTGACCCTGCTGGTCGACGACGGCCAGTGGCTGGACGACGCCAGCGCGGAGGTGTGCGGTTTCGTGGCACGCCGGCTGACGGCCGTTCCCGTGAAGATGCTGATCGCCCTGCGGGCCGAGGCGCGTTCCGCCTTCGACCACGCCCGGCTCCCCGAACTGCCGGTCGCGGCCCTGTCGGAGGAGGACGCCGGACGCCTCCTGGCGCAGCGCCACCCCCGTCTCGACGAGCGCGTCCGGCGGGCCGTCCTGGACCACGCCCGGGGCAACCCGCTCGCCCTCCAGGAACTGCCGCCCTACCTGGCCGCGCCGCACCCGGCCGGTGACCTGTTCGCCGCCCCCGGCGTGCCGCTGCCCCGACGCCTCCAACAGCTCTACGGCACGCGGATCGAGCGCCTGGCCCCCGCCGTCCGGGCGGAGCTGCTGCGCGGCGCCCTGGACGGCGCCGCCGCCGGCCGGCTCCGGGGGCGCGTGCACGCCACGCGGTACCGGATGCGCGAGGTCGAACCGGCCGTCGCGTCGGGCCTGCTCGACGTCGACCCGGCCACGGGCGACTTCGTCTTCCGGCACCCGCTGGTCCGCTCCGCCGTCATCCAACTGGCGACGCCAGACCAGCGTCGGGCCGCCCACGTCGAACTGTCCCGGGTGCACCGGGCCGACGCCGAACGGCACGCGGGCCACCTGGCAGCCTCGGTCGCCGACCCGGACGAGGCGGTGGCCGCGGCGCTGGAAGCGGCGGCCGACTCCGCGACGCGACGCGGCGGCGCGGCGGCCGCCGTCGCCTGGCTGACCCGCGCCGCGGAGCTGAGCGAACGGCCCGCGGACCGCTCCCGGCGGCTCGGCGACGCGGCCTACCTCGCCGGCCAGGCCGCGCTGCTGGACGAGGCGCAACGGTTGCTCCACCACTCGGACCCGGAGCCCGGCACGGCCGGTTCCCTGGCCGCCGTCCTCACCTCGGCCCATGCGGACTTCGTCCAGGCCGGAGCCGTCACGCCCGCCTTCCAGCGGCTGGCGACGGCGGTCGAACGGTGGCCGGACGGGATGGCGCGGGCCGACGACGGAACCCTGGCCCGGGCGGCCGACGCGCTGGTCACCATGGCCCACTACGCGGGCGACCCCGCCCTGTGGCAGCGCGCCGAGCGGATCCTCGACTCGCTCGGCGACCGGGTCCACCCGCTGACGGCGCTGTACCGGGACGCGAGCGCCGTGGCGCGCGACGGCGCCGGGCTGCGCGGGCGCCTGGAGCAGGCGTTCGCCGCCGAGGCGCACCTCGCGCCGTGGGACCTGGCCCGGCTGGGCATCTGCGCCTCCCACGTCGACGTGCTGAGCCACTACCGCCCCCAACTGCGGCGCGCCGTCGAACGGGAGCAGGAGGCCGGCGCCGTGTCCAGCGTGATGATCATGCTGAGGATGCTGATGCTGGACCAGATGTACTCCGGCGAATGGGATGAGGCCGAGCGGACCGGGCATCAGGCGCTGGACCTGTGCACCGCGCACGGCCACGTCCTCCTCGCCTACCACACCCGTGCCGTACTCGGGCAGTTGGCGGCCCGGCAGGGGCGGCTCGGTGCCGCGCGGGAGCTGCAGTCCGCCGTGGACGCCTGGGCCCGTCCGCGCGGGGTCGGCCTCCTCACCCAGATCACGGAGGCGATCGCCACCGGAGTGGCGCTCACCGAAGGGGACTTCGAGGCGGCGTACCTCTACGCCATCGGGATGACGCCGCCGGGCAGCTTCGACCGGCACGCCCACCAGATCGCCCCGCGTGCCCTGCTCGAACTGGTGGAGGCCGCGCTCTACAGCGGCCGCCGCGAGCAGGCGCGGCGGCACGCCCTGGCGGCGTGCGCGGCGGGCCTGCCGGAGGCGTCCCCGCGGCTGGCCCTCTCCGCCTACGGCGCCCTCGCGATGACCGCGGACGACCCGGCGGAGGCGACGACGCTGTACGCGCGCGTCGAGGCGTACCCGGCGGCCGGCGACTTCCCCTTCGAGCTGGCGCGCATCCGCCTGGCCTACGGCTTCACCCTGCGGCGGCTGAAGGAACCCCGCGCGGCCCGGCAGGCCCTGGTGCCGGCCGCCGAGACGTTCGACCGCCTCGGCTGCACGGCCTGGGCGGACCGCGCCCGCACCGAACTGCGCCTCGCGGACCGGTCCCTGACCCGGCCGGGCCCGCCCGCCCCGCCCCTCACCTGGCAGGAACGCCGAATCGCCGAGCTCGCCGCGACCGGCCTGACGAACAAGGAAATCGCCGAGCGCACCCGCCTGTCCCCACGAACCGTCAGCTCCCACCTCTACCGCGTCTTCCCCAAACTCGGCATCACTTCCCGCGCCGCCCTACGCGACGCCCTGAGCAACCACGCCGACGAGGGGTGAGGCTAAAGTCGCTGTCGGCGAGGAGAGATGGGGTGGGGCATGGCGACATGGGGGCTGATCGTCGAATCGACTGTGGGAATGGGGGACCGCAAGCACGTCGAGGCTCGTGTGCTGGGGCAAGTGAGAGGGGAACGGGCGGACGCGCTGGCGCGGCTGGAGAAGGCTGCCCGGGACTACCGGCCGGCACACCCGCTCAAGCACAAGCGCCGTCGCCTCTTCCGTAGTGCTGACGGCTTTCTGCTGGTCGTCGACGGTTCGTGGCAGTCCCATGCCACCCGCTTCACGGTGGCGGAGCTACTGGAGGACAGCGCCGCCCCGGCAGAGCCGGCCGCGCCGGAAGCGAAGCCCCGACCTGGGTCCACGCCGGACGAGCCCGCCGTGGACGCGGACGGCGTACCGATACGGCCGGCCTGGCTGCGACGGCAAGACCTGGCCTGACAGGCGCCCTCAACCCGAGCGGTGGCATCGGGAGCGAGCCTTCGCCGACGAGCGGGTGGCCCACGGCCGGCCTCCCGGCATCGCGGTTTCCAAGGCGTCGTCGCACGCGGGGCACGGCGATGGTGCCGGGAGCCTCCGGGGGCCGCCGCTGTGGGGCAAGGGGATCGGGTGGAGGGTGGTCATCGGTTCCTCGGGTGGCAGGTGGGGCAGGTGCAGGGCGGGAAGCGGAGGGGTGAGTCCGGCGGGCGGTCGGTGTGGGGGAGGTGGGTGACCGTGGTCTCGTACGTCCGGCCGCCGTCCCGGGAGACGCGGAGCGTCAGGCGTGAACGCGGCGCCTTCGGAACGGCGTTCATCGCTTCTCCCAGAGGCCGGCGTCCTTCAGCTCCCGCACCGTGGCGATGCGGTGTTCGTCGTACGGGCAGTCCCATTCGCTCCCGCCGTCCGGCGCGCTCAGCACGATGTGCGTGAACGTCTGGCGCACGACCTGGCCGACCCGGCCGTCACGGGTGTCGGTGGCCCAGTTGCCGTATCGCACCATTACCCCTTGCCCCTCTCGGCTGCCGTAGCCCCCGTTGCGGGCTTCCTGAAGTGCACGAAGCCGCCGTGGGCCGCTATGGCGGCGACGATGGCGCGGTACCGCTCCTCCGAGCGGGGCAACATGGCGCGGTGGAGCGTCAGGAGAGCCGCGGCCCCGCGTCCTGAGAAGTGCCCGAGGGCTCGGTCGAGGTGCCTGCGCTCTGCGGACCCGCACCGCTTGCCGGCCCAAGCGATCACGTCGATGACGTGCCAGCCGAGCGCGTAGGCGCAGTCCTGGCACTCCTGTCGGGCCGGCGCGAGTTCGGCCGCAGTCGGCGCGTGGACGTAGATCACACAAGGGAACGGCTCGACGGACGACACGAAGCCGGACGCGGTGTCCAGGAGGCGGCGACGGCGTTCGCGGTCGCTCGCCGAACGGCGTGACTCAGGGGAGGGTTGGGGGTCGCCCCACTGTTTTCCCGGCATGCCCGCATCTTGCTGCGACAGGCGTGGCGGGAGAACCGACGAAGCGTACGACCTCTTGAGGTCACCGAGGGTGACTCGTACGCTCCGTATGGGTCACGCGATCAAGGGCACGCCGATGAGCTCGCCGATGCTGCGGACCTTTGCCGAGGAGACCTTCGCCAGCCGTCGGCCGATCACCCCGGGCAGGGCCTGGTGCCGCACCCACTCTGGGGCTTCGAGCCCCACCTCGATGAGCGTGTCGCCGGCCTTGTCGTAGAGCCCGGCAGCGCATTGGGCGAGAGCCACGTCGAGCCTGTACCGGTTCCTCGCGACCATGGACATGGTGCGAGGCAGGCACTGCATCCCGGGTTCGGCGGCAAGCTTCAATGCGCGCCCGAAGTTCTTCAGCGCCACCTGCACGCCAACGGCTTCCGCCTTGGCCGCGGTCGGTCCGAAGCTCGTGCCGTAGAGGTCAACGTCCCGGCCGAGGCGGGCGGCTGCCGCCGTCGCCTGTGACAGGTAGTTCTGGGCCGCGTCCTCGTCCTCGTGACGGGAGGCGGCGACCGCGGCGGAGATCATCAGCCGCCCGTAGGCGACCAGTTCCGGCTGCGTCGCGCGGCTGAACCTCGGCTCCACCGTCAGGGCGGCCCGCTCGGCGACGGCCATGGCCCGAGGGAGCTTGGCGCTGCGGAGGTACACCCACGACAGGGTGGACTCCAGGAGCGCGAGGAGCACCGGGTCGTCGGCCGTGGTGGCCCACCGCTTCGCCGAGACCAGGGCCCCGAGGGCGAGATCCCGCTGCCCGAGCCCGTTGGCGCAGGACGCGGCCACCCGGTAGGTGCTCGCCAGGATCGCCCCGAGCCGCTCCCGTTCGGCGTCCGTCGCGGTCGCGTACCGGGCGTGCCCCTCCATCAGCACCTTGGAAGCGAGCGTGCTGACCTGGGTGTTGTCACCGGCCCAGTAGGCGGCCCATGCCTCGTCCCGGGCGCGGGCGAGTTCCCCGACGCCGCTCGGGTCCTCGATCGCGTCCCAGTCTCCCAACGCACTGTCGTGGACGGCGTCGGAGAGGCGCCGCAGCGCCGTGCGGTCCTCGCGGTTCATGCCGTGCCGCGGCGCCTGCTGGCCGAGCAGCACGGACACGTCCGTGCGCAGCGCGGCGGCGAACTTCAGCAGGGAGCCCACCGAGAGATCCCCCTTGTCCTGCTCCGCCTTCTGCACCAGGGCAAGGGACACGCCGGCCGCCTCGGCGAGGCCCTGCTGCGTCATGTCGGAGCCGCGCAGGGCCTTGATGCGCTTGCCGGTCGTCAGGTCCGCCCAACTGGCCATGGACACCCCAAGAGGTCGGAGGGTTCGGTGACTTCCACCCCGATGGTAGGCGGCGCGGCACTCGGCCCCGGTGTCGAGTGGCAGGGGCGGAGTAGCAGCTACAGCGTGGCCGTGGCCGTGGCCGTTGCCGGGGCAAAGCCCGGTTCGGTGCCCGGGCGCACGCCGATCAGTGCCGACACCCGCCGGACGCGGGCGGTCGAGGCCCGTCCGACCTTCTGCATGATCACGCTGGCAGCGCTTGGTGGCGGGCCCACACGGGGGCGTGCACCAGAGCCTTCTCCAGCGTGTCGAGGGAGGCGTCCCACAGCCGGGCGTCGGCCTCGGCCATGGCCTTGTCCATCGCGAAGCGGTTGCGCGCGGCCTCGGTGAGGGCGCTCAGGCTGGTCTCCGGGATACCCCGGATCAGCTCCAGGGCCTTGCCGGCCTGCCCGAGCGCCACGGCGATGCCGACCGCCTGGGTGTCCGCCGTGACCGGGCCGAACAGGGTTCCGTAGGCGCGGTGTTCCGCGCCCAGCCGGGCGCCCGTCGCGGTCGCCAGGGACAGGAAGCTCTTGACCAGGTCCTTGTTCTGCATGCGGCTCGCCACGACCGCCGCGAAATTGATGTGCGACCCGTAGACGGTCAACTGGTCGGCGGTCGCCCGCGAGAACCGCGGCTCGATGTCCACGGCCGCCTTCTCGGCCAGACGCAGCGCGTCGTCCGACCGCTCCGCCGCCGCCTGGGCGTGGCCGATCGCCGCGTAGGCCAGGTCGCGCGACCCCATCAGGTTGGCGACGTACGCCGCCAGCCGGTAGGCGTCGGCCAAGAGCCCTTACCGCGCAGGATCTTGATGCGCTCGCCGTTGCTGTAGTCGCTCCACCGCATGGCCGCTCACTCCGTTCCACCGTCGGTCACCCTTGAACGTACCCGCCCCCCGCCTCGCGGAGCCCAGTGGAGGCCGCGAGTGCGACGTCACGGATGACGAAGGATCAGCCGGCTTCGGGTCCGACCGTGGTGCCTGTCGGCCGATCGGCGCGAACACAGCCGTGCGGAGCGCGGCAGCGAATTCCCACAGGGGGAGCGTCACTCATTCGGAGTACGGCGGTCCGGTTGTCGTATCTGGTGTCCGGCGGCTTCGTTGGTGGATACGTCTCTTACGGTAGGGCCGTGCACCGAGGCATCACGCCTGCCCGGTGGCAGCCCCCACATCC
This sequence comes from Streptomyces huiliensis, assembly GCF_020037025.1. GTDB lineage: Bacteria > Actinomycetota > Actinomycetes > Streptomycetales > Streptomycetaceae > Streptomyces > Streptomyces huiliensis. The sequence continues at coordinate 39,883 of NZ_JAIQLH010000051.1, read as the reverse complement.
CAGTGGAAGGGCTCGATGAAGCTCGTCTCCTTCGGACCGTCGTTCACAGCGCTCGCTCTGGCCGTCACGGCCACCGTCGGTCTTGCTGCCGGCAACGCTGCCGCCGTGGACCGTCACCATCACCCCGAGCGGCTGAACGCCACCGCCTACTACGGCACCCTCGACATCGTCGGACGGCAAACGAACAACCTGAAGGCCAAGTTCACCAAGGTCGACGGCACCGCCGTCGCCGGGCTGCCGGTGAAGTTCACCGTTTCCTGGGACAGGTTCTTCCTGTGCGAGGCGACCACGGACACCAACGGGTACGCCGAGTGCAAGAACTCCCCTCTGCCGGCGCCGCTCCCGCTGACGCAGCTCGTCCTCCACGGGTATGACGCCACCTTCGACGGCAACCACCAGTACGCTCCGGCCAGTGCGCACAACTCGGTCGGAGTGCCGTAGTAGGCAGGAACCCTTCCTGACGGAGGGCTCATGGCACCGGTTCGGGATGCGGCGATTTCCCGGGCCGGTGCTGTGCCGCGTGTGCCGGGGCGCGTCGGCACGGGTCGCGCGACGGCTGCGGGGCTTCCTGAAACGCGCGTGTGACGGGAACGCGCGCCGCCGAACGGTGGCGTGGAAGCGCTGCGTTCGGAAAGCCGCCGGGACGCCCTTCACCGGAAAGGCCCTGCCGGCGACGTCGGCGGCGGCAGCGAAGGCTGCGGCGCTTCCGAGTCGAGTGGCAGGCCGGGAGCGGTGGCGACGCCGGGCAGCGCCCATGCGGCGAGCATCCCCCTGAGCGGCGCAAGCCGTCGCTTTGCCCTAGAATCGGGAGGTGTTGGTGAATTTATCCCGATAGTGCAGAGATCGCAGTGCCGCGCGCCGGTGGTGGGGCACCGCCTCACGCGGGGTGCTCCCGGACGGCCGTGCGCCGGCGGGGCGCAGTTCACGGAATCCCCTTGTGGGAACACTGCGGGACGAGCAGGCTCCGCCGAGCTCTGTCCGCACATCAGCCGCCCGCCTAGACCGGCCCTGGCACACGGGAGCCAAAGCCTCCCGGATGAACGTGAGTTCCCGCGTGTGTTCGCTTTGGCCGACCGTGTCCGGGTCCCCGAAAGCGAGACGGATCTCCTTCGCACGATGCGAGGTACCCAAGGATGAGCGCTCACCTGCCGCGCACGGAGTCGGCGCGAGGAATCCGGGGAGGCGGCGTGCGCCGCCGCGAGTTCCTGGGCGTGGCCGCGTTGACGCCCGCTGCGGCCGCCGGGCTGGGATCAGGCGGCCTCGTCACCCCTGCCGGCGCGGTGCCCGCGCACCGGGCCGGACACCCGCTCACGCCCGTCCCGTCCGACCTCGCGACCTGGGCCGAGGTCGCGAAGGCGCTCGGCCGCGGCGGCAACATGGTCCGCGGGCTCTACTACCACACGCCCTTCCTCCGCTGGGACCTCCGCGTCGTCTCGCACGGCGTCACCGTCACCCCCGGCCTCGCGCTCGGGTCCCACGTGTCGTTCGTCCGCTACGGCGACGGCAGCACCCTGGCCATGGGCGACGTGATCGTCCCGGAGGACCGCTCGCAGCGGCTCACCGATGTCCTGCAGCGGCACGGGTTCGTCCAGACCGCGATCCACAAGCACCTGCTGGCCCATTCCCCGCCGCTCTGGTGGATGCACATCCACGCGCACGGTCACGACCCCGTCCGGCTGGCCCGGGACGTACGCGCCGTGGTGGAGACGACCGGCGCCCCGCCGCCCCGTCCGCCCGCGCCGCCGCGCCGGATCGACCTGGACACGGCGGGGATCGACGCCGCGCTCGGCGTCCCGGGGACCACCGCCAACGGGGTCCACGTCTGCACGTTCATCCGCCGCGAGACCATCGTGGACGGGGACCGCGCCCTCCCGCCCGGCCTCGGCGCCACCACGGCCTTCACCTTCCAGCCGCTGGGCGGCGGCCGGGCCGCGCTCAACGGGGACTTCTCCATGACCGGCCAGGAGGTGCAGGGCGTCCTCGCCACCCTGCGCCGCGGCTCGATCGACCTGGTCGAACTGCACAACCACGGCCTGACGGACGAGCCGCGCCTCTTCTTCCTCCACCTCTGGGCGGTCGGCGACGCCGTCACCCTCGCCCGGGCGCTGCGCCGCGCGGTGTCGCTCACCAACGTCAAGCCGGCGCCCGGTACCGCGTGAGCCGCCGGCGGATCAGCCGAAGGCCCGCCGCTTCACCGACCGTCGCGCGGTCGCCCGGAGTGCGTGTGCCGTGTCGATGACTGCCGTACGTGCCCGGTGGGCGGACTCCCGGAGCGGGCCGAGGGAGCGCCTGCCGGGGCCGCGGCGCAGCAGGTCCTCGTAGAGGGCGAGGTGCTGGTCGGCGATGTGGGACGGGGTGAAGCGGGCCGAGTTCTCCCGGGCCGCCCGGCCCATGCGCCGGCGCAGCGGTTCGTCGCGGATGAGGTCGCACAGCGCGGCGGCGAGGGACTCGGCGTCGCCGACGGGGACCAGACGGCCGTCGACGCCGTCGGTGATGATCTCGCGCGGGCCGTGCGGGCAGTCGGTCGCCACGACCGGGAGGCCGCAGCGCATGGCCTCGACAATGGTCATGCCGAACGACTCCCGGTCGGAGGCGGAGACGGCGATCGACGCCTTCGCGAGCTCCGGCGTCAGGGTGTCCACGTGGTCGTGGAGGGAGACGTGGGCGGTCAGGCCGAGGTCGTCGATGAGGGCGGTCAGGGCGCGCTTCTCGTCACCCGTCGTGTCGCCCCGGCCGAAGACGCGGAGCCGCCAGTCCGGGTGGGCGGCGGCGACGGTCGCGAAGGCCCGGATGAGGAGGTCGTAGCGCTTCACCGGGATGAGGCGTCCCGCCGCCACGACGGTCTTGCCGGCGGCGGCGGATCCCGTGCCCGCGGCCACGGTGGGGACGCTGTTCGCGATCGCCCGTATGCGCAGGTCGGGCAGGCCCAGCCGCCGGTAGGCGTGCGCGTCCGTCTCCGTCACCGTGGTGAGCGCGTCCAGCAGCGGGTAGCGGTGGCGTATCTCGTGGCGCATGCGCAGGCCGTGGCCGGAGAGGGTGAGGTGTTCCTGGCCCACCCGGATGGCCGCGGGGTGGGCCTGGCGGGCGATGTGGACGTTCAGGCCCGGCCTGGTGCCGACGATCACGTCCGTCTCCAGCTCGGACAGGTAGCGGCCGATGCGCTCGTCCGTGAGGCGGCTGTACTGCCGGTGGCGGCCGTCCGCGCGCGGGAAGATCCTGGCCGGCTCGGCGTGGCGCGGGTCGTCGCCGTCGTAGCGCGGGGAGCCGCGCCACAGGTCCACCAGGTGGGTCAGCCGCACGCCCGGCGGGGCGCCCATGGCGGGCGTCTCGCGGTAGCGGAGGGCCGAGACGATCTCCACCTCGTGGTGGGCGGCCAGTGCCGTGGCGAGGTTGAACGTCGATCTGATCGTGCCGCCGACGGTGTAGGCGTTGTGCAGGAGGAAGGAGATACGCATGGGCTGGCACACCTCCGGGTGGCGGCTGGTCGGGCGGAGCCCCAGCATGCGGGAACCAAGCCAAAGGTGATCTAAAGAACCCAAAGGTCATCTTCAGGAAAGAAACGCGCGACATGACAGGCTTCGCCCTGTGACAAGCATCCTGGTCGTCGAGGACGATCCGCAGCTCGGGCCCGCGCTCCACCGCGGCCTCACCGCGGAGGGCTACCGCGTCGAACTCGTCCGCGACGGCACCACCGGGCTGCAGCGCGCCCTGACCGGCGGCCACGCCCTCATCGTCCTGGACATCATGCTGCCCGGTCCCAACGGCTACCGCATCTGCGCCGCCCTCCGCGCCGCAGGTCTCACCACGCCCGTGCTGATGCTCACCGCGAAGGACGGCGAGTACGACGAGGCGGAGGGCCTGGACACCGGCGCCGACGACTACCTGGTCAAGCCGTTCTCCTCGGTGGTCCTGCTCGCCCGGCTGCGGGCCCTGCTGCGCCGGGGCGGCACCGCCGCGAACGGCCGGTCCGTGCTGCGCGTCGGCGACCTGTGGGCGGACGTGACCTCCCGCCGCGCGGGCCGCGGCGACGTCGAGTTCGCCCTGACGCCGAAGGAGTTCGCGATCCTCACCTGCCTGCTGCACGCACCGGACCGCCCGGTGTCGAAGGAGGAGATCCTCGACGAGGTGTGGGACCCGGCCTACACCGGTGGCACCGCCATCGTGGAGGTCTACATCTCCGCGCTGCGCAAGAAGGTCGACGCCCCCTTCGCCACCCACAGCATCGAGACCGTCCGCGGGCACGGGTACCGCCTCACGCCCCGGGAGCAGCCCTGATGGCCCGCACCCGCACCCGCACCCGCACCCGCACCCGCACCCGCACCCGCACCCGAGCCCTGCTCGCCCGCCTGCCCGGACAGGCGCGCATCGCCCTCGTGGCCGGCCTCACCGCCCTCGTGCTGTTCGGCGCCGGGGCGTGGTGGCTGTTCCGGCACGCCCGCGAGGACGCCGCCCGGGCGACGGACAACCGGGCGTACGAGCTGTCCACGCAACTCGCCGCCCAGGCCGCCGCCGGCAAGGAGATCCTCGGCGACCCCCTGCGCGGCTGGCCCCTCATCGAGATCGACCGGACCGGACGTACCGTCGCCGCGGCCGGCGGCACCCAGCACCTCACCGACCTGGCGGCGCTGCTCCCCCCGCCCCCCGACCAGCCTCCCCACCGGGCGACCTCCGGCTCGCAGCGGGGGACGGTCCACGTCGGGGCGGTCGACGAGAGCGACCGCGACCGCTTCCACCGCCCCGACGGGACGCTGAAGCCGCCGCCCGTCAGCAACACCACCGCCGAGCAGCGGGCCCTCATCGCCCACCGGCAGGCCCACGTGCTCGCCCACCGCACCATGACCGTCTTCGCCACCGCCGTGCACGTCCCCGCGCACGCCTGCCGCCTGCCCACCGAGCCCGACGGGTCGTGCCGCGCCACCCTCTACGTCCTCGTGCCGCCCGACGACGCCGAGGCGGTCGCCGCCCCGCTCCGCACGCCGCTCACCGCCGGGGTCCCGCTGGCCGGGCTGCTGGTCGCCGCCCTCGCCTGGGCCGCCGCGCGCCGCTCGCTGCGCCCGGTCGAGGCCATCCGGCGGGAGGTCGCCGAGATCACCGACACCAGCCTCGACCGCCGGGTCCCCGTCCCCGAGGCCCGGGACCCCGTCCGTCGCCTGGCGCTGACCACCAACACCACGCTGGACCGGCTGGAGACCGCCGTCGACCGCCAGCGCCGCTTCGTCGCGGACGCCTCGCACGAACTGCGGTCGCCCATCGCCGCGTTGCGCTACGAGCTGGAGACCGCCCTCGCCCACCCCGACACCGTCGACGCGCACGAGACGCTCCGGAACGCCCTCACCGCCACCCGGCGCGTCCACACCCTCACCGAGGACCTGCTGCTGCTGGCCCGCCCCGACCGGCCCGCCGCCCACTCCCTCACCGACCTGGCCGGGATCGCCGCGGAACTCGTCCACGAGTACGAGCAGCGCGGTCACCCCGTCTCCCTGCGTGGCGGCCCGGACCAGGCTCCCGTCCGCGGCGACGGCCTCCAACTGCACCGCCTGCTGCGCAACCTCCTCGACAACGCCGTGCGGCACGCACGCACCGCCGTCGTCCTGAAGGTCACCCCCGACGGCCGGACGCACACCGTCACCGTCGCCGTCCACAACGACGGCACGCCGCTGGCCCCGGACGCGTACGAACGCGTCTTCGAGCGGTTCACGCGGCTCGACGAGGCCCGTACCCGCGACGCGGGAGGCAGCGGGCTCGGGCTGGCCATCGCGCGGGACATCGCCGAGCGCCACCACGGCACCCTCACCGCCCGCTCCGACCACCCGCGTCCCGGCACCACCTTCACCCTCGTCCTGCCAGGGCCGAAGTGAGCTACCAGGGCACCTCCTTCCCCTCGTAGTCGACGAAGTGCAGGCCCGGCACGCCGCTGTGGCGCTCGATCGCCTCCGCCACCCCCGGAACGCTCTCCTCCACGCTGAGCTCCGCCTCCGGGCCGCCGAGGTCGGTGCGGACCCAGCCCGGGTCCAGGAGCAGCAGCGTGCGGGTGTCCTCGGCATGGCGGGCGGCGTGGCAGCGCATCAGCTGGTTGAGGGCGGACTTGCTGGCGCGGTAGAGGTCCTGGCCGCCCTCGGTGTTGAGGGAGACGCTGCCCTGGTCGGAGGACATGACGCCGATGGTCCCGGTCGGGGGGACCAGCGGGCGGAGGGTCTCCACGACACGCATCGGGCTCAGCGCGTTGGTGACCATGACCTCGGTGAACATGTCCGTCGGGACCTCGCCGATCGGCAGGTCGCCGCGCGTTATCGCGGCGTTGACGAAGAGCAGGTCGAGCGTGCGCGACGCCAGCCGGTCGCGCAGTGCCGCGATCTGCTCGGGATCGGTCATCTCCAGCGTCTCGACGGTCACCCGGCCTCCGGAGGCGTCGGCGAGGTCGTGCAGGCCGGTGCGTCCGGTGCCGCGGACGGTGCCGATGACGTCCCAGCCGCGCCGGAGGAGTTCGGTGGCCAGCCCGAGGCCCAGGGTCCGGGAGGCCCCGACGACGAGGGCGGTCTTGCGGGTCTCGGTCATGTGATTCCTGTTCTGAGGACGGATCCGACGGACGGCCTCAGTCTCCGAGCGCGCCCGGGTGGGCGTCCAATACCCTTCCCTCCCCATTGATACCGTTCGGGCATGGATCTGGACCTGCGCAAGCTCCGCTACTTCGTCGCGGTCGCCGAGCACCGGCACTTCGGCCGGGCGGCCCAGGCGCTGTTCATCGCGCAGCCGGTCCTCAGCCGGCAGATCCGCGCCTTCGAGCAGGAGTTGGGCTGCCTGCTGCTCACCCGCACCACGCGCAGCGTCGAACTCACCGCCGCCGGGCGGCAGCTGTACGACGAGGCGCGCCGCATCACCCCGGTCGTGGCGGCGGCGCTGCGGCGGGTGCAGGAGGCCGACCGGGGCGAGCAGCGGCTCGTCGTCGCCTTCTCGCCCGGCCTGCACGTCTCGGACGCCATCCGGGCGTTCACCGCGCGCCACCCGGACGTCGCCATCGACGTCTTCCCGCTGCGCTGGTGGGAGCAGGACGCGCCGCTGCGCGACGGCCGCGCGCACGTCGGCTTCCTCCGGCGGCCGTTCGACGACGCGGGGCTGCGCACCGTCCCGATCGGCCGCGAGCGCAAGGTCGCCTGCCTGCCGGTGACGCACCCGCTGGCCGGCCGCCCCGCGCTCACGACGGCCGATCTCGACGGCGAGCCGGTCCTCGACGTCAGGAGGCTGCGGATGTCCTCGCTGGAGGAGAAGTTCGAGCTCATCGCGTCCGGGCAGGGCCTCGCGCTCGTCCCCCTCAGCGTCGCCGGCTGGTACCCCCGCCCCGACGTCGTCTACCTGCCCGTCACCGACGCCCTGCCCGTCGAGACCTGCCTGGCCGCCCCGGAGGCCGACGGCGCCGGCCCGGTGCCGGCCTTCCTGGACATCGCCACCGAGGTGCTCCGGCGGCGCGACGGCGAGGGGCGCCAGGACGGCCGGCAGCGCGACGGCGCCGCGCGCCAGGACGGCCGACGGTCCGGGCGGTCGTGAATCCGCGGCAACCGGGCCGCATGACCGCCGTGTTGCCCGGGTATCCCGCCAGGCGTGGTATTTCAACAAAGTGTTGACGCCGAGGTGTCCAGGGCGTTAGCTGTGCGCAGCGCGTCCGAGTGCGGCGAGAAGCGCCACGGAGGTTCCCGTGTCTTCGAGTTCGGTGCCGGTGCCGGGGCTCACCCGGTTCAACGCGGCGGAGGACGGTGCGGCCCGGGCCGCGCTGGCGGAGGTCTGCGCGAGTACGGCGTGGGCGGCGGAGGTGCTGGCCGGCCGGCCGTACGCCGACGTCGGAGCGCTGCTCGCTGCCTCCGACGCGGCGGTGGCGCGGCTGGACGAGGCCGGGCTCGACGCGGCGCTCGCCGGGCACCCGCCGATCGGGCGGCCCACCCCGGGGGACGCCGTCTCGGCCGGTGAGCAGCGCGGCATGGCCGGTGCCCCGCCCGGCCTGGCCGCCGAGGTGCGCGAGCTGAACCTCGCCTACCAGGAGCGGTTCGGCCACGTCTTCCTCGTCTGCGCCACCGGCCTGTCCGCAGAGGAACTGCGCGACGCCCTCCGGCGCCGGCTCGGCAACCCGCCCCAGCGCGAACGCGACGTCGCGAGAGCCGAGTTGGGGCGTATCAACAGACTGCGGCTGGCCCGGCTCGTCGAGGACGAGCGGGGGGCCGGGCCGGACGCCAAGCCCGCCACCGTCTCCACCCACGTCCTCGACACCGCCGCCGGCCGCCCCGCCGTCGGGGTGTCCGTGGCCCTCACCGTCCGCACCGAGGGCGCCTGGTCGGCGCTCGGCGCCGCCGAGACCGACGGGGACGGCCGGTGCGGAAACCTTCCCGCACTGCCCGGCGACGCCACCCACGCGCGGCTGCTGTTCGACGTCGGACCCCACCTGTCCCGTGAACGAGCCGGGGGCGCAGCGTTCTTCCCCGAGGTCACGGCCGTCTTCGCCGTGACGCCGGGGGAGCACCACCACGTACCGCTGCTGCTCAGCCCCTTCGGCTACTCCGTCTACCGAGGGAGCTAGCACGCCATGACCGAAGCCCCGATGTACCCGGCCGAGGCGCCCGCCGCGGAGGTTCCCACCGCTGAGGCCCCCGCCCGCGCCGTGCTCGGCCAGAACCAGTACGGCAAGGCCGAGTGCCACGTCGTCCGCGTCACCCGCGACGGCGCGACGCACCACATCAAGGACCTCGTCGTCTCCGTCGCCCTCTCCGGCGCGATGGAGGACGTGCACCGCTCCGGCTCCAACGCCAACGTCCTCACCACCGACACCACCAAGAACACCGTCTTCGCCTTCGCCAAGGAGCGCGGCATCGCCTCCGCCGAGGAGTTCGGCGTCCACCTCGCCCGGCACTTCGTCACGAGCCAGGAGGCCATCCACCGGGCGCGCATCCGGATCGAGGAGCACGCCTGGGACCGGATCGACGCCCCCGGCGGCGGGGACGCCCGGCACTCCTTCGTCAGAGCCGGGCGCGAGACCCGTACCGCGCAGATCACCTACGACGGGACGGCGTGGGAGGTGATCTCCGGCCTCAAGGACCTCGTCGTCCTCAACTCCACCGGCTCCGAGTTCCGCGGCTTCGTCAAGGACCGCTACACCACGCTGCCCGAGACCGACGACCGCGTCCTCGCCACCGAGGTCAACTCCCGCTGGCGGTACGGGTGGACGGACGACGCGCGGCCCGCGCCCCGGTGGGACGAGTCGTGGGACGCCGTCCGCGGCCACCTGCTGCACGCCTTCGCGGACACGTACTCGTACTCCCTCCAGCAGACGCTGCACGCGATGGGCGCCCGCGTCGTCGAACACCGCCCGGAGGTCGAGGAGATACGCCTCTCCCTCCCCAACAAGCACCACTTCCTCGTGGACCTGGCACCCTTCGGGCTCAAGAACGACCACGAGGTCTACTACGCCGCCGACCGCCCGTACGGCCTGATCGAGGCCACCGTCCTGCGCGCGGGCGCGGAACCCGGCATCCCCGTGGACCTCACCCGCCTCTAGCCCCCCACGGCACCACCGCACTTCCGGAGGAACAGCCACTGTGACAGCAGCTCGGCCGAAGCGCCGTACCGTCATCGAGAACTGCGCCCTCGCCACCGTGGACGCGCACGGCACCGAACACGCCACCGGCCACCTCGTCGTCGCCGACGAGCGGATCGAGTCCGTCGGCCCCGGGGCCGCCCCCGAGGGGCTCACCGGCGTCGTCCGCCGGGTGGACGCCACCGGCCACCTGGCCACCCCCGGGCTGGTCAACACCCACCACCACTTCTACCAGTGGCTCACCCGCGGACTCGCCCAGGACGCCGTCCTCTTCGACTGGCTCAAGGCCCTCTACCCGATATGGGCGCGCATCGACGAGCCCATGGTGTACGAGGCCGCCCGCGCCTCCCTCGCCATGATGGTCCGCGGCGGCGTGACCACCGCCGCCGACCACCACTACGTCTTCCCGCGCGGCGGCGGCGACCTGCTCGGCGCCGAGATCCGCGCCGCCCGCGAACTGGGCGTGCGGTTCCACCCCACCCGCGGCTCGATGGACCTCGGTGAGTCGGACGGCGGGCTGCCGCCGGACTTCGCCGTCGAGACCCTCGACACCGCCCTCGCCGCCACCGAGGAGGCGATCGACACCCACCACGACCCCTCGCCCGGCTCGATGCTGCGCGTCGGCGTCGCGCCCTGCTCGCCCTTCTCCGTCACCACCGACCTGCTGCGCGAGGCCGCCGCGCTCGCCCGCCGCAAGGGCGTCCGGCTGCACACCCACGGCTCGGAGACGGTGGAGGAGGAGCGGTTCTGCAAGGAGCGGTTCGGGATGGGCCCGACCGACTACCTGGACTCCACCGGCTGGCTCGGCGACGACGTGTGGATGGCCCACTGCGTGCACATGAACGACGCCGACATAGCCGCCTTCGCCCGCACCGGCACCGGCGTCGCCCACTGCCCGTCCTCCAACGCCCGGCTCGCCGCCGGCACCGCCCCCGTCCCCGCGATGCTCGCGGCCGGCGTCCCGGTCGGGCTCGGCGTGGACGGCACCGCCTCCAACGAGTCCGGCGAACTCCACACCGAGCTCCGCAACTCCCTCCTCGTCCACCGACTCGCCGGCGGCGCCGACGCGCTGACGGTACGTCAGATGCTGCGGATGGCGACGCACGGCGGCGCGCGAGTGCTCGGCCGGGCCGACGAACTGGGCTCGCTCGAACCGGGCAAGCTCGCCGACCTCGTCCTCTGGCGCCTCGACGGGCTCGGCCACTCGACCGTCGCCGACCCGGTGGCCGCCCTCGTCCTCGGCCCGCCCGCGCCCGTCACCCTCTCCCTCGTGCACGGGCGGCCGGTCGTCGAGGACGGCCGGCTCGCCACCGCCGACGAGGACGGGATCGCCCGCGCCGCCCGCGCGGAGTCCCGGCGCCTGGCCCGGATCGCGGCGGGGGAGTAAGGCCCCCGGGGGAGTAAGGCCCTCTTCGGTACCTCGCAACGCCTCCGGAAACCGTGCTGCCCCATCGGCGGTGCGCACAACGACAGGAGGAACGCCCCGTGACCGTGCCCAGCCCGTCCGCCGCCGCCGAACCGCCGGAGGCGGGGCCGACCCCCGATCCGGAGGGCGCCTTATCCGAGGGAGCCCCCGAGCGAGCCCCCGAGGGCACACCCCCGCCCGTCCACCCCGTCGACGAACTCCCGCGCCCCGGACGCCTGCTGGCCACCGGGCTGCAGCACGTCGCCGCCAGCTACGCCGGGGTGGTGGCGCCACCGCTGGTGATCGGGGCCGCCGTGGGGCTGTCGCCGCGGCAGATCACCTTCCTTGTCGGCGCCGCCCTGTTCACCGCCGGGCTGGCCACGCTCCTCCAGACCATCGGCTTCCGCGGCGTCGGCGCCCGGCTGCCGTTCGTCAACGGCGTCTCGTTCGCGGGCGTCGCGCCCGTCCTCGCCCTCGCCGACGGGCAGGCGGACCGGCGGGACGTCCTGCCGGTGGTGTTCGGGGCCGTCATGGTCGCCGGGGTGCTGGGCTTCTTCCTGGCCCCCTACTTCTGCCGGCTCGTCCGCTTCTTCCCGCCCGTCGTCAGCGGCACGGTCATCACGCTCATCGGCCTCACCCTGCTCCCCGTCGCCTTCGGCTGGATCCAGGACGGCCATCCCGAGCGGCCCGCGACCGGGACCGGCCTCGGCCTGGCCGGGGCCACGCTGCTCATCGTGCTGGTGCTGCGCCGGCTGCTCCAGGGGTTCCTGCGGCAGATCGCCGTCCTGCTCGGCCTCGTCGCGGGCACCCTGCTGGCCGTACCGCTGGGCGCGGTGGACGCGTCCGCCACCCGGCACGCCGCGCTCGTCGGCTTCCCCGAGCCGTTCCACTTCGGGAGCCCGCACTTCCAGCTGTCGGCCGTGGTGAGCATGTCCATCCTGATGCTGGTGTGCATGACCGAGAGCACCGCGGACATGCTCGCGCTCGGTGAGATCGTCGGCCGGCCGGCGGACGAGCGGACGATCGCGGCCGGGCTGCGGGCGGACACCCTCGGCAGCGCCGTCGCCCCGGTCTTCAACGGCTTCACCAACAGCGCGTTCGCGCAGAACATCGGACTCGTCGCCATCACCGGCGTCCGCAGCCGCTTCACCGTCGCCGTGTGCGGGCTGGTCTTCGTCGTCCTCGGGCTCAGCCCGGCGTTCGCCTCGCTGGTCGCGCTGGTGCCGCGGCCGGTGCTGGGCGGGGCCGGGCTCGTGCTGTTCGGGACGGTCGCGGCGAGCGGCATCGGCGTCCTGGTCAAGGCCGGGCTCGACCGCGGCGACAACGTGCTCGTCGCCGCCGTCTCGCTTGGCATGGGCATGATCCCTGTCGTCTCCAAGACCTTCTACGCCGGCGACGCCGTCCCGGAAGCGGTACGCACGATCCTCGGCTCGGGCGTCAGTGCCGGCTGCCTGACGGCCGTGCTGCTCAATCTGGCCTTCCAGGGGGTGGGGCGCGTCCGGCGGGATGCCGGACAGCCCCGCGTGGCGGAAGGGGAGAAACCGGTGATCTAGTGATAATCGGGGCACACCGACTGCATTCGTGGTACGGAGTGGTACGGAGAGGGGCCCCATGGACGACCGGCCACCGCAAGGTGACGACGCCGACAGCGAGCCGAGCGGCCGCCGGTTCGTCTTCCCCAGCGCGCTCACCGTGCTCGTCGCCGTCACGATCGTCGTCTGGGCGCTCGCCTTCGTCGTCCCGCCCGGCAGCTACCGGCGGAATCCGGACGGCGACCCGGTCCAGGGCACGTACCACCGCGACGCGGCGCCCGGCGACTTCGTCCACCGGCTGGGCGAGCTGTTCCTCGCCCCCGTCAACGGCCTCTACGGCGTCCGCGACCCGCGCTCCGGCCAGGTCGCCCCCGACGCCGTCGGCACCCTCTACGGCAGCGCCGGCGTCTTCCTGTTCGTCCTCGCCATCGGCGCGTTCATCACCGTCGTCTTCGCCACCGGCGCCCTCGACCGCGGCATCGAACGCCTCGCCCACCGGCTGCGCGCCCGCGGCGCCCTGCTGATCGCCGGCGTGATGACCGTCTTCTCGCTGCTCGGCACGGTGGAGGGCTTCGCCGAGGAGACGCTCGGCTTCTACGGCCTGATCGTGCCGCTGATGCTCGCCCTCGGTTACGACCGGATGGTCGCCACCGGCACGATCATCCTGGGCGCGGGCGTCGGTGTGCTCGCCTCCACCGTCAACCCCTTCGCGACGGGCGTGGCCTCGTCCGCCGCGGACGTGTCGCTCGGCGACGGGATCACGCTGCGGTTCGCGATGTGGTTCGTCCTCACCGGCGTCACCATCGCCTACGTCCTCTGGTACGCGCACCGGGTGCGCACCCGCCCCGAGCGCTCCCTCGTCGGCTTCCTGCCCGGCGACCGCGAACTGGCCGCCGCCTCCGCCGAGCCGCCCGCCCTCACCGGGCTGCACCGGACCGTGCTCGCCCTCGTCACCGCCGTCTTCGTCTTCATGATCTTCTCGGTGATCCCCTGGTCGAGCGCCCTCACCGGACGCGCCGACGCCGAGCCCTACGGCTGGGAACTCGGCTGGTCCTTCGCCCAGTTGGCCGCCCTCTTCCTGACGGCCGCGGTGCTGGTGGGGATCGTCGCCCGGCTGGGGGAGCGGCGGCTGAGCGCGGTGCTCGTGCAGGGCGCGGCCGACTTCCTCGCGCCCGCCCTGACGATCGTCCTCGCCCGCGGCGTCACCGTCATCATGAACAACGCCCGCATCACGGACACCGTGCTGCACTCGATCGAGAGCGCCGTCACCGGCACCGCCGCCTCCCTCTTCGGCGTCATGGTCTTCGTCGTCAACCTCCCCCTCGCCTTCCTCATCCCCTCCACCTCCGGCCACGCCACCCTCGCCATGCCCATCCTCGCGCCGCTCGCCGACTTCGCGGGCGTCTCACGGGCGGTGGTGGTGACGGCCTGGCAGGCGGCCAGCGGCTGGATGAACCTGTGGGTGCCGACGACGGCCGTGGTGGTCGGCGGGGTCTCGCTGGCGAAGGTGGGTTACGACCGCTACCTGCGCTTCGTCTGGCCGCTGCTGGCCGTCCTGGCGGTGCTGATCTGCGGGTTCGTGGCGTTCGGCGCGGTCGCCACCTGACAGGGCGCCATGATGCGTGCGAACGCTGTCAAGAGGTGGCCTTGAGCCATTGTTCCCGGCGAATCAGCCGCTGCCGGTCATGTGTGCGAATCCGTTGCTACGTTCTGCCCGTCGTGACAGCGGCACGAGCCGCCGTCCTTACGGGGAGGGTACGCATGAGCATCGGGGAACGGCGGGCGAGGCGGCGCGGCCTGCCAAGACGTACGGGGATGGCGGCTGCCGGAGGCCGAATCGCGGCGGTGATCGGGGCGATCGCGCTGATCGCCTCCGCGATGCTCGCCGGCACGGCGGGCACGGCCGCCGCTGCCGCGGAGCGGGGATCGCGGGCCGCGGCGGCCGGGTGGGCCTGCTCCGGGACGCCCGTCCCGCCCGGGTACGTCCTCACCGACTACAACCGCAACGGCTGCAACGGCATGGGCTCCTGGTACCAGGAGCCCGTCCGTGACGGCATTTGGGCCTGCTCGGGTTCGACCGTCGCGCCGGGGTATGTCTACACCGACCTCAACCGCAACGGCTGCAACGGTCAAGGTGCGTGGTACCACCAGCGGGTTCGTGACGGCATTTGGGCCTGCTCGGGTTCGACCGTCGCGCCGGGGTATGTCTACACCGACCTCAACCGCAACGGCTGCAACGGTCAAGGTGCGTGGTACCACCAGCGGGTTCGTGACGGCATTTGGGCCTGCTCGGGTTCGACCCTTGCGCCCGGGTACGTCTACACCGACCTCAATCGCATCGGCTGCAACGGTCAGGGTGCGTGGTACCACCAGCTGGCCCGCGAAGGCTTGTGGGTCTGCTCGGGCGTGACCATACCGCCCGGCTACCGCACCACCAACCACAACAGCAACGGCTGCAACGGCCAGGGTGCGTGGTACCTCGTGCGCGCCTGACCGACCCCGCTCCTGATCGCGCAGGCCGGAGGCACCGCGCACCCCGCGGTGCCTCCGGTGCGTGCATCAGGAAGCCGCCAGGCCCCGTCACGACGACGCCGCGGCCTCCGGCACCTCCGGCGCGGAGAACACGCACTCGCCTTCCGCCCCCGCGAACTGCGTCCGGTACAGCTCCGCGTACCGCCCGCCCAGCGCGAGGAGTTCGTCGTGCGTGCCGCGCTCGACGACGCGTCCGGCCTCCACGACGAGGATCTGGTCCGCCGCCCGGACCGTCGACAGCCGGTGGGCGATCACCACCGCCGTCCGGCCCTCCAGCGCCTCCGCCAGGGCCTCCTGCACGGCGGCCTCGGAGGTGTTGTCCAGGTGGGCGGTGGCCTCGTCCAGGATGACGACCCGCTGCCGGGCCAGCAGCAGCCGGGCGATCGTCATCCGCTGCCGCTCGCCCCCGGAGAGCCGGTAGCCGCGCTCGCCGACGACCGTGTCGAGCCCGTCCGGCAGCGCGCGCACCAGGTCGTCGAGGCGGGCCCGGCGCAGCGCGTCCCACAGTTCGTCGTCCGCCGCGCCGGGCCGGGCGAGCAGCAGGTTGGCGCGGACGGTGTCGTGGAAGAGGTGGCCGTCCTGGGTGACCATGCCGAGCGTGGCCCGCAGCGACGCGGCCGTCAGGTCGCGGACGTCGACGCCGCCGACGCGCACGCTGCCCGCGTCCGCGTCGTACAGCCGGGGCAGCAGCTGCGCGATGGTGGACTTGCCGGCGCCCGACGAGCCGACGAGCGCGATCGTCTGTCCGGGCTCGGCGCGGAACGAGACGCCGTGCAGCACCTCCGTGCCGCCGCGCGTGTCGAGGGCCGCGACCTCCTCCAGGGAGGCGAGGGAGACCTTGTCGGCCGACGGGTAGCCGAAGCGGACGTCCTCGAACTCGACCGAGACCGGACCCTCCGGCACCGGGCGGGCGCCCGGCCGCTCCTCGATCAGCGGCTTGAGGTCCAGCACCTCGAAAACCCGCTCGAAGGAGACGAGCGCGCTCATCACCTCGACGCGGGCGCCCGCCAGCGCCGTCAGCGGCGCGTACAGCCGGGTGAGCAGCAGGGCCAGGGCGACGACGGCCCCCGGTTCGAGCGAGCCGCGCAGCGCGAACCAGCCGCCCAGGCCGTACACCAGCGCCAGCGCCAGGGCCGAGACGAGCGTGAGGGCGGTGATGAACGCCGACTGCGCCATCGCCGTCCGCACCCCGATGTCCCGCACCCGGCGCGCCCGGGCCGCGAACTCCGCCGACTCGTCGTCCGGCCGTCCGAACAGCTTCACCAGCGTGGCGCCCGGCGCCGAGAACCGCTCGGTCATCCGCGTCCCCATCGCCGCGTTGAGGTCCGCGGCCTCCCGCTGGAGCCGGGCCATCCGGGCGCCCACCCGGCGCGCGGGGATCACGAACACCGGCAGCAGCACCAGCGCCAGCAGGGTGATCCGCCAGGACAGGGTCAGCATCACGGCGAGCGTGAGCAGCAACGTCACCAGGTTGCCGACGACCCCCGACAGCGAGTTGCTGAACGCCCGCTGCGCGCCGATCACGTCGTTGTTCAGCCGGCTGACCAGGGCGCCGGTGCGGGTCCGGGTGAAGAACGCCACCGGCATCCGCTGGACGTGGTCGAAGACCGCCGTCCGCAGGTCCAGGATCAGCCCCTCGCCGAGCGTCGCCGACAGCCAGCGGTTGAGCAGCCCGAGCGCGGCCTCGCCCAGCGCGATGGCGGCGATCAGCAGCGCCAGTCGGACGACCGTTTCCGAGTCGTCGCCGCGCACGATCGCGTCCACGACCCGCCCGGCGAGCACCGGCGTCGCCACGGCGAGCAGCGCGCCCACGACGCTCAGCAGGACGAACCGGACGATGTGCCGGCGGTGCGGCCGGGCGAAGGCGCCGATGCGGCGCAGGGTGGCCCGGGCGAAGGGGCGCTGGTTGTGCTGCGCGTTGATCAGGCCGTGCAGCTGTGTCCAGGCGGTGGTCTCCATACTCATGAGAGGAACCGTAGGACCTCGACCATTGTCGAGGTAAAGCGGTGATCGCGCGTCGGTGTCCCGACGATCGCGCGTCGGCGTCCGGCTCGCCGGCCGGTGTGTCGGAGCCGTCGCCTAGGCTTCCCCCGAGGGGGCCGGTTCCGGGGCCGCCAGCACGGGAGTACGGCAGCCTCCCTGGTCTGCACGGGGGTGGTCACGGCCCAACCGGCGTCCAGGCGTCAGCCGAGGGCCACGAGCACCGCCCGCCTGCCCGGCCCCCTCCCGCGTGCGGGCCGGGCCGCTCCCTGCCCCGCCCTCAGTCGAGCAGCTCGTACGCCGGAAGGGTGAGGAACTCCGCGTAGTCGTCGTCCAGGGCCACCCGCAGCAGCAGGTCGTGAGCCTCGCGCCAGCGGCCCGCCGCGAAGGCCGTGTCGCCCGACTCGGCCTGGATCGCGTCGAGTTCGGCCGCCGCCACGTCCCGTACGAGCGCGGGCGTCGCCTTCTCGCCGCCCGCCAGGACGACGCCGGTGTGCACCCACTGCCAGATCTGCGAGCGGGAGATCTCCGCCGTGGCCGCGTCCTCCATGAGGTTGAAGATGGCCACCGCGCCCTGCCCGCGCAGCCACGCCTCGATGTAGCGGATGCCGACCTGGACGGCGTTCCGCAGGCCCTCGAAGGTCGGCTTCGCCTCCGTCGTGCCGAGCGCGACGAGCTGGTCCGCGGTGACGTGGACGTCCTCGCGCAGCCGGTGCTTCTGGTGCGGGCGGTCGCCGAGGACGGCGTCGAAGGCGGCGCGGGCGACCGGGACGAGGTCCGGATGGGCGACCCAGGAGCCGTCGAAGCCGTCGCCCGCCTCCCGTTCCTTGTCGGCGCGGACCTTCGCCAGCGCCGCCTCGTTGACCTCCGGGTCGCGGCGGGACGGGATGAAGGCGGCCATGCCGCCGATGGCGTGCGCGCCGCGCTTGTGGCAGGTGCGGACGAGGAGTTCGGTGTACGCGCGCATGAACGGCACGGTCATGGTGACGGCGTTGCGGTCGGGCAGGACGAACTCCGGCCCGGCGTCACGGAAGTTCTTGATGAGGGAGAAGAGGTAGTCCCAGCGGCCCGCGTTGAGACCGGAGGCATGGTCGCGCAGCTCGTAGAGGATCTCCTCCATCTCGTAGGCCGCGGTGATCGTCTCGATCAGGACGGTGGCCCGGACCGTGCCGTGCGGCACCCCCAGGTGCTCCTGCGCGAACACGAACACGTCGTTCCACAGCCGCGCCTCGCGGTGCGACTCCAGCTTGGGCAGGTAGAAGAACGGCCCCTTGCCGCGCTCCGCGAGGCGGCGCGCGTTGTGGAAGAAGAAGAGGCCGAAGTCGACCAGCGCGCCGGGGACGGGCCGGCCGGCGACGGTGAGGTGGCGCTCGTCGAGGTGCCAGCCGCGCGGCCGGACGACGACGGTCGCGAGCTCCTCGTCCGGCCGGAGGGCGTACGTCTTCCCCTCGGGGGTGGTGAAGTCGATGCGGCGCTCGAACGCGTCGATCAGGTTGAGCTGGCCCTGGACGACGTTCCGCCAGGTGGGGGCGGAGGCGTCCTCGAAGTCCGCGAGCCACACGCGGGCGCCGGAGTTGAGGGCGTTGACGGTCATCTTGCGGTCGGTCGGGCCGGTGATCTCGACCCGCCGGTCGTCGAGCGCGGCCGGGGCGGGGGCCACCCGCCACGTCGGGTCCTCGCGGCCCCGCGCGGTCTCCGGCAGGAAGTCCAGGGTGCCGGTCCGGGCGATCTCCGCCCGCCGCTCGGCGCGGCGCGCCAGCAACTCGTCGCGGCGCGACGTGAACCGCTCGTGCAGTGCGGCCACGAACTCCAGCGCGGGGCCGGTCAGTACCTCTTCCTGACGCGTCACGGTCGCTGTCCCGGCGGCGACGGACGGGGTCGGCGCTGCTGCGGGCATGGGCGGTCACTCCTCGCTCGGACTCGGGAGGTGCGGGTCGGCGCGGCACTGAGTGCCGCACGATGACGATCTCTTTGGAGATTAGATTCCGTATGACGGAAACACAATGTGGCGTGGCGGGCGGGGTACCTTTCCGGCCGCCCGCGCCGTCCGCGGCCGAGCGGCCTTGGGGCGGGAGGCGGCCCGGAGTGCCGCCCGGCGAGGGGGCGGGTCCCGGGTCGGGTGGTGCGACTCAACGCCTGCTGCTCTCCGCGTTCCTGGCCTCGTCGCCGGTCGCCGTCGTCGCCGGTTGCCGTCGTGGCCGGTTGCCGTCGTCGCCGGTCGCCGTCGTGGCCGGCGTGCTCTCGCGCGCGACGGGCGCGCCGGTCGCGGGAGCCGTGCTGTACGGCGGCGGGGCGTTCCTCGGCCGGAAGCCGCTGTGCGTCGCCGTGCCGGGCGCGTTCGGCCTGCTCGGCGGCGGCCGAGCCCTCGCCGGCGGCGGCCGAGCCCTCGCCGGCGGCGGCCGAGCCCTCGCCGGCGGCGGCCGAGCCCTCGCCGGCGGCGGCCGAGCCCTCGCCGGCGGCGGCCGAGCCCTCGCCGGTGGCGACCGAGCCCTCGGCTCACCCGAGGAGCCGGACGAGATCCGCCGGGACGTCGATGTCGTCCGGGTCGGCGACGTCCTCGCAGGCGACGGTGGTCACGGCGGCCGCGTGCGCGCGCAGGTAGGCGCGGGCGCCCCGGTCGCCCGTGGCCGACGCGGCGACGCCCGGCCAGTGCGGGCGGGCGAAGAGCACCGGGTGGCCGCGCCGGCCCGCGTACGACGCGGTGACCAGGCCGGCCCCCGCGCGGTGGGCCGCCAGCACCCGGGCCACGGCCGTCGCGCCGACGCCCGGCTGGTCCACCAGCATCACCAGGACCGCGGACACCGGGGTGCCGGCGAGCGAGGCGAGGCCGGCGCAGAGCGAGGAACCCATGCCGTCCGCCCAGTCCGGGTTCTCGACCACCGTGACCGTCGTGCGCGCGGCCCGCGCGAGCCGCCGCCGCACGTCCGCAGCCGCGGCCCCCACGACCACGTGCACCGGTCCGCAGCCGCCCGCCGCGAGCTCCGCGACCGCGCGCTCGGCCAGAGTGCGGCCCCGGTGCTCCAGGAGCGCCTTGGGCCGCCCGCCGAGCCGCCGCCCGCCGCCCGCCGCGAGCAGCAGCCCGGCCACGGGCGGGATCCCGTCTTCCCATGTCAGCGTCATGACCCCCTGCATAGCGCATCCGCGGCCGCCTGTGCGGCGTACGGGAGTTCGTCACTCGCTCGGGAAGACGCAGCCTGAATTTCGCTTTCCGTGTGGCGCGGCCCTCGCGAAGTGGCGTTAACTGATCGCGCGTGGCGTGGGCAGGGGGAGTTTCGTGGCGGAAGGCGCCGTGGTGGTGGAACAGGGGCCGACGGGCCGTCCCGACGAGCGGGACCCGAAAGCGGACGCACTGGGCGCCGCGGTCGCCCGGCTCCGCCGGGCGCTGGCCGCGCACCCCGCCCGGTTACCCGACCGGGACACCGCCGACGACGAACTCGCCGCGCTCGACGCGATGGCGCGCACGGGTGATCCGGAGCTTTCCCGCTTGCGCAGCTCTCTCCTCCTCGTCGCGGGCGCCGTCGGCTCGGTCAGTGCCCTGGCCCCGGCCCTCGGCGAGGTCCGCGAGGCGGTCGAGCGCTTCGCGCCGTAGGGGTGCCCCAGCCCCGCCCTTTCACCGTTTCTTACGGGGGCGAGCCCCCGCGCCCCCGAAGCACCCTGCGGGTGCTGTCCTCAAACGCCGGACGGGCTGATCGGTTGCGCCCGTCCGTCAGGCGGTGTCGTGTTCGCCAGCGTCGCCGCGAGTTCGGCGGCGGCCTGCTTCAGCAGCGGGACGATGCGTTCCGTGGCCTCCTCCGTGACGCGGCCGGCCGGGCCCGAGATGGAGATGGCCGCGGCGGTGGGGGAGTCGGGGACCGGGACGGCCAGGCAGCGGACGCCGATCTCCTGTTCGTTGTCGTCGACCGCGTAGCCCGCGTCGCGGACCCGGGAGAGGGCGTCGACGAAGACGTCCGGGGAGGTGATGGTCTTCTCGGTGGCGGCGGGCATGCCGGTGCGGCCGAGGATGGCGCGGACCTCGTCGTCCGGGGACTGGGCCAGGAGGGCCTTGCCGACGCCGGTGGTGTGCGGCAGGACGCGCCGGCCGACCTCGGTGAACATCCGCACCGAGTGGCGCGAGGGCACCTGGGCGACGTAGACGACCTCGTCGCCGTCGAGCAGGGCCATGTTGGCCGTCTCGCCCGTCTCGTCCACCAGGCGGGTCAGGTGCGGCCGGGCCCAGGTGCCCAGGAGGCGGGCGGAGGACTCGCCGAGGCGGATGAGGCGCGGGCCGAGGGCGTAGCGGCGGTTGGGCTGCTGGCGGACGTAGCCGGTGGCGACGAGGGTGCGCATCAGCCGGTGGATGGTGGGCAGCGGCAGGCCGCTGGCCGTGGCCAGTTCGCTCAGCCCGACCTCACCGCCGGCGTCGGCCATGCGCTCCAGCAGGACGAAGGCGCGCTCGAGGGACTGCACGCCCCCGGTGGCTGACGGGGTTCTGGGCTCGGACGAGGGCACTGGTCGCGGTCCTTCCGGGGTGGGGTGGCAGCAGCCTACCGGGCCGTGGCCGGTGGCTCACCCTCGGTTCTGGGGCGTGGAAGCGCCCTACCGGTGTGCGGAAACCCGCTGGTGGGGATGGAGGGGTTGACGAGGCCCCGTCAGAGATGAAAACTGCGGGCCAGTGCTGTTCAACAGAACGTTGAAATCCGCCTGTTGACCCTCGGAGGGCGCCGTGTCCGACCGGCAGCTGGTCCTGCGATCCCGGCGCGTGGTGACACCCGGCGGCACCCGCCCCGCCTCCGTCGTCGTCGAGGACGGCCGGATCGCCGCCGTCGTCGATCATGCCGTGACCCCCGTGCGTGGCGTCCCGGTCGAGGATCTCGGGGACGACGTGCTCCTTCCCGGGCTTGTCGATACTCATGTGCACGTCAATGATCCGGGGCGCACGGAGTGGGAAGGCTTCGGCACCGCCACCCGCGCCGCCGCGGCCGGTGGCATCACCACCCTCGTCGACATGCCGCTCAACAGCGTCCCGCCCACCACCACCGTCGAACACCTCCGGATCAAACGGGACACGGCCCGCCCCGCCGTCCACGTCGACGTCGGCTTCTGGGGCGGGGCCGTGCCGGACAACCGGGCCGACCTGCGCCCGCTGCACGACGCCGGCGTGCTCGGCTTCAAGGCGTTCCTCTCGCCGTCCGGTGTGGACGAGTTCCCGCCGCTGGACGCGGCCGCCCTCGACGCGGTCGCCGCCGCGCTCGCCGCCTTCGACGGGCTGCTGATCGTGCACGCCGAGGACCCGGAGCGGCTGGACGGCGCGCCCGGTCCCGACGGCCCCCGCTACGCCGGTTTCCTCGCCTCCCGGCCGCGCGACGCCGAGAACGCGGCGGTCGAACGGCTCGTCGCCGTCGCCCGCCGGCACGGCACCCGCGTCCACGTCCTGCACCTGTCCTCCGCCGACGCGCTCGGCACGCTCGCCGCCGCCCGCGCGGCCGGCGTCCGGATCAGCGCCGAGACCTGCCCGCACTTCCTGACCCTCACGGCCGAGGAAGTCCCGGACGGCGCCACCGAGTTCAAGTGCTGCCCGCCCATCCGCGAGGCCGCCAACCGGGACGCGCTGTGGGCCGGGCTGGCCGCCGGCACCGTCCAGTGCGTCGTCTCCGACCACTCCCCGTGCACCGCCGACCTCAAGGTCCCCGACTTCGGCCGCGCCTGGGGCGGCATCGCCTCCCTCCAGCTCGGCCTGCCCGCCGTCTGGACCGAGGCGCGCCGGCGCGGCCACACCCTGGACGACGTGGCCCGCTGGATGGCCGCCGCGCCCGCCGCCCTCGCCGGGCTCACCGCCAAGGGCGCCATCGAAGCCGGCCGCGACGCCGACTTCGCCGTCCTCGCCCCGGACGAGACGTTCACCGTCGACCCGGCCGCCCTGCACCACCGCAACCCGGTGACCGCCTACGCGGGCCGCACCCTGAGCGGCGTCGTCCGCTCCACCTGGCTGCGCGGCCGCCGGATCCACCACCACGGCACCCTCGCCGCACCCACCGGCCGACTCCTGGAGCGCGTATGACCACCAGCGGCACCGCCGGCGGGATATCCGCCGCCCTCACCTCGTTCGCCGGCCCCGCGCGGCCCTACCAGGGCGGCGACCCGTACGCCGACTACCGGGCCGCCGCCGAGCTCCCGTTCGGCCACCTCCCCGACCTCGCCGACCGCCGGCTCGGCGGTGCCGTCACCGCCGCCAACGACGAGTTCTTCGCCGAGCGCGAGAACCTCCTCGTCCCCGGGCCCGCCTGCTTCGACCCGGAGCGCTTCGGCCACAAGGGCAAGGTCATGGACGGCTGGGAGACCCGCCGCCGCCGCGGCCCGTCCGCCGCCCACCCGTACCCCGCCGACGACGACCACGACTGGGCCCTCGTCCGGCTCGGCGTGCCCGGCGTCGTCCGCGGTCTCGTCGTCGACACCGCCCACTTCCGCGGCAACCACCCGCAGGCCGTGAGCGTCGAGGCGGCCGCGCTGCCCGGCACGCCGTCCCCCGAGGAACTGTCGGCGGACGGCGTCCGGTGGACCGTCCTCGTCCCGCGCACCCCCGTCGGCGGCCACGCGGCCAACGCCTTCGCCGTCGACCACCCCCACCACTGCACGCACCTGCGCCTCAAGCAGTACCCCGACGGCGGCATCGCCCGCTTCCGCGTCCACGGCGAACCCGTCCCCGACCCCGCCTGGCTCACCGCGCTGGGGACGGTGGACGTGGCCGCGCTGGAGAACGGCGGCCTGGTCGAGGACGCCTCCGACCGCTTCTACTCGTCACCGCTCGGCACCGTCCTGCCGGGCCGCTCCCGCCGCATGGACGACGGGTGGGAGACCCGCCGCCGGCGCGACCGGGGCCACGACTGGGTGCGTTACCGGCTGGCCGGGCAGTCGCTGCTGCGCGCCGTCGAGATCGACACCGGCTGCCTCAAGGGGAACGCGGCGGGTTGGGCGGCGCTCTCCGCGCGCGACGCGGCGGCGGGCGGCGAGTGGACGGAGCTCCTCCCCCTCACCCGCCTCCGGCCCGACTCCGTCCACCGCTTCCCGCTGCCCGCCCACCCGGTCGCCACCCACCTGCGGCTCGACATCCACCCCGACGGCGGGATCGCCCGGCTGCGGGTGCACGGCACGCTGACGGAGGAGGGGGTGCGGGCGCTGGAGAAGCGGTGGGACGGGGGAGGGGCGTGAGCCTCGGTGCCGCCCCGGCCTTCTCGGTTTCGCCCTCTCGGTTCCGCCGTCACGGTTCCGCGAGTGCGTTCCAGAACAGCGTCTCGTAGCTCTGGAGCAGCCGTCCGTACCGGTGCGCCAGCCGTTCCGTGAGGAGCCCGTCGGCCAGCCCGGCCGCCACGGCGGCCAGCGCCCGCTCGGCGGCGTCCGGCGCGGGGCGGGCGAAGTGGTCGAAGAAGCCGCACGCCGTGTCGTCGAACCCGTAGTGCGCGCGCAGCGCCCGGCCCAGGGTGGCGCAGTAGCCGCTCCACGTCGCGAAGTTGACGGTCAGGGCCACGACCACGTCCACCGGCTCCGCCTGCAGCGCCAGCCAGGACGTGTAGGCGGGGTACGCCTGGCAGCCCGGCGTCGGCTCGTACGCCCGTACCGCCCGCTCGTCCAGCCCGCAGGCCGCGGCCAGCGGGCCCAGCAGTTCCAGGGCGGTGGTCTCGTCGCGGGCGAGCGGCGCGAAGAACGCCTCGACGGCGGGGCGGCCCGCCGACCGTTCCGCCAGGTGGTGGTAGGCGGTCCGGTCGGAGGCGATGACGTGGTGCTGCTCCAGGGCGAACGCGGCGATCACCGAGCGCGGTGCCGAACCGTCGGCGATCAGGGGCACGAGCCGGTTGGCGCCCGGGTGCGGAGCCGGCTCCCGTACCGCGTCCGCCAGGACGTCCTGGGCCGTGCGGGCCATCGGCGACCGCCTTCCTGGGGTGTCCTGTCCTGGTGGGGAGGATAGCCGCCGGGACATGGCGAGAACGGTCACTTGCCCAGGTAGAAGAGGAGGAAGAAGAAGGCGGAGATGAAGTGGACGGCGACCAGGTAGATGAAGACCCGTACCGCCATGCCCATGGGGGCGCGGTCCTCGACCTGGGCCTCCTGCTTGGTGGGCGCGGGAGCCGGGGCGGTGGCCTTCGGCGCGGTGTCACTCATGGTGTCCCCTCCGGTTGGGTCCGGCGTCGCCGAGGCACAGCCCGGCCGCGCCGCTCTGCATCAGCGTGTGCATGAACAGCAGGTCCACCCCGCCGGGCGTGGCGGACGCGATGCGGTGCGGGGTGAGGGAGTCGAAGTGGGCCGCGTCGCCGGGGCCGAGCAGGTGCGTCGTCCCGCCGAGGGACAGCCGGAGCCGGCCCCCGGTGACGTACAGCCACTCCTCGCCCGGGTGCACCCGTACGAGCTCCTCCTGGCCTGCCGCGTCGTGGCCGTGCGGCACGTGCAGCCGCAGGGCCTGCATGGCGCGGCCGGAGCCGCCCGCGCGCCAGTAGGTCCAGCCGCCCGCCCGCTGGGCCTCCATCCGGTCCGCGCGCACGATCGGATCCGCCGTCTGGGGTACTTCGCCCAGGAGGTCGGATACCGTCGTTCCATAGGTGCGCGCGAGCGCCAGCAGCATGGGGAGGGACGGCGTACGGCGTCCGGTCTCCAGCCGAGACAGGTGGGCGGGGGACAGGCCGGCCCGGGCCGCCGCCACCTCCAGCGTCAGCGCGCTGCGGGTGCGCAGCGCGCGCAACTGCGGGGCCACGGCGGGCAGATCCTCGGTCGCGGGGTCGTCCGTGCCGGTGTGTGGGCTCATGGTCCCGGTATAGCCCCGCCGTACCTCAAAGGCAAAAGTTCTTGCCTCTGAGGCAAAGTGGCGAAAAGGCGCCGTCTGCGGGGAGCCGGTGAACGATGAGGGAACATCGCGTGTTTGTCGTTGACATGTCATGCGCTACGCGCGTCATCCTGTGCTTATGAACATCCCCCACCGTTTCGCGCGCTTCGGTGCGCCGGCCGCGCTGGCCTCTGTTCTCCTCCTCGGCGCCTCCGCTGCCGCCGTGGCATCTCCCACCTCCTCCACCTCCACGGTCACTTCCACCACGACCGTCTCGACCGTCTCGGTCGCGGCCAAGGGCGTCGGTCACGTCTGCGAGTCCGCGCTGCCGGCGCAGGCGCACGACACGCTGGACCTGATCGAGAAGGGCGGCCCCTTCCCGTACCCGAAGGACGGCACGGTCTTCTCCAACCGCGAGGGCGTGCTGCCGAAGCAGGGCGGCGGCTACTACCACGAGTACACCGTGATCACGCCGGGCTCGCCCGACCGCGGCGCGCGCCGGATCGTCGCCGGCCAGGCGGACCACGAGGACTACTACACCGGGGACCACTACCGGTCCTTCGCCCGGGTCGACTTCTCCTGCTGACCCACCCCTTCCCCCGCCCGGTTCCGGCACCCGCCGGGACCGGGTGGACCTGATGGAGCGTCAAGTCGGCCGCGCAACAGGCCAGGTGCGGTCGCGCCCGGCCGGGTCGCCGCGCGCTCCCGGGTGCCGTCTCGCGCGTCCGGGGAGGCGCGAGACGGGGTCGGATGTCAGTCCCTGCCGTTACCGTTCTTCTTCCGCGAACGATCCGCGCGTGACGAGACGCGACGAGACGCGACGAGAAGGGCGGCGAACTGCCGTGTATCGCTGGGAGATCACCCGGGCAGCGCTGGGGCAACGCGTGCTCGCCATGGTGCGCGGTGACAGCTACGACGAGGCGACGCTGACGTCGGGCACGTTGCTGTCGGCCGGGCTCACCAGCCTGGAGATATCCCTCGCCACGCCGTTCGCCCTCGACGCCGTCGCCACGCTGGTCCGGGAGGTCGGCGACGAGGCGGTCGTCGGGGCCGGCGCGGTTCTGGACGCTCCCTCGGCCCGGATGGCCGTCGAGGCCGGGGCGCGGTTTCTGGCCTCGCCCGCCCTTGACCCCGAGGTGCTGCGGACGGGCCACCGGTACGGGGTTCCCGTCTTCGTCGGCGTCTCGACGCCTGCCGAGATCGTCCGGGCCCTGGAGCTCGGGGCTGACGCCCTGAAGCTTTTCCCTGCCGCCGGCCGTCGTCCTGAGTGCGTCCGTGAGCTGCGCTCCGAGTTGCCGCAGGCGGCTTTGGTCGCCGGGGGCGTGGATGTCGAGTCGGCTCCTGAGTGGATCGCTGCGGGGGCGGTTGCCTGCGGTATCGGCGGGGCGCTTGCCGAGGGGGATCGGGACACTGTGGCCAAGCGGGTGGAGGAGCTGGTCGGTCGGCTGGCGGAGGTGGGTCCGCGGGGCGGGGGGTGAGCCCCGGTCCCGCCCCTTCCCGTTTCTTGCAGGGGCTGCGCCCCCGCACCCCCGGCCGGGCCCTATCAGCCCGTCCGGCGTTTGAGGACGAGCGGCGAAGCCGCGATCAGCGGGGTCCGGGGCGCAGCCCCGGGAATCGGCGAAGGGGCGGGACCGGGGCACCCCCCATGTCCGGACAACCGGACCTCCGGACTTCCCGTCATCAGGTCCCCCCGCTACCCTCCACGGAGTGGCAAAGCACCGACCCCTCCAGTTCACCCTGGACCGCACCAGCCCCGTCCCGCTCTACTACCAGCTGGCCCAGCAGCTCGAAGCCGCCATCGAGCGGGGCGGGCTCGCCCCGGGCAGTCTGCTGGGGAACGAGATCGAGCTGGCCGCGCGGCTGGGGCTGTCGCGGCCGACCGTGCGGCAGGCGATCCAGTCGCTGGTCGACAAGGGGCTGCTGGTGCGGCGGCGCGGGGTGGGGACGCAGGTCGTGCACAGTCAGGTGAAGCGGCCGCTGGAGCTCAGCAGTCTGTACGACGACCTGGAGGCGGCCGGGCAGCAGCCGGCCACCCTGCTGCTGGGCCGCGCGACCGAGCCCGCCACGGCCCGCGTCGCCGCCGCGCTCGGGGTGACCGAGGGAGCGGACGTCGTCCGGGTCGAGCGGCTGCGGCTGGCCCACGGGGAGCCGGTGGCGCACCTCCGCAACCACCTCCCCGTCGGGCTGCTCGATCTCGAAGGCGACGTCCTGGCCGAGACCGGGCTGTACCGGCTGATGCGTTCCGCCGGCATCACGCTGCACAGCGCGCGGCAGACCATCGGGGCGCGCGCCGCCACGGCCGAGGAGGCGGAGCGGCTCGCGGAGCCGGCCGCCGGTGCGCCGCTGCTGACCATGGAGCGGACGACGTTCGACGACACGGGACGGGCCGTGGAGTTCGGCTCGCATCTCTACCGGGCCTCCCGGTACTCCTTCGATTTCCAGTTGCTGGCCCGCCCGTAGGCCGGACCCACGCGACGTCAGAATGTTCTGACAAAGTATTGACGCGGTGTGGCGTGCGCCACTAGAACACCTGAACAGCGCGCCGGGTGAAAGCCCCCGCGGTCGGCCGTGACGGATCGTGACGGATACTTGGGCGGTCGGGCCCGCGGGACCGGGGCCCGGCCGCACCGTGACAGACAGTGGAAGGGCAAGTCCTCGTGGCAAGGGTTCGGACAGGCGTACGTGCGGTGAGCGCCGTGCTGGCAGCGGTGCTCGGCGCCACACTGGCGGGGTGCAGCAGTACGGGCGGCAAGCGCGCCGAGGAGCGGGCCGCCAAGGCCGCCCAGGGGCGCGCCGCGGTCGACACGCCCCGGTGGACCTTCGCGATGGTCACCCACTCGGGCGATGGCGACACCTTCTGGGACATCGTGCAGAGCGGTGCCAAGCAGGCCGCGGCGAAGGACAACATCAAGTTCCTCTACGCGCATGACGTGGAGGGGAACAAGCAGGCCCAGAGCGTCCAGGCGATGATCGACCAGAAGGTCGACGGACTGATCGTCTCCCTTGCCAAGCCGGACGCCATGAAGGACGTCGTGGCCAAGGCGCGGAAGGCCGGCATCCCGGTGATCACGGTGAACTCGGGCTCGGACAAGTCCAAGGAGTTCGGTGCCCTCACCCACATCGGCCAGGACGAGGTGATCGCGGGCGAGGCCGTCGGCGAGCAGCTCAACGAGCGCGGGAAGAAGAAGGCCGTCTGCGTTCTGCACGAGCAGGGCAACGTCGGCCACGAGCAGCGCTGCGAGGGCGTGAAGAAGGCGTTCAAGGGCGAGGTGGTGAACCTCTACGTCGAGGGCACCAACATGCCCAACGTCCAGTCGTCCATCGAGGCCAAGCTCCAGTCCGACAAGGACGTGGACGCCGTCGTCACGCTCGGCGCCCCCTTCGCGCCGACCGCCGTGAAGGCGGCCGAGCAGGCCGGCAGCAAGGCCGAGGTCGACACCTTCGACCTCAACGCCAAGGTCGCCGACGCCCTCAAGGACGGCTCCCTCGGCTTCGCCGTCGACCAGGACCCGTACCTCCAGGGCTACGAGGCCGTCGACCTGCTCTGGCTCTACCGCTACAACCGCGACATGCTCGGCGGCGGCCGCCCGGTCCTCACCGGCCCGCAGATCGTCACCAAGGACGACGCCAAGGTCCTGGCCGAGTACACCAAGCGGGGGACGCGATGAGTGCCTCCACCGCCACCGCCCCCGAGGCCGCCCCGCGGGGCCGGACCCTGCCGCGCCGCCTGCTCGGCCGCCCCGAGCTGGGCTCGGTCGTCGGCGCCGCCGCGGTCTTCCTCTTCTTCGCGATCGTCGCCGACTCCTTCCTGACGGCGGGCGGCCTCTCCACCGTCCTGTACGCGTCGTCGACGATCGGCATCATGGCCGTGCCGGTGGCGCTGCTGATGATCGGCGGCGAGTTCGACCTGTCGGCCGGTGTGATGGTGACCAGCTCGGCGCTGGTCTCCTCGATGTTCAGCTACCAGATGACGGCCAACGTCTGGGTCGGCGTCGGCGTCTCGCTGCTGGTCACCCTGGCCATCGGCTTCTTCAACGGCTTCGTGCTCACCCGGACCAGGCTGCCGAGCTTCATCATCACGCTCGGTACGTTCCTGATGCTCACGGGCCTCAACCTCGGCTTCACCAAGCTCATCAGCGGCACCGTCTCCACCAAGACCATCGGGGACATGGAGGGCTTCGAGTCCGCCCGCGCCCTCTTCGCGTCCCACTTCACCCTCGGTGACGTGGACCTCCAGGTCACCGTCCTGTGGTGGCTCGGCCTGGTCGCCGTCGCCACCTGGGTGCTGCTGCGCACCCGCGCCGGCAACTGGGTCTTCGCGGTCGGCGGCGGCGTGGACGCGGC
Organism: Streptomyces huiliensis; assembly: GCF_020037025.1. Lineage (GTDB taxonomy): Bacteria > Actinomycetota > Actinomycetes > Streptomycetales > Streptomycetaceae > Streptomyces > Streptomyces huiliensis. Next base: position 9,725 of record NZ_JAIQLH010000051.1, on the reverse strand, counting down.
CCGCGCGGTCGGCGTCCCGGTCCGGCGCACCAAGATCGGCCTGTACATGGCGGTCGCGTTCAGCGCCTGGATCTCCGGCCAGCACCTGCTGATGTCGTACGACGTCGTGCAGTCCGGCGAGGGCGTGGGCAACGAGCTGCTCTACATCATCGCGGCCGTCATCGGCGGCTGCCTGATGACCGGCGGCTACGGCTCGGCCATCGGCTCGGCGGTGGGCGCCTTCATCTTCGGCATGACGAGCAAGGGCATCGTGTACGCGCAGTGGAACCCGGACTGGTTCAAGTTCTTCCTCGGCGCGATGCTGCTGCTGGCGACCCTGCTGAACGCCTGGGTCCGGAAGCGCGCGGAGGCCAGCAAATGACGGCTCTGATCAGGCTGGACGGCGTCTCCAAGGACTACGGGAACATCCGCGCCCTGGAGGACGTCTCGCTGGAGGTCCACCCGGGCGAGATCACCTGTGTGCTGGGTGACAACGGCGCCGGCAAGTCCACCCTCATCAAGATCATCGCGGGGCTGCACCGGCATGACGCCGGCACCTTCGAGATCGAGGGCGAGGAGGCCCGGCTCGGCTCGCCCCGCGAGGCCCTGGACCGCGGCATCGCCACGGTCTACCAGGACCTCGCCGTGGTCCCCCTGATGCCGGTGTGGCGGAACTTCTTCCTCGGCTCGGAGCCGACCAAGGGCCGCGGCCCGTTCCGGCGCCTCGACGTGGCCGCCATGCGCGAGACCACCCGCACCGAGCTGGCCCGCATGGGCATCGAGCTGCACGACGTCGACCAGCCCATCGGCACCCTCTCCGGCGGCCAGCGGCAGTGCGTGGCCATCGCCCGCGCCGTCCACTTCGGGGCGAAGATCCTGGTCCTGGACGAGCCGACGGCCGCGCTCGGCGTCAAGCAGTCGGGCGTCGTCCTGAAGTACGTGGCCGCCGCGCGCGACGCGGGTCTCGGTGTGGTGCTGATCACCCACAACCCGCACCACGCGTACCTCGTCGGCGACCGGTTCGTGCTGCTCAAGCGGGGTGCGATGGCCGGCAGCCACGCCAAGGCCGACATCGGCCTGGACGAGCTCACCCGCCAGATGGCGGGCGGCAGCGAACTGGAGCAGCTCAGCCACGAGCTGGAGCGCGCCCCCGCCCCCGACCTCGCCGCGCGCGAGCCGCGGGGAGGGCCGGACGACAAGCCGGGGAAGCCGGACGACGGCTCCGAAAAGGACGCCTGACCACGACGCGGGGCCCGGACCGGAAGCGGTACGGGCCCCGCCGCCCGTCGTCCGCCCGTTGTGCGACGGACGCCGCCGGTGAGGCAGAATCGGCGACGCGGGCAGCACCCGCACCGACCGTATCCGCGAGGCGCACCGCCTCCCGAGACCACCGCAGGGACGACGACCTCGTGCGAGCACGCCCCCGATCAGCCGCCGGAGCCCCCCGCGCCACGGAGGTGCCGCGATGAGCATCTACCGCGAGCGGGTCTACCGGGGCTCCGCACGAGCCACCGTCCTGCGTACCACCGGATCGCGCGAGCGCCGCTCGCACCTCACCGCGCCCCGGGTGCCCACGGTCGGCATCGACATCGGCGGCACCAAGGTCATGGCGGGCGTCGTGGACGCCGACGGCACGATCCTGGAGAAGCTGCGCACCGAGACGCCGGACAAGTCCAAGAGCCCCAAGGTCGTCGAGGACACCATCGTCGAGCTGGTCCTCGACCTCTCCGACCGGCACGACGTGCACGCCGTCGGCATCGGCGCGGCGGGCTGGGTGGACGCCGACCGCAACCGGGTCCTGTTCGCCCCCCACCTGTCCTGGCGCAACGAGCCGCTGCGCGACCGGCTGGCCGGCCGGCTGGCCGTCCCCGTCATGGTCGACAACGACGCCAACACCGCCGCCTGGGCCGAGTGGCGCTTCGGCGCCGGCCGGGGCGAGGACCACCTCGTCATGATCACGCTGGGTACCGGCATCGGCGGCGCGATCCTGGAGGACGGGCAGGTCAAGCGCGGCAAGTACGGCGTCGCCGGCGAGTTCGGGCACATGCAGGTCGTGCCCGGCGGCCACCGCTGCCCGTGCGGCAACCGCGGCTGCTGGGAGCAGTACAGCTCCGGCAACGCGCTGGTCCGCGAGGCCCGCGAGCTGGCCGCCGCCGAGTCCCCGGTGGCGTACGGGATCATCGACCGGGTCGGCGGGAACATCCCCGAGATCACCGGCCCGCTCATCACCGAGCTCGCCCGCAACGGCGACGCCATGTGCGTCGAGCTGCTCCAGGACATCGGCCAGTGGCTGGGCGTCGGCATCGCCAACCTCGCCGCCGCCCTCGACCCGTCCTGCTTCGTCATCGGCGGCGGCGTCAGCGCCGCCGACGACCTGCTGATCGGCCCCGCCCGGGACGCCTTCCGCCGCCACCTGACCGGCCGCGGCTACCGCCCCGAGGCCCGCATCGTCCGCGCCCAGCTCGGCCCCGAGGCCGGCATGGTCGGCGCCGCCGACCTCGCCCGGCTGGTGGCCCGCCGCTTCCGGCGCGCCAACCGGCGCCGCGTCGAACGGTACGAGCGGTACGCGCGGGCGGGCCGCGGGTGATCACCATGGAGCACACGGACCGCGAGGACACCGCGGAGACGCCCGGCGGCGCTCCCGGCACCCCGCGCCCGCGCCGCTGGCTCAAGGCCCTGGCCGTCTTCCTGCTCGTCGCCATCCCGGCCGGCTACCTCTACATCTCCGCGCTCCAGAGCCGCGACGGCAACGGCGACAAGCAGGAGGAGCACACCATCACCGGCCTGGAGGAGGGCTGGCCCTCCCGGCTCCAGCGGCGGATCTACGAGGTGACCGTGCCGGCGGACGCGGAGAACGTCGCCCACTTCGAGACCAACTCCTGGAAGTCCAGCTCCCTCTTCCTCCAGTTCACCACCACCGGCGCGAAGTTCGACCAGTGGCTGAACGAGCACGGCATGAAGCCCTCCGACCTGGAGGACGGCGACGTCACCATCGACGAGGAGGAGGCCGCCACCGTCGGCTGGAAGTTCGAGGGCAAGCACCACTGGACGGGCACGGTCCGCGAGGAGGACAAGCCCAAGCCCAACATCGAGGTCACGGCGAACCTCGACGACCCGCGGTACCCGCGGGTGTTCGTGGTCTCGACGACGAGTCCCTGACGGACCGTCGGGCGGGTCCGCCGGGTGGCGCGGGCCACATCGCCGACCGCCCCTCCGCTCCACCCCGCCGTACCGGCATGATGACGCCCGGGCGGCCGCCCCCGCGCCGGGCCGGCCGCCTCTCAGCACGCCGTTCCGTCAGCGCCGGAGGGGAAGTTGTCGTCGTCCACCATCAGGAACGCCGCCCATGGCGAGATCTCCGTCGGCACCGTGCTGACGTGGACCAAGCGGTACACCGACGAGGAAGTCCGCGCGTTCCGCGCCCTGAGCGGCGCCGCTCAGGACGCCCCGCCGCCCGCCCACCTGCCGTACCTCATGGCCGTCGCCCCGCTGACCAAGCTCGGCGGCGACCTCGACTACCTGTCCCGGCGGATGGCCTGGACGTCCCGGCGCCCGATCGGGCGGGACGAGACGCTCACCGCCGAACTGCGCGTCACCCGGCTGGAACCGGCCGGCGCGGGTGCGCCCCTGACCCGGATCGCCTTCGACGCCCGGGTCCGGTGCGGGGACGAGGACGAGCCGGTGATCAGCGGCGGCAGCACGGGCCTCGTCGTCGACCGGACGGCGCTGGGCGGACCGTCCGCGGGCGCACCTTCCGTGGGCGCACTTTCCGTGGGCAGACCGGCGCCGGTCGTACCGCCGTCGGCGAGCGCCGAGGAGGAAGGCGCCGCCGCGCTCCTCACCCGCACCGCCACGGCCGTCTTCACCACCGAGGACATCGACACCTGCGCCCGCCTCACCGGCGACCTAGGCGCGCACCACATGACCGGGGACCGCCGGATGACACAGGGCGTCCTCACCCTCACCGCCGTCCCCCTCCTCGCCGACCCCGGCGCGCACGTGCGGGAGCTCGCCCTCGCCTTCCTCGCCCCGGTCCACGCGGGGGACGCGGTCACCGCCACGGTCCGGCTGGCCGAGGCGGCGGGAGCGGGGGCCGGGCTCCCCGCCGGGCGGTCCGCGTTCGGCTGCGGGATCAGTGTGGCCGGCGCGGGCGGCGGGCCGGTCCTCACCGGCACCGGCGTCGTCGAACTGCCCGCGCGCGACCTTCCCTGACACCCGGCCCGGGGGCGGTTTCCACTCGTTCGCGGGCTCAGGCGGGGCTGCGTCCGGGCCGAAGACGGAGGAGGGACGCCCACCGCGCGGGCCCCACCGCACGCGCCCACCGCACGCCGACGCCGGGAGGACCGGGACCACATGTCCGCCGAGACGACGGAGAAACCCCCGGTCACCCCCGCCCCCGGCCCCCCGGGAGCCCCGCCGGGGCGGACGCCGTTCGCCGTGCGGCACCGGTACGCGGTGGTGCTCACGGCCGTCGTCGTGGCGGTGCTGGCGGGGCTCGCCGGGCACGACGTCGCCCAGCGCGTCTCGTCCGGCGGCATGGTCCCGCCGGGGGCCGAGTCCGTACGGGCCGACGAGATCCTGGGCCGCGACTTCGGGGCCGACGCCCCGGACGTCGTCCTGCTGGCCCACGTGACGGGCGCGCGCACGACGGTGGACTCCGCGGCGGCCCGCACCGCCGCCCGTAGCGTGGCCACACGCCTGCGCGCCGACCCGGCGGTGACCAGAGTCCGGTCCTACTGGGACGCGCGCACGCCGGAACTGCGCTCCGCCGGCCGGCACGACGCCCTCATCCTCGGCTGGCTGCGCGGCGACGACCACGAGACGGGCCGGGCGGCGGCCCGCGTCGTCCCCCGCGTCACCGGGCGGACCGGGCCGCTGGACGTGGCGGCGGGCGGGGACGCGGCGGTACGGGCGGAGGTGGCGCGGCAGGCGTCGCGGGACGCGGGGCTGAGCGAGCTGATCGCCCTGCCGGTGGCCTTCACCCTGCTGCTGCTCGTCTTCGGGTCGCTGGTGGCCGCCCTGCTGCCGGTGGCCGTCGGGGTGTTCGCCGCGCTGGGCACGACGGCGGTGCTGCGGGTGCTCGCCGCCTTCGGCGAGGTGTCGGCGTACGCGCTGAACATCAGCACGGCCCTGGCGTTCGGCCTGGCCATCGACTACTGCCTGTTCCTGGTGAGCCGCTACCGGGAGGAGCGGCGGGCGGGCGCGGCGACCGCGCCGGCGCTGCGCACCGCGCTGCGGACGGCCGGCCGGGCGGTGGCGTTCTCCGCCGGGACGGTGGCCTGCGGGATGGCGGCGCTGCTGGTCTTCCCGCACCCCGTCCTGCGGTCCATCGCCTGCGCCGGCATGGCGGTGACCGTGATGGCGGCGATCGGCAGCCTGGTGGTGCTGCCGGCGGTGCTGGCGCTGCTCGGCGACCGGCTCGACCGGTTCGACGTCTTCGCCCGCCGGCGGCGCGTGCGGCCGGACGCGGCGGCGGGCGGGCTGGGGCGGTGGGGGAGGATCGCGAAGGCGGTGACCCGGCAGCCGTTGCTCTGCGGCCTGCCCGTGGTCTGCCTGCTGGTGCTGCTGGCGGCGCCCTTCACCCAGGTGCGGTTCGGCCTGTTCGACGACCGGGTGCTGCCGGCCGGTTCGGCCGCCGGACGGGTCGGCGCGGCGCTGCGCGAGGACTTCCCGTACAGCGGGCTCGGGGCGACCACCGTCGTCCTGCCGCGCTTCGACGCGCGCGGCAGGAGCGGGGAACTGGACGCCTACGCCCGCCGGATCTCCCTGGAGCGGGGGACGATGCTGGTGGAGACGGCCACCGGCCGGTACCGCGACGGGCGGCGGATCGCGGGGCCGACGGCGGCGTCCGCCCTCTTCCGGTCCCCGCACGGGGTGTTCCTGCGGGCCGTCGCCCGGGGCGAACCGGGCGGACCGAGGAACGCGGAACGGACCCGCCGGATCCGGGCCCTGTCGGCGCCCGCCCCGGCGCTCGTCGGCGGCATGGGCGCGAAGTCCCTCGACGCCCGGCGGCCGATCGCCGACCGCCTGCCGGTTGCCCTGGTGCTGACCGCCTCGGCGATGTTCGTCCTGGTCCTGGCACTGACCCGGCGCCCGGTCCTGGCCGCCAAGGCGCTGGTCCTCAACACGCTGAGCCTGTGCGCGACCTTCGGCGCGCTGGTCTTCGTCTTCCAGGAAGGCCATCTGCGGTGGCTGGTAGGCGACTTCACGGTCACCGGCACGACGGACGTGGTGCTCCCCATCGTCGTCTTCTGCATCGCCTTCGGCCTCTCCATGGACTACGAGTGCATCCTGCTCGCCCGCATCGTGGAGGAACGCCGCCGGGGCGCCGGCACCACACTCGCGGTGGCCCGCGGCGTGGACCGGACGGCGAGCCTCTTCACCTGGTCGGCGGCCATCCTGGCGGTGGTGATGGCCGCGCTCGCCGCCTCGGGCCTGGTCTTCCTCAAGGCGGTGGGCGTCGGCCTGGCACTGGCCGCCCTCCTGGACGCGACGGCGGTACGGGGGCTGCTGGTGCCGGCGGTGATGCGGCTCGCGGGGCGGGCGAACTGGTGGACGCCGGGGTGGCCGCGGGCCGGCCGGGGCGGTGCGGTCGGCGGGCGCCGAGCGGATCTCTGAGGGGATGGGACCGGTCCCTTCCGGAGGGTGGGCCGGTGGCCCGCACCCCTGGCGCCCTGCCAGTACGGGCGGGGTGGCCGTTCGGCCGCTTGGTGCCAGTGGTGACACCGCTGCGGGGCGTGCCGGCGGGCGGGCCGGCGTGGCTCCGGGCCGGGCGGGCCCGGCAAGGCCCGGAGCCACGCGGAGGCGGCGTCCGCGGAGGCCGTCAGCCGGTGGTGGAGGCGGCCGGGGCGGTCGAGGTGACGCGGACGCCGCCGTCGGTCCGCGTGACCTCGACCCCGTACCGCGTTCCCGGATCCCCCTCCGCGTGGGCGCCGCGCAGGTCCGGTGCCACGGTCACCGCGCAGGGGTGGACGTGGGCGAGGCGGGCGACGTGGTCCTTGACGGCGAGGACGGCCAGGTGGTCGGCGAGGGCGTCGCGCGGGGGCAGGCCGTAGAGGGAGAGGACGGTTCCGGGCAGCCAGTCGTGTGCCCGGGCGGCGGCCAGGGTGAGGGTGGTGACGCCGCCCTCGGTGCGGGAGACGCCGGCGCCCGGGACGTAGCGGCGGTCGCGGTGGAAGGCGTGGCGCAGCGCGAACGGCACGTCCGCCCAGCCCCCGGCGGGCAGCAGGACGGAGACGAGGGTGCAGGCGACCGCCACCCGGCCGCCCGCGCCGAGCTGGAAGTCGACGACGGGGAAGCCCGGGCCGTCCGTGTGGAATCCGCGGAACCGGGCCTCGCAGCGGACCGGGCCCGCGTCGGGCAGCGGCTCGTACACGTCGAGCGCCTCCAGCCGCCACGGGTAGGCGAGGCAGTCCCGGGGGACGTCGGGCGACCAGCGCCACAGCTGGCCGAACGGGACGGTGTGGCAGGCCCCGTCGAGCAGCCCCTGGTGCAGCAGGCCGCGCGGGACACCGGGGTGGCCCGCGTCGAGGACGGCCGTGGAACCGCCGCCGCCGACGCGCAGGGAGGTGACGAAGTGGAAGGCCGGGCCGTGGAACATGGCGCCCGTCTCGTACGGCAGCGGCTCGGGCACGGCGTCGGCGAGCGGCGGGAACGGACGGGGGCGCGCGGGCCGGGCGGCGGGCGGGAGGAGGGTGCCGGTGGCGGCGGTCTCCCAGGCGGGGCCGTCGGCGTCGGCCTCGTGGCGCAGCAGGGTGAGTTCCGCGCCTCCGTCGGCGGTGGGGCGCACCTCGGCGGCCAGGTGCAGCGGCCGGTCGACGGTGAGCCAGCGGCGGATGTGGACGCGCCGCAGGGACAGCCGGCCGGCCGGGGTGCCGGTGGCCTCGTGGGCGGCCGCCGCGAGCCGGTCGGCGACGGACATCATGGGGAGGGTGGGGAGGGTCAGCGTCGGGCAGTGGTCGTGCACCCAGGCGTCGGCGGCCGGGTCGACGGTCTCCCGGCACAGCCGCCGTACCGGCGCGTCCGCCCGCGCGTCGGCGGCGGGCGGGGCACCGGCGGCGGGCGGGGCGTCGGCGACCAGGCGCAGGGACATGTTCCGGCAGAGGACGGCGGGGACGTCGTCCACGGAGATCAGGACGTCGGCGTAGAGGGCCGGCTCCGGGCCGCGCCGCAGGCCGCCGACGTGGACCTCGTAGGCGATCCGCCGGTCGGCGGGGGTGGCCTGGCGGCGGCAGAGGAGCGTCATCGTGCGGCCGGGCACGGGCTCGAAGCGGGCGCCGTCGTGCCCGAGCGTCAGCCCCAGGGCCGCCAGGTGGAAGGCCATCGCCTGGAAGGCCGCGTGCGCCATGAGGCTGCCGGGCACGCACGGGTCGTTCGGGAAGTGGGCGGCGAAGTACCAGGCGTCGGGCCGGATGTCCGTCTCCGCCCGCAGCAGGCCGCGCCCCCAGGCGCCGCCCGCCGGGTCGCACTCCGTGACCCGGTCGAGCAGCAGCAGCCGCCCGCCGTCGACGCGCGGCGTACGGGCGTGGGCGCGGGCGGGCTCCCAGCCGGGGCCGAAGCAGTCGTACGGGCGGCCGTCGGCGAACGCGCGGACGGCCTCGGGCGTGAAGCCGCGCGGGGCCGGCCCGTCCGCGGGCGGCGGGTCGTACGGGAGATCGGGGGACGGGGTGGGAGCGGGGTCCCAACGGAGGCCGTCCGCGGCGGCGAGCCGCTCCCCGGTGAAGAGCCCCGCCCGCCCCTCCCGGAGGCTCATCAGGAGCGTGTCGCCCGCGAAGCAGTCCGCCTCGAAGAAGGCGAGGTGGACGCCGTCGTGGTCGGCGTGCCGGAGGACGCGGACCTCCTGACGCAGCGTCCGTCCCGCCGCGGGCGGGCTGCCGTGGAAGGTGATCTCTTGGCCGAGCGCCCGGTAGACGTGGTCGCCGCGGTGGAGGAAGTCGACACCGAGCCAGGTGAGGAGGACCTGGTTGGCCTGGCATGACTCGGCGAGCAGCGCGGCGGGCAGCCGGCCGCCGGCGTCGAGGTACCAGGCGCCGGGCCGCAGGTCCGTCTCGCTCCGGATGGCGCCCGGGCCGAGCGCCGCGGGCGGGGCGTCGATGCCGAGCACCCGGTCGATCAGGAGCAGGGGCGGGGCGGGGAGCCGGTTGCGGCGTGTGTGGCCGTCGAGGGCGCGGAAGCGGGGGCCGAAGACCTCGGAGACCGTGCCGAGCGCCAGCCGTTCGAGCTGCCGGCGGTCCAGGACGGGACCGGGACGGCCGGCGGGCGGTGGCGTGCTGCCGGGGCCGGTGGGGGGCGGGGCCGGGAGCGGGAGGGGCGGGGGTGGCGCGGCGGCCGTGGCGGCGGGTCCCGACGCGTGTGCGGTCAGGAGGGAGTTGACGCGGTACCGGCTCTCCAGGAAGCGCAGGTGCGCCGCCGAGCAGGCCGCGAGATGCGCCTGGTGCGCCGCGCCGACGCGGGAGCGGTGTCGGGCGGCGGCCGCGGTCCGCGGGTCGTCGGCGCCGACGGGTGCCGGGCCGGGGTACGGCGGTGGGGCGGCGGTCGGCGGTGCCTCCGGTGACGCGGCGGGTGCCGGGGCCGGCAGCGAGGTCTGTGGCGTGGTCGGTGCTGAGGTCGGGAACGCGGCCGGCGCTGAGGTCGGCGACGCGGCCGGTACCGGGCCTGGCGCCGAGGCCGGTACCGGGGGCAGTACCGAAGGCAGCCGCGGCGCGGGCGGCATGGCGGCGGGCGGCGGTTCGGGCGACGGCAGGCGG
>NZ_JAIQLH010000509.1 GCF_020037025.1 Streptomyces huiliensis | reverse complement strand
CTTCGACGGCGACGGCAAGGCGGACCTGGGCGTCCTCTACAACGGTGGGGAGAACGCCGAAGGCAAGGGCGAGGTGCGGCTGTTCACCTTCGCCGGGCGCGCCGAGGCGGTCGCCCCGCCGGCCGCGGCCTGGGACAGCCGTGGGTTCAGCTCCTGGCGGTGGTACCGCAGCGACCTGGCCTGACACGCCTCCGTACCGACGTACCGACGTACCGACGTACCGACGTACCGACGTACCGACGTACCGACGTACCCACCGGTCTCCCCCCGTCGTGCTGCCGCACTGCGGGGGGCTCCGTTTCCACCGGGCCGGTTGCTCGATCCGAACTTCTTCCGCCTCCGCCGTCACATCCTCGCCACGGGCTTCGTCAGGGTGATGCAGGCACCCACCACCGCGACACCGCACCGCCGATGCGGTTGGCCGTGAACACCAGTTCTCACAAGGACTGTTACGCGCCTGCGCGGTTCCCTACTTCGACGTACCCGGAGATACCCATGCTTCTGAAAAGACCCGCCCGCCGCGGCGCGTCCCTGTTCCTCGTGGCCGCCATCGCGTCGGCCGCCCTGGCCGCCGGGACGGCGGCACAGGCCGAGTCCCGGCAGTCCGACGGCATGCCGGTCGTCTCGACGGGCACCCTCGGCCACGGCGCCGCGGCCGGCAGCCGCGTCACGAGACAGCAGGTGCTGGACCGGGCGCGGGACTGGGCCGCCTACAAGGTCCCGTACAGCAAGAACGGTCTGGAATCGCCCTACAGCTGGTACAAGGACGACGCGACGGGCGGCTGGTACCGCCAGGACTGCTCGGGCTACGTCTCCATGGCCTGGATGCTCAAGGAGAGCCGCAACACCTGGTCCCTGCGCGATGTCACGACCAGGATCAGCACCTCGGAGCTGAAGCCCGGCGACATCCTCAACAACACGCAGACCCACGTCATCATCTTCGCCGGCTGGATCAACAAGGCGGCCCAGACGTTCTACTACTACTCCGAGAGCGGCCGCAGAGTCGTCACCCAGCGCTACAAGGGCGACTTCAACGACTACTGGCTCTCGGGCCACCCCACCGAGGGATACCACGCCTACCGATACAACAACATAGTCGACGGACCGGTCACGCCGGAGCCGGGCGCCGAGGACACCAACGCGAGCCCGGCCGTGGCCAAGGCGACCGGACCGGCCGACCAGGCGATCCTGAGCGGGCAGGTCCCCCTCACGGCGTCGGTCTCCGAGAGCGTCGGCACGCCCACGGGCGCGGAGTTCTACATCGACGGCCGGCTGGTGGACTCCGTCGCCAGCCGCGGTACCGAGTACTCCGCGTCGCTCGACACCACCGAGCTGTCCGACGGCCCGCACACGCTGACCGTCCGGGCCAAGAACGCCGCCGGCAAGGACGGCCCGATGTCCGCCGCCTCCGGTTTCTTCGTCGCCAACAAGGCCGTCCCCAGCACCACGA
>NZ_JAIQLH010000508.1 GCF_020037025.1 Streptomyces huiliensis | reverse complement strand
GCCGCCTCCGGTTTCTTCGTCGCCAACAAGGCCGTCCCCAGCACCACGACCGGCGACTTCGACGGCGACGGCAAGGCCGACATCGCCGTCCTCTACAACAACGGCCGGACCGACGCCGGCAAGAACCTGACCACGCTGTACAAGTTCACCGGCAACGGCCACGGCTTCGACGCCCCCGTCAAGGTGTGGGACAACGCCGCCGCCTCCGCCCAGAGCTGGAACGCCGACCGCAGC
>NZ_JAIQLH010000507.1 GCF_020037025.1 Streptomyces huiliensis | reverse complement strand
CTGCGCCGCCTGGCTCATCGGACTCAACTAACGCTCCTGCTGGTAGGTGGGGCCACCGTGGTGGCTACCGGAGGCCGGGCTGGTGCCGGCCTGACGTCCTTGCTGGATGCCTCGACGGAGGTTGGTCAGCCGGCCGCGCACGTCGTCCGGCGCGCGCGAGACCTGCGGACCCTCCGGCAGGGCCTGCTGCTGTGCCGTGCCCTCGACGAGGTTGGCCCGCGGCACACGGCGGGGCAGACCCGACGAGGTGGTCCCGTCGGCGGCGGGCACCCGGACCTGCTCGGCCCGGCGCCAGCGCTCGTCGTTGGGGGACTCGCGCCAGTCCGGCAGCGGGGTCTGCGCCGTGACGTCGGGGGCCACGGGGGCGGCGGGGGGCTCCGGGGTCCGCTCGCGGGTCTCCTCCTGGCCGTGGAACCAGTGCGATTCCAGCTCCTGGAAGAGCGGCGTCGACTCCTGCGCGCCGTTCCGCGCGTCGTCCCGCCGTCCGGCGTCCTGCTGTCCGAAGCGGCCGGTGCCGGCAGGCGGAACGATCCGCCCGGCGCCGTCGGCGTCCGGCACGGGCGCCAGCTGCGGGAAGGCGGCGGTGGCGCTCGGGTCGGCCGGGGCCGCGGCGTCGCGGGA
>NZ_JAIQLH010000506.1 GCF_020037025.1 Streptomyces huiliensis | reverse complement strand
TCGGCGTCCGGCACGGGCGCCAGCTGCGGGAAGGCGGCGGTGGCGCTCGGGTCGGCCGGGGCCGCGGCGTCGCGGGAGGGCAGCGCGTGCCGTCCGGTGCTGCTGCTCTCCGGCTCGGGCACCGGCGCCAGGCGCGGGAACTGCCCGGTGGAACCCGGGCCGTCGGTCTGCGGCCGGGTCTCCGGCCGGGTCTCCGGGCGGGCGAACGAACCGGTGTCGCCGGGGGCGGCGGGCAGCGCGTGCCGTCCGGTGCTGCTGCTCTCGGGCTCCGGCACCGGCGCGAGCTGCGGGAACTGCCCGGTGGCGGACGGTCCTTCGGCGCGCTCGGGGGCCTCGACGCTGTCGTGGCCGCGCGGGGTGTCCTGCGCGGCGCGCGAGGAGCCGTTCGAGGAGAGCGGCCAGTCGTCCACCGGCGCGGCGGGGGAGCGGTCGTTGCCCCAGCTCGGCGCCGGGCGGGCCGGCGGCTCGGCGGGGGTGTTCTTGCGGTCGCCGCGCTTCGGCAGGCCGGAGAGCGCGTTGCGGGGCGGCAGGCCGGCGTTCCCGGCGGCACCGCGCTGGGGCAGGCCGCTCTCGTCGCCAGCGCGCCGCGGCAGACCGCCCTCGTTGCCACCGCGCTGCGGCAGGCCGGTGCCGGCGCCGCCGCGCTGGGGGAGCTCGGGCAGGGCGGACGGCGTGGCCTCGCCGCGGACCGGGAGCCCGCCGGGCGTGCTCTTGCGGTCGCGCTTCGGCAGGCCCTGCTTGCCCGTCTCGCCCTTGTCACCGGCACCACCGCGGACGGGCAGGCCGTTGCCGGTGCCCTCGCCGCGCTGCGGCGGCTGCTGCGGGCGGCGGTCCTTGCCCACCGGCGCGATGACGGCGGGCCGCTTGCCGCGCGACGGGAGGCCGGAACGGCCGTCCGCGCCCTTGGCGGAGGCGTCGTCACCCGCGCCGGCGGGCGGCGAGGCGTCGAAGAGGCTGGGACCGCCGGTCGGGGCGCCCGCGCCCGGGGTGCTCCCCGGGACGCGCGTCGGCAGACCGCTCTGGGTCAGACCGCCCGCGCGGGACGGGTTGGCCGGCGGACGCGGGCTCTGGGGCGGCTGCTGGCCGCGG
>NZ_JAIQLH010000505.1 GCF_020037025.1 Streptomyces huiliensis | reverse complement strand
GCGCCGCGCAGCAGCAGGAGGTTGACGACCTCCTTGATGGTGACGACGGCGTGCTTGTGCTGGGTGAGGCCCATGGCCCAGCAGACGACGGTGCGCTCGGAGTCGAGGACCATGCGCAGGGCCGCCAGGATCTCCTCCCGCGTCAGGCCGGTGGCCCGCAGGGTCTCGTCCCAGTCGGCGGTGCGGGCGAGGGCGGCGAACTCCTCGTACCCGTGGGTGTGCTCGCGGACGAAGCCCTCGTCGACGGCGCCCTCGGTCTCCAGGACCAGCCGGTTGAGGAGGCGGAAGAGGGCCTGGTCGCCGCCGAGCCGGATCTTGAGGAAGAGGTCGGTGAGGGGGGTGCCGGAGCCGGCGAGGCCGCGGGCGTTCTGTGGGTTCTTGAACCGTTCGAGGCCCGCCTCGGGCAGCGGGTTGACGGTCATGATCTTCGTGCCGCCGCGCTTGGCCTTCTCCAGGGCGGAGAGCATCCGGGGATGGTTGGTGCCCGGGTTCTGCCCGGCGACGATGATCAGGTCGGCCTTGTAGAGGTCCTCCAGCAGGACGCTGCCCTTGCCGACGCCGAGGGTGTCGGTGAGGGCGGAGCCGGAGGACTCGTGGCACATGTTCGAGCAGTCGGGCAGGTTGTTGGTGCCGAACTCGCGGGCGAACAGCTGGTAGAGGAACGCGGCCTCGTTGCTGGTGCGTCCCGAGGTGTAGAAGACGGCCTCGTCGGGCGACTCCAGGGCGCGCAGTTCGTCGGCGATGATGCCGAAGGCCCGCTCCCAGCTCACCGGCTCGTAGTGGTCCGCCCCCTCCGCGAGGTACATGGGGCGGGTGAGGCGGCCCTGCTGGCCGAGCCAGTAGCCGCTGCGGCCGGCGAGGTCCGCGACCGGGTGGGCGGCGAAGAAAGCGGGGGTGATGCGGCGGAGCGTCGCCTCCTCGGCGACGGCCTTGGCGCCGTTCTCGCAGAACTCCGCGGTGTGCCGCTTCTCCGGCTCGGGCCAGGCGCAGCCCGGGCAGTCGAAGCCGTCCTTCTGGTTGACCCTGAGCAGGGTGAGCGCGGTGCGCCGGACGCCCATCTGCCGCTGGGCGGCGCGCAGCGAGTGCCCGACGGCGGCGAGGCCCGCCGCGGCGTGCTGTGGCGCGGTGACCTCGGGAGCGTCCTGGACGGGGTCGCCGGTCGGTGGTTTGCCTGCCATGTCGTCCCCCTGAGCGGTGAGGCGGTTCGCGTGGAGTGCTGCCGGTGACGATCCTGTCACGGGGGTCCGACAACCGGGGCGGCGGCGGTGTGGCGGGGATTGTCAGTGGGTCGTGGCAGGATCGGGGGCGTGGCAGCAAAGGCATCGAAATCACCGTCCGACGCGACCGAACCGACCGGCCCCGGGGCCGTGGGGGGAGGTGAGGGAGGCCGTCCCCGCCTGCTCCTGATGGACGGGCACTCCATGGCCTACCGGGCGTTCTTCGCGCTGCCCGCGGAGAACTTCACGACCTCCGACGGTCAGCCGACGAACGCGGTGTACGGCTTCGCGTCGATGCTCGCGAACACCCTGCGTGACGAGAGCCCCACGCACTTCGCGGTGGCGTTCGACGTGTCGCGCAAGACCTGGCGTTCCGAGGAGTACGCGGAGTACAAGGCGACCCGTTCCAAGACCCCGGACGAGTTCAAGGGGCAGGTGGAGCTGATCGGCGAGCTGCTGGACCACATGCGGGTGCCGCGCTTCGCCGTCGACGGGTACGAGGCCGACGACGTG
>NZ_JAIQLH010000504.1 GCF_020037025.1 Streptomyces huiliensis | reverse complement strand
ACCCAGTACGAGGCTACGTTCGAGGGCCGGAAGAAAAAGAACAAGCTTACTTCTGGGGTAGCCCCACCACGCCTATCTGCGTCACCTCTTAAATGACAAGCTGAGCGCAGTACGATTCGAGGAACGCCAGGGGTACATCGAGCGCCTGGAGGCGCTCGTGGAGCAGCACCGCGAACGCCTGGAGGAGCTGCTGCGGGCGTACGGGCCGGGCAGTCGACCCGCCTCCCACGGCCGGCACGCACTGATCGGGCAGCCGGAGACCCTGGTCATCCTGGAGCGTATGGAGGCCGCTTCGATGCTCCTGCGCCGTCGTCTCGTCAGCCGAAGTCGAGCGTGCCCTGTGCGAAGTCGCCCGAGGCCGGGGCGGCGCTGGGGCGGCGGTGCGCCGTTCTCACGGGCGGCGTCCCATCGCTCGATCAGTGCATCTCGTGCCTATGTTCCAGAGTGTTCGTTAGGCCGTACATGATGACTCGCACCCTCACTCGCGGAACTGTCGTGGCTCTGACGCTGATGGGAGCCGGCTATGCGGCGTCCCCCGCCTGGGCGGGAGGCGTCGGCGACTTCCTCTCCCCGGCCTTCGGTACCAGTTGCACCAACCACCATGGCGCCCGCTCGGAGGGATCGACTACCCACGACACGGGAGTCGGCAATGGCAATCTTGCCGGACTTCCCATCGGTAGCCCCTTCAACCAGTGCGGCGGAGCCGACCTGCTCCCTGTGAATGACTTGTCGCAATGTCGAACTGCTGCGCTTCCCGTCGATGTAGTTGACAACATCGTGGGCATGGTTCCTGTATGCCATTCGTAACCCGTCGTGTCGAGCGGCTCCTTAGCTTGTCCTTTTTCTTCCGGCCCTT
>NZ_JAIQLH010000503.1 GCF_020037025.1 Streptomyces huiliensis | reverse complement strand
ATCATGTGCTCCGACCAAGGACGCACGTGACCACGACGAAGGCCGTGAGGGTGAGTCTGCTGCCTGATGCTGTCCGGTAGGGAAGCGTTCGCGGAAGCGTCACGCTTCCGGGGCGAGTTCTACGAGTGTCTGACCGCCCGGCGCGACGCGTTGTTCGAGCTGGTGGACGCGGTGCTGTGTGCGGACGGGGCGGTGAGGTCCCCGGTGGACCTGACGCTGCTGCCCGAACATCGACGTGGGCACGGCGCGATGTACGGCGGCCTGAACCACGGCCGCATCGACGTCGACCAGCTGCGGACCGTGCTGGCATGCCTGTCGCTGCCGCGTTTCGAGGGCGGGCGCCTGGTCCTGGCCGTCGATGTGTCGCCGTGGCTCCGCTCGGACGCGCCGTGCTCGGCAGACCGGTTGTTCTGCCATGTCTACGGCCGTGCGAAGAGGGCGTCGCAATTCATTCCGGGCTGGCCGTATTCCTTCGTCGCCGTGCTGGAGCCGGGCGCCACGTCCTGGACCGCGATCCTCGATGT
Organism: Streptomyces huiliensis; assembly: GCF_020037025.1. Classification (GTDB taxonomy): domain Bacteria; phylum Actinomycetota; class Actinomycetes; order Streptomycetales; family Streptomycetaceae; genus Streptomyces; species Streptomyces huiliensis. The sequence continues at coordinate 523 of NZ_JAIQLH010000503.1, read as the reverse complement.
GATTCGGCTCGGCCCCGCGGACGACGCGACCGCGATCACCGCCGCTCAGCTGCGAGGAGTCGTCGAGCGGCTCATTGCCGGCGGTCAATGGCAGGCCGGGGACCCGGACATCGTGATCGTGAGCGATGCCGGCTACGACGTCACCCGCCTGGCCTGGGTCCTGCGCGACCTGCCCGTCGAGCTGGTCGGCCGGGTCCGCTCCGACCGCGTCATGCGCCTGCCGAAGCCGCCTCGCGTCCACGACCCGAAGGGCGGGCGGCCGCCCAAGCACGGCCCGGAATTCCGCTTCGCCAAGCCGGAGACCTGGCCCGAGCCCGCGATCACCACGATCACGGACACCAGCAACTACGGCAAGGCTGAAACCCAGGCATGGGACCGGGTCCACCCAAGGCTCACCCACCGCTCCTCATGGCTCGACCACGACGGCGAACTACCCGTGGTCGAGGGCACGTTGATCCGACTGAAGGTCGAGCATTTGTCGAAGGAACGGGATGCCCCGCCGGTGTGGTTGTGGTCCTCCAAG
>NZ_JAIQLH010000502.1 GCF_020037025.1 Streptomyces huiliensis | reverse complement strand
GGAGTGCGGGCTGCTGGACGACGGGCGGCACCGGCCCGTCCTCGTCCTCCTCGGCGGTGAGGCCGTGCCCGAGTCGCTGTGGACGCGGCTGAAGGACACCCCCGGCCTGATCGGTTACAACCTCTACGGTCCGACCGAGTACACGATCAACACCCTCGGCGGCGGCACGCTGGACAGCGACACCGCCACCGTCGGGCGTCCGATCTGGAACACCCGTGCCCACGTCCTCGACGCCTGGCTGCGGCCGGTCCCGGTCGGTGTCCCCGGCGAGCTGTACGTGTCGGGCGTGGGCCTGGCGCGTGGCTACCTCGACCGTCCCGGCCTCACCGCCGGTCGTTTCGTGGCGGATCCGTTCGGGGAGCCCGGCGCCCGGATGTACCGGACGGGTGACGTGGTGCGGTGGCGGCAGGACGGGCTGCTGGACTTCCTGGGGCGGGTCGACGACCAGGTGAAGATCCGGGGATACCGGGTCGAGCCGGGGGAGATCGAGGACGCCCTGACCGGGCACCCGTCGGTTGCTCAGGCGGCCGTCGTGGTCCGTGAGGACGTCCCCGGTGTCAAGCGCCTGGCCGCTTACCTGGTCCCGGCCGCCGGTGCCGTGGACGTCGCCGACGTCCGCCGGTCGCTCGCGGCGGCGCTGCCGGAGTACATGGTCCCGTCGGCGTTCGTCGTCCTCGACGCGCTGCCGCTGACCGTCAACGGCAAGCTCGACCGGAAGGCCCTCCCCGCCCCCGACCTCGGAGGCGCGGGGCGTGCTCCCCGGAACCAGCGCGAGGAACTCCTCTGCGCCCTCTTCGGCGAAGTGCTGGGCGTCCAGGACGTCGGCCCCGACGACCACTTCCTCGACCTCGGCGGGCACTCCCTCCTGGCCACCCGCCTGGTCAGCCGCATCCGCGCCGAACTCGGCACCGACCTCGCCGTCCGCGACCTCTTCGAGGCCCCGACCCCGGCCGCGCTCGCCGAGCGCACCACGCCGGGCGCCGACCGCCGCCCCGCTCTGACGCGCCGCGAGCGCCCTGCCGAGCTGCCGCTCTCGCACGCCCAGCGGCGCATGTGGTACCTCCAGAACCTCGACCGGCACCTCGACGGCTCCGGGGTCACGTACAACGTCCCGCTCGTCGTCCGCGTGACCGGCCCGCTCGACGCGGACGCGCTGCGGCACGCCGTCGCCGACGTGACCCGGCGCCACGAGAGCCTCCGCACGGTCGTCGGCGAGCACGAGGGCCGGCCGGTCCAGCGGATCCTCGACGCACCCGACCCCGCCGACGCGCTGCACACCGCCGCGACGACGGAGGAGACCCTGTCGGCGGACGTCGAGGCGGCCGTCCGGCACGCCTTCGACCTCGCGCGCGAACTGCCGCTGCGCGTCACGGTGCTGGAGGCGGGCCCCGAGGACCACGTCCTCGTGCTCCTCTTCCACCACATCGCCGGTGACGAGTGGTCGATGCTGCCGTTCATCGACGACCTCACCGCCGCGTACACCGCCCGCGCGGCGGGCACGGCACCCGGCTGGGAGCCGCTGCCCGTGCAGTACGCCGACTACACGCTCTGGCAGCGCGAGCTGCTCGGCGACCCGGCCGACGAGCGGAGCGTCCACCACCGGCAGACCGCCTACTGGCGGCAGGCCCTGGACGGCCTGCCCGAGGAGCTCGCCCTGCCCCGCGACCGTCCGCGCGGCCGGGACACCGGCCACCGCGGCGACACCGTCCGCGCCCAGGTACCGCCGGCCGTCTACCGCGGCCTCCGCGACGCCGCGACGGCCACCGGCACCACGACGTTCATGGTGCTCCAGGCCGCCGTCGCCACACTCCTCCACCGGCTGGGCGCGGGCGACGACATCCCGCTCGGCGCGCCCGTCGCGGGCCGCTCCGACGCGGCGCTCGACGGACTCGTGGGCTTCTTCGTCAACACCCTGGTGCTGCGCAACGACCTGTCCGGCGACCCGACGTTCACCGAACTGCTCGGCCGCGTCCGGGAGAACGACCTGGCCGCCTTCGCCCACCAGGAC
>NZ_JAIQLH010000501.1 GCF_020037025.1 Streptomyces huiliensis | reverse complement strand
CCGCTCCACCCCCTTCCAGCGGGGGTCGGTCGCCCAGCGGCGGGCGAGCTCTTCTGCCGTGGTGGGCGGGGGGTTGTGGGGCATCGAAGTCTCCTCGGGAGGTGGGTGGAGTGGGGGCGGGGCCCGTCAGGTCCCTCGCGGCCGGTCGGTGCGGATCCGGTCGAACCAGGCGCCGAGGACGCGGGCGGTCGTGGACGCCCGTTCCTCCAGGATCGAGAAGTGATCGGCCAGGACCGGTTCGGCCGCGTCGGCGGCCTTCCAGGTGGGCTCGACGGGGGCGCCGTGGGACGCCTCGGGGGCCACGGCCCGGACGGCGAGGGTCGGGACCTCGACCGCCACCGGTTCCCACTCGGCGTAGAGGCGCACGTAGGCGCCCATGGCCATGAGGTTCTCGTCGTTGACCACGACGCCCGTGGGGTCCCGGTCGAGGATCTCGCTCATCGCCCAGACGAACAGGGCCTCCCGCTCCCCGGCGTCGTCGATGTCGTAGGTGTCGATCATCGCGACGCCCTGGGCGCGGGTGCCGGCGCGCTGCAGGCGCTCGGCGACCGCGCGGGCCATGAGGCCGCCCACGGAGTGGCCGACGAGGAAGAACGGCGCGTCTCCCGCGGCCTCGGCGGTGGCCTCGGCCATGGCGTCGACGGCGGCCGACCAGGTCTTGGGGAGTGGCGCGGACTTGCCGAAGCCCGGCAGGAGGAGGGCGGACGTCCGCAGCCGGGGCCGCAGTTCGGCGGCGAGGCGGGCGAACTGGTGGGGACCCGAGCCCGCGAGGAACGACGGGACGCAGATCACCGCGGGGTCCGGGGTCCCGTCCGCGACCAGGACCGAGCGGGCGCCGCCCGTCAGTTCCGCGGCCGAGGCGAACGACGGCTGGAAGCGGGACGCGGCTGCCAGGAGCGGTACGGCCTCGGCGATGGCGCGTTCGACGTGGGCCCGGCGGAGCAGCTGGGTGTACGTACCGCCGCGGCGGATCTCGCCGTCCGCGGGGCGGGCCGGGGCGGCGGCGCCCGGTTCGCGCGGGGCGGCGGCCTGGTCCGGGGTGCGCTCGGTGAGCCAGTAGCGCTGCCGCTGGAACGGGTAGGTGGGGAGCGGGACGGCGCGTGCGTCGCGGCCGGCGAACAGCGGGGACCAGTCGACGCGGACGCCGCCCACGTGGGCCTGGGCCAGGGAGCGGAGGAACGCGGTGTGGCCGGGGGTCTCTCCGGCCGACGGGTCCGAGGGCCGGGTGATGAGGAAGTCGGCCGGGTCGCCGCCCGCGGCCGAGACGGCGGCGGTGAGTTCGTCGGTGAGCGCCGGCCGCGGGGCGATCTCCAGGAACGCCTGGAAGCCTTCGGCCAGCCGGGCGCGCACGCTCTCCGCCAGCGGCTCGCCGGGAGCGGGCGCGTCCGTCACCGCGCGCGCCGCCTCGGGCAGCGTGCGCCGTCCGTCGATCACCGAGGCCGCCGCCTCCCCGCCCGGCGCGGCCACCACCGCGTCCGGCTCGACGCCGTAGGCGCGCCACAGCGCGGCCAGCGACACCGTCACGGCGAAGGAGACGGCTCGGGCGAGGTCGGGCCGGCCGGGGGCGGGGGCGGCCTTGACGGCGTCGAGCAGGTTCCCGTCGGCGTGGGGTGCGAGCGCCTCGGCGCACTCGCGCATCCGGTGGGCGAACGCCGGTTCCGCTTCGAGGAGTTCGCGGATGCCATCCAGGGGTATGCCGTCCGGGCGCAGTCCGTCGGGAGCCGGTATGACGAACGCGACGCTCCCCGGGCGGGCCCGGGTGGGCAGCAGCACGTCGGGGTCCGGCTCCCCGGCGGCGACGCGGTCCAGGCCGGTGAGCAGGTCGTCGCGGGTACGGCCGACGACCGCCGCCCGGTGGGAGAGCCGCGCGCGCGTCGTCGCGAGCGAGAACGCGACGTCGTGCGGATCGGCGTCCGGGTGTTCCCGGAGCCACTCCCCCAACCGCCGCGCCTGCGCCGCCAGTCCGGACGGCATGCGGCCCGAGAGCGTCCACACCGTCACCGGGGCGTCACCGGAGCGGGCGGGGCGCTCGGCAAGCTGCTCCGGAACCGGGGGTTCCTCGACGATGACGTGG
>NZ_JAIQLH010000500.1 GCF_020037025.1 Streptomyces huiliensis | reverse complement strand
TCCGCCCCGACGGCACCGCCGAGGGCACCCTCGGCGGCCCGCCGGACCTGGACCGCGCGGCCGCGGCCCAGGCCGGCGCCCTGCTCGCCGCGGGCCGCACGGGAACCGTGGAACTGTCGCCGGACGGCACGCTGTGCCCCGGCGGCCTCACCCTCCTCGTCGAGTCCGGCGTCGAACCGCCGCGCCTGATCGTCTTCGGCGCGGTCGACTTCACGGCGGCGCTGGTCCGCGTCGGCAAGTTCCTCGGGTACCACGTCACCGTCTGCGACGCCCGTCCGGTCTTCGCCACGGCGGCCCGCTTCCCCGAGGCGGACGAGGTCGTGGTCGACTGGCCGCACCGCTACCTCCGCCGCACGCCCACCGACGCCCGCACGGCCCTGTGCGTCCTCACCCACGACGCCAAGTTCGACGTCCCGCTCCTCCGGGTCGCCCTCCGGCTCCCGGCCGCCTTCGTCGGCGCCATGGGCTCCCGCCGCACTCACTCCGACCGCGTCCACCGCCTCCGCGAAGCGGGCGTCACGGAAGGGGAGTTGTCCCGTCTGCGTGCCCCCATCGGCCTCGACCTGGGCGGCCGTACGCCCGAGGAGACGGCCCTCTCCATCGCGGCGGAGATCATCGCGACGCGGCACGGGGCGACGGGCGCTCCGCTGACGGAGATCGGACGGGAGGCCATCCACCGGGTGGGGGTGTGAGGGGGCGCTGCGTGGTGGAGGGGGCTGGTGGGGGTGCCCCGGTCCCGCCCTTTCACCGTTTCGGGGGGGGGGGGGGGGGGGCCCCGGTCCCGCCCTTTCACCGTTTCCCGGGGGCAAGCCCCCGGACCCCCAGGAAGCGCGCGTTCCGCACGGGCGGGGCCGCCCGGGCCTCGGGCGGGCGCACCGGCGAGGGCGTCGGCGCCCGCACGCCAGTGCGGTGGGTCGGGCCCCGTGGGCCGGCGGTGGCGGTGGGCCGGGCCCCGCGGGCCGGCGGTAGCGTGCGGCCGAGCCCGGATGATGCCGGGACCCCGACCGACGAGGAGGACGCGTGCGATTCGCGCTGGACGCACTGTTCGCCGACGTACCCGCGGAACAGGCTGCCGAAGCCCGCGAGTTCTACCGGACGCGACCGGCGGGCCGCGGCCCCGGTTCGTGGGAGGAGCTCCGGGAGGTGCGGGCGAAGCGGCCCGCCCCGCGTGCCGCCGAGCCGCCCGCCGTCGAGGAGACGGCCGAGGCCGCGGGCGCACGCGTCCCCGTCCGGATCCTCGTCCCCGCCGGTGGACCGCCGCGCGGCGTCTACCTGGACATCCACGGCGGCGGCTTCTACATGGACTCCGCCGCGCACGGTGACGTGCGCAACCGCGCGCTCGCGGACGCCCTCGGCGTCGCCGTCGTCAGCGTCGACTACCGGCTGGCCCCCGAGCACCCCTGGCCCGCGGCGCCCGACGACTGCGAGACGGCGGCGCTCTGGCTGGTCGAGGAGGCCGCCGCCCGCTTCGGAACGGACCGGCTGGCGATCGGCGGCGCCTCCGCCGGCGCCACCCTCACTCTGGCCACCCTGCTGCGGCTGCGGGACAGGGGTGTCAGCGACCGGTTCGCCGGCGCCGCGCTCGTCTACGGCACCTACGACCTGAGCGCGAGCACGCCGGCCGGCCGCCGCATCGCGGACGAGTACTTCCTCCAGGCGTACGCCGGACATGTCGCGGACCGGACCGTCCCCGACATCTCCCCCCTCTACGGCGACCTCGGCGGACTGCCCCCGGCCCTGCTGGTCGTCGGCGCTCGGGATGTGGTGCTGGAGGACAGCCTGGCGCTGGCGGGCCGGCTGTCGGCCGCCGGCAACGAGGCCGAGCTCCGGGTCTACCCCGAGGCACCCCACGGTTTCCTGGGCCACCCCACGGCCCTGGCCGGGACGGCGGTCGACGGCATCACGTCGTGGCTTGGCGACCGGATCGCACGGCCGTAGGAGCCTGCGGCCGGCGCCTGCCCGGCTCGGCACGCCAGCCCGGCTCGG
>NZ_JAIQLH010000050.1 GCF_020037025.1 Streptomyces huiliensis | reverse complement strand
GCGCCCGCGGCCGGCCGGCTCGCGCCCAAGGCGACGGCCGACAAGACGGCGGCCAAGGCCACCGTCGCCGACCCGAGCGGCGCGGCGCCCTTCCTGGTGCTCAACGCCATCGACAACAAGGGCGACTACTACTCGTACCAGCCCAACGGCAAGGGCGGCCTGACCTCCCGCAAGGCGGGCAAGAACACCAACGCCTCCCGGACCGCCTGGAAGCAGATGCGGCTGGCGACCCAGCGCCACAACCGGTTCGGCGAGGGCGACGGCCACTACTACGTCCAGAAGAACAACGAGGCCTGGTACGCCGACAAGGGCTTCACCGAGCGCGTCGGCACCGGCTGGAGCATGTACGACACCGTCTTCTCCCCGGGCAACCTGGGCGGGTCGGCGTACGGCGACGTCCTGGGCCGCGACAAGTCGGGCGTCCTCTGGATCTACCAGGCCGACATCCTCGGGAAGCTGTCCGCCCGCAAG
>NZ_JAIQLH010000005.1 GCF_020037025.1 Streptomyces huiliensis | reverse complement strand
GGCTCCCGCCGGCCCCCCGCACCCCCTTGGCGTCCGCCGGCTCCGGCCGCCCGTCCCGCGCCGTCTTCCCGCCGTCCGGCCGGGCCCCGGACTCGCGCTGCCGCCCGGACGCGGAGGGGGCCGGCCGCCCCGGCTCGCTCACGCTCATGCAGCCGCCGAGGGCCAGGGTCGCCACGGCCACCGCCGCGAGGCGGGTCACCGCCGAGTGCAGCCGGGTGGACGCCGGGTGCACCCGGCCCGCGGGGGGTGCGGGGTGCACGGGGATCGCGCGCATGGGAGGGACCGCCTTCGGGACTCGCGGGGACAGGCTCCCTGCCCAACTGGCCCCGCGCCGCGCAGGACACGCGCCCCGCCGCACCGGCCCGAGACGGAACGTCCGCCTCCGGCACACGGCGCCGACGAGACGGCCGACGCGGTGAGCGACGGGCGCACGTCCGACCCCGGCCGGACGGCTTGCTCCGCCCCCCCCCGGCACCCGCGTGTGCGCTCCCCGCCGTCGGCCCCGAGCGGCAGCCCCCGCTCAGCCGTACCCGAGCGCGTGCAGCCGCGCGTCGTCGATCCCGAAGTGGTGCGCCACCTCGTGCACCACGGTGACCTCCACCTCCGCCACGACCTCCTCCCGCGTCGCGCACATGCGCAGCGTGGGCCCGCGGTAGATGGTGATCCGGTCCGGCAGCACCCCCGCGTACCACTCGCCTCGCTCCGTGAGCGGCGTCCCCTCGTAGAGCCCGAGCAGCTCCGGGTCGTCCGCCGGAGGCTCGTCCTCGACGAACACGGCGACGTTGTCCATCAGCCGCGTCAGCTCCGGCGGGATCCGGTCCAGCCCCTCGGCGACCAGCTCCTCGAACTCCTCGCGCGTCATCTCCAGCACGCTCGCCATTGTCCGCCACGGAGGGCCCGGGCGCGGGGCGCGCGCGAGCCCTTCTCCGGCCGCCCTCCGGCCATCCTCCGGCCGCCGGAACCCGCGCCCCCCATGGCCTCGGCAAACCGTTTTGGCGTTCGCTCCCGACATCCCATATGCTTCTCACGTCCCCGAGGCGCCGCAAAGCGCCCAGGTGGGCCATTCAGCCCTCATCGTCTAGTGGCCCAGGACGCCGCCCTTTCAAGGCGGTAGCACGGGTTCGAATCCCGTTGGGGGCACGCTGTAACGTGTGCGAGACTGGTTCTCGCACATAGCTTGGTCCTGTGGAGCAGTTTGGAGTGCTCGCCACCCTGTCAAGGTGGAGGCCGCGGGTTCAAATCCCGTCAGGACCGCTGCGAACACCTCGGTGTTCGCGTGGCTGGGTAGCTCAGTTGGTACGAGCGTCCGCCTGAAAAGCGGAAGGTCGCCGGTTCGACCCCGGCCCCAGCCACTGTGAGGCCCCCGTCTTCGGACGGGGGCCTCTGTGTTTGA
>NZ_JAIQLH010000499.1 GCF_020037025.1 Streptomyces huiliensis | reverse complement strand
GTCGTGGCTTGGCGACCGGATCGCACGGCCGTAGGAGCCTGCGGCCGGCGCCTGCCCGGCTCGGCACGCCAGCCCGGCTCGGCACGCCTGCCCGGCTCGTCGCGCCGGCCTGTCTCGTCACGCCTGCCCGGCTCGTCGCGCCCGCCCGTACCGGGCGCCGCGGGCCACAGGCAGGCGTACGGCGTCTCACCGCCGGCGCGCGGGGGCCACGGGGGCCGTGGCCGG
>NZ_JAIQLH010000498.1 GCF_020037025.1 Streptomyces huiliensis | reverse complement strand
AGGCCGCCCGCGTCCAGGCGCCCGCCCCCGCCCTGCCCGTACCGCCCGGCGCCGGCCACCGGCTGCCCCGCGGCGCCGGCGACGGCACCCGGCGCTGAGCACCGCCGTACCTCCGTGCGCACCACCTCATGCCACACCGTCTCTCGCGGAGAAACCGAATACCCATGCACGGACCCCTTGCCGCACCCGCGGCCGACGCCCCCTCGGTGACGCTGCTCACCGAGGGGACCTACCCCCACAGCCACGGCGGGGTCAGCGTCTGGTGCGACCAGCTGGTGCAGGGCATGCCCGACATCCCCTTCCGGATCATCGCCGTCACCGGCACCGGACGGGAAGGGCTCGCCTGGCAGCTCCCCGCCAACGTCCACCGCGTGGACGCCGTCCCGCTGTGGGGCACCACGCCCGCCGGGCGCGCGCCCCGCGGCCGGGCCCTGCGTGTCTTCCTCGCCGGCTACGAGCGCTTCCTGCTCTCCCTGCTCGACCCGGCGTACGAGGACGACTTCGCGCCCGCCTTCCACCGGCTCGCCGACCTCGCCGCCGGCGGCACCCTGCCGGCCCTCCTCCAGGGCGAGGACGCCGTCCGCGTCCTCGTCCGCGTCTGGAACCGGCCCGCCCTGCCCACCGCCGCCGCCCGGCCCACGCTGCACGACGCGCTCACCGCCACCGACCTGCTGGAACACGCGCTGCGCCCGCTGGCCGCCGACGTCCCCGCCGACGGCATCACCCACGCCGTCAGCGGCGGTCTCGCGGCCGTCCCCGGCCTCGTCGCCCACCACCGCCACGGCACCCCCTTCCTCCTCACCGAACACGGCATCTACCTGCGCGAGCGCTACCTCGGGTTCCGCACCGAGCCCTACCGCTGGCCCGTCAAGGCGCTGATGCTGGGCCTGTTCCGGCAGCTCGCCGTCGAGTCCTACCGGTGCGCCGCCCTCGTCACCCCCGGCAACCGCTACAACCGCCGTTGGGAGGAGCACGGCGGCACCCCGCCCGACCGCATCCGGACCGTCTACAACGGCGTGGACCCTGCCGCGTTCCCGCCCGCCGGACCGGAACCGGAGGTGCCGACGCTCAGCTGGGCCGGGCGCGTCGACCCCATCAAGGGCCTCGACACGCTCGTCCGCGCCTTCGCCCTCGTCAAACAGCGCGTCCCGGAGGCCCGGTTGCGGCTCTTCGGCGGCACGCCGCGCGGCGGCGAGGGCTACCGGACGGCCTGCGAGAAGCTGGCGGCCGACCTCGGGGTGGGGGACTCCGTCACCTTCGAGGGGCGCGTCGAGGACATTCGCGACGCGTACGCGGCGGGCAACGTCGTCATGCTCTCCAGCATCAGCGAGGGCTTCCCGTTCACCCTGATAGAGGCCATGTCCTGCGGCCGGGCCACGGTCTCGACGGACGTGGGCGGGGTGCGGGAAGCCGTCGGCGACAGCGGGCTCGTCGTCCCGCCGCGCGACCCGGAGAGCATGGCCGAGGCCGCCCTCACCCTGCTCGGCGACCGCGAACTGCGGGCACGCATGGGCGAGTCGGCCAGACTGCGGGTCATCGAGCAGTTCACCCTCCGGCAGACCATCAGCGCCTTCCGCGAGATCTACCACGACCTCGCCACCTCCCGGCGGCGCTCGGTCGTCTTCGCCCCGGCCGTTCCGTTCGCGCCGCCCGCCATGGCCCTGGCCGCCGGCGGTGCCGGATGAGCGGACCGCTGCGGCTCGTACCGCCCGACCCCGAGGCCGTCCCCGACCTCAC
>NZ_JAIQLH010000497.1 GCF_020037025.1 Streptomyces huiliensis | reverse complement strand
CGCTGCGGCTCGTACCGCCCGACCCCGAGGCCGTCCCCGACCTCACCGCCGTCCCCCGGCCCCGGCTGGGGAACGGTCCCATCGACGAGCTCGCCCGCGAACTCCACGACGTCTGCGCCGCCGCCGTCCACCCCGACGAGATCGCCGCCGTCCTGGAGGCCGACGGCCTGACCAGCGAGCAGATCGCCGGACGCTACGGCCGACGCGACGCGTTCGAGCTGGCCGCCGAGCTGTTCGCCCGCGTCCCGCGCGCCCACCCCGAACCCCCGCCCGCCCCCGACCCCTGGCAGGTCAAGCCCGCGCTGGTCCTGCTGCGTTCCCTCGTCTTCACCCTCCCCGGCTTCGGGTACGCGCTCGGGGCGCCGCTGCTCACCGGCGGCCGGGGCGCCGGCGGACTGCCCGACGGCACCGCCGGGCTGGTCGCCGCCGCCCTGACCGCCTGGGCGTGGAACCAGGCGCTCGCCCACCGCGCCTACCTCCGGCTGGCCGCCGGCGGCCGGGCCGCCGCCGGC
>NZ_JAIQLH010000496.1 GCF_020037025.1 Streptomyces huiliensis | reverse complement strand
TCGGGGCCGACGTCGTAGCGGCGCTCCTCCGGGCGCGGGCGGCGCGGGCGCTGCTCCTGCCGCCGGTCGTCGCGCCGATCGTCGCGCCGGCCGTCCTGCCGGTCGTCGCGGCGCTCGTAACGCCCGCCCTCGGAGCGCCCGCCCTCGGAACGGCCGGCGTCGTAGCGCCCGCCGCCGGAGCGGCCGCCGCCCGCACGCCCGCCGCCGGAGGACGGACGGGGGGAACCGCCGCTCCGGCCGCCACCGCTCCGGCCGCCGCCGCCCCGGTTGTCCCGGTTGCCGCTTCCGCTGTTCCTGCCGCTGCTTCGCATCAAAGTTCCGTCTTGTCGTCCGCTTCGGTGTCCGGTGCGTCCGGGTCGAACGACGGGACCCCCTCCTGGGAGTCGCCCTCGACCGCGTCCGCCTCCGGGAGGAACGGTGCGAGCTCGGGAAGCTCGTCCAGACCGCGCAGGCCCATCCGCTCCAGGAAATAGTTCGTCGTCCTGTACAGGATCGCACCTGTTTCGGGTTCCGTCCCCGTCTCCTCCACGAGGCCGCGCTGGAGGAGGGTGCGCATGACGCCGTCGCAGTTCACCCCGCGCACCGCGGAGACCCGTGATCGGCTGACCGGCTGACGGTACGCGACGACGGCCAGGGTCTCCAACGCGGCCTGCGTCAGCCGGGCCTGCTGGCCGTCCAGGACGAACGCCTCGACCGCGTCCGCGTAGGCGGCCCGGCTGAAGAACCGCCACCCGCCGCCGGCCTCCCGCAGCTCGAATCCGCGGCCCTGCGCGGTGTACTCGTCGGCCAGCGCGCGCAGCGCGGCCGCGATGTCGCGGCGGGGGCGTTCGAGGATCCGGGCGAGGTGCTCCTCCGTGACGGGCTCGTCGACGACCATGAGGACGGCTTCCAGGGCGGGCCCGAGCGCCAGCGCGCCCACGCCCCCCGCCTCGTCCTCGATACCGCTGACCACAACACTCACTCCGCAGCTTCCCCTTCCTCTGCCTCTTCCTCGGCTCCCCGGTCGAACTCGTCAGTAACCACAGGCGTGCCGCCGTCCTCCCCCGTCCAGCGGACGCTCAGCGTCCCCAGCGCCTCCTCCTGGTCGAGGGCGACGGCCCGCTCCCGGTAGAGCTCCAGGAGGGCGAGGAAGCGGGCGACGACGGTGAGCCCGTCCGCCGCGTCGGCGGTCAGCTCCTCGAACGTCGCCTCACCGGCCTCCCGCAGCCGGGCGACCACCACTTCCGCCTGCTCCCGGACGCTCACCAGCGGCGCGTGGATGTGATCCACGTACACCTGCGGCGCGGGCCTCGGCTGCATCGCCTTCACCGCGAGCGCGGCGAACCGCTCCGGCCCGATCCCGAGCACCACCTCCGGCAGCAGCTCCGCGAACCGCGGCTCCAGCCCGACGGTACGCGGCCGCCGGCGCCCCTCGGTGGCCATCCGCTCCCCGAGGATCGCCGCGATCCGCTTGTACGCCCGGTACTGCAGCAGCCGGGCGAACAGCAGGTCCCGCGCCTCGAGCAGCGCGAGGTCCGCCTCGTCCTCCACCTCGGCCGCGGGCAGCAGCCGGGCCGCCTTCAGGTCCAGCAGCGTGGACGCGACGACCAGGAACTCGGTCGTCTGATCGAGGTCGAAGTCGGGCCCCATGGCGCGGAGGTGCGCCATGAACTCGTCGGTGACCTGGGAGAGGGCGACTTCGGTGACGTCGAGCTTGTGCTTGGCGATCAGCTGGAGGAGGAGGTCGAAGGGCCCTTCGAAGTTCTCCAGGTGCAACGTAAACCGGCCGCCGTCAGGGGGGTTCCCTTCCCCATCCCCACCCCTCCCCGAAACCGGGGACTCCGCCCCCGGCCCCCCGACACCACCGCCTTCGGCGGCGACAAGAGCGCCGCCGCACCCACCCGAGGCCGACACGGCCGGGGCAGCGCCCCCCTCGCGGCGGAGCCGCTCGGGGGGTCCGGGGGCTTGCC
>NZ_JAIQLH010000495.1 GCF_020037025.1 Streptomyces huiliensis | reverse complement strand
GCGCCCCCCTCGCGGCGGAGCCGCTCGGGGGGTCCGGGGGCTTGCCCCCGGGAAACGGGAAGGGGCGGGGTTGGGGAAAACTCCCCCTCGGGCGCCGTAGGCGCCCCGAGGGCCACGGGGGCGGCCGGGCTGCCGGCCCCGACATCGGCGTCGGCCCCGGCGGAGGCCCCGGCACCGGCCCCCGCCGCGGCGAAACCTTCCGCCTCCGCGGAAGCGGGCCGCACCCCCGGCCCCCGGCCGAGAGAGCGGCGGGAGGGACGAGGCGGAAGCGGCGCGGCGGTGGGCATGCGGGAGTGGTCCAGGGGAGCGAGATGATCCGGCGGCCCGGAGGGGCCGGGGCGGCGCGGGCGGGGGCCCGCCCGTGGCAGGTTAGCGGCGAAGTCGCTCAGCGACCGCGCAGGCGCCGCACGAGGATGCTCGCGTCGCCGCGCGCCTCGAGGTCGGCGAGGACGACGGCGACGGCCTCCCGGACGATCCGGCCGCGGTCGACGGCGAGCCCGTGCTCGCCGCGCAGCACCAGCCGCGCGTGCTCCAGGTCCATGAGCTCCTCGGCGGAGACGTAGACCGTGATCTTCTCGTCGTGGCGCTCCCGCCCGCTGGGCCGGCGGTTGGCGGCCCGCCCGCGCCGCCGGGGCGCGGCCGGCTCGGC
>NZ_JAIQLH010000494.1 GCF_020037025.1 Streptomyces huiliensis | reverse complement strand
CGCGCCCAGCCGCTCGAACGCCTCGGCCGCCGCGGCCAGATGCCGCCGCGCCGCCGCCGGTCCCCGGGCGTCGCGGACCCGGATGCCGTGGGCGAGCCGGATCCGGGCCAGCTCGTACGGGAAGCGGGCGGCGTCCGGCAGGGCTTCGGCCCGCGCGAACAGCGCGGCGGCCTCCCCCTCGTCGTCGGCGGTCATCGCCAGCGCGCCGTAGGTGACCAGGGCCTGGCGGGGCGACACGGCCGGCAGCCCGGCGTCGCGGGCAGCCACGGCGTGCGCCCGGGCCTGCGCGGCGCGTCCGGTGCGCCGGGCGGCCTCGACGAGGTCGAGGAGCGTACGGGGTGCCTGGTGGGCGTACGGCCGGAACGCGCCCGGCCGCGTGATGCCGACGGCGTGGCGGTACGCGGCCTCGTGGTCGCCGGAGCCCAGCGCGGCGGTCGCGCCGGCGGCGTCGGCGGCCTGCGTCAGGAATCCCAGCCCGCGCGGCCGGGCCCAGGCGTCCACCTCGGCCCGCAGATCCCGCGCCCGCCCTGACTGCCCCCGGAGCGCGGCCAGTTGGGCGAGGTACGCGCGGCTCTGGGCCGCGAACAGGTGGTGGCCGTGCTCGGCCGCCAGGAGCAGGACGCGCTGTCCGGTCTTCTCGGCCTCGTCCCACTCCCCCGCGGCGATCCGGTCGAGCGTGATCTGGAGCAGCATGACCATGCCGGCGACCACGGCCCCGGTCTCCAGCTCGCGGTCCACGACGCGTTCGAGGTGGGGGCGGTACAGGCCCAGGACGTCGAGGTGGTACGCGGCCACGCCCAGCCGCGCGACCTCCCAGGGCTCCAGGTCCGGCAGGTGCGCGGCGGCCCGCCGCACCGGCTCGGCCCAGTCGGCGCCGTACCGGGTCACGTCGCTCCAGGTGCCGCTGTAGAGCCGCGCGCGTTCGGTAACCAAGTCACCGAGGGAGGCGAGGAGTCCGTGCGTGCGCTCCCAGGTCGCGGGGTCACCGCTGTAATGACTGATCGTCAGGAGGAGGACCACCAACCGGTCGAGCACCTTCTCAGAAGCGGCCGGCCCGTCGTCGCGGAGCCGCTCGATCGCGGCCGAGACCTGCCGGTGGGCGGAGCGGACGTCCCCGTCCCGGCAGAGCGACCGGCAGGCGGCGGCGAGCACCGCGGCCGGCGGCTCCGTCGCACCGGGTTCCGCCTCGGCGGGCCGGTGCGCCCCGCCGGGCAGGGCGGCGTGACCGGCGACGAGGGCCGCGTCGGCCAGCCGCCGGGACCGCTCGGCGGGGCTCTCGCTGAGCTCGGCGGCCCGGGTCAGCCAGTCCACGGCCGCCAGGGCGCCGCCGCGCCGGGTCGCGGACCCGGCCGCCACCTCCAGGGTGCGGGCGACGCCCTCGTCGGGGTCGGCCGTCGCCGCCGCCAGGTGCACGGCCTGACGTTCGAGGTTCCCCCGGTGGAACCGCGCCAGCGCCAGACGCGCGGCGCGGCACTGGCTCGGAGTGGCCGTCCGCACGACGGCGGCACTCACCAGCGGGTGCCGGAAGAGCAGTTCACCGGTGGCCGTCCCGACGTCCAGCAGCCCGGCGGCCACCGCCGCGTCGGCGTCCCGCATGACGTAGGGCGTGCCGGGGACGGCGCCGGGCAGCCCGATGCCGTCGAGCGCGCCCTTCAGCAGCTCGGCGCGCACCCGCTCGTCGAGGGCCTCGATCCGGGCGCCGAACAGCCGTCGCAGCCGGCCGGACAGCGGCACGCCGCAGTGCCCGAACCGCGGTCCTTCACCCCCGCCGACGTGCGCCGGCAGCTCCAGCAGGGCCAAGGGGTTGCCCCGGGCCTGTCCGAGGACGTCCCGGCGGAGCCGTCGGTCGAGGCCCGGGTGACACTGGTCCAGCAGGCGCGCCGCGTCCTCGTCGGAGAGGGCGGCGACCGGCAGTTCGGGCAGGGCGGCGGTGTCGAACCGCGACGCGACGTCGGCGCGGACCGCGGCCAGCAGCTTCACCGGGCCGCCGGCCAGCCGCCGGCCCACGAAGCCGAGGACGTCGGCGCTGACGTCGTCCAGCCACTGCCCGTCGTCCAGCACCAGCAGAGCCCGCCGCCCGGGCGACGAGAGCGTCACCAGGCGGAGGACAGCCATGCCGAGCGTCATGACCGACGGCGGATCGCCCGGCACGCGGCCGAACGCGACGTCGAACACCGCCCGGTTCCCGTCGTCCGGGCGCCCGGCACCGGCAAGCAGCGGATGGAGGATCTGGTGCAGCCCGGCGTACGGCAGCGCGGCCTCCGCCTCGACGCCGGCGGCCCGGATGACGGTGTGCCCCTCCCGCTCCGCCACCGCGGCGGCATGGCACAACAGCGTGCTCTTGCCGGCCCCCGCCTCCCCCCGCAGCACGAGCGCCCGTCCCGCGGCGGCCCACACGAACGCCCGGAGTTCAGTCTGTTCGCCCTCGCGGCCCACCATCTCCGTGCCGATCGGTCTCATGCCCGTCCTGTTCTCTTCCCGCCATCGCTGTCACCGCGCGGCGACGCCGGTGGAAGCCGGTCACCGCCGCGTCGACGACGGTTCCGGAGCCTCGGGCCCGTCGAGCCGGTGCCGAACCCTGGCCGGTACCCGGGACCTGGGTCCCGGGGGCCAGGGACCGGGGG
>NZ_JAIQLH010000493.1 GCF_020037025.1 Streptomyces huiliensis | reverse complement strand
CGGCCGCGGCGTGCGCCGCCTGCGCCGCGGTCCCGGCCTTCCGCTCGGCGGTGGCCTTCGCCGCCGCCATCCGCTGGGCGTCGGCCGCCGCCCGCGCCTGCGCCTCGTGCGTCTCGTGCGCCGCCTCGGTGGTGGTGGCCTCCCGCCGGTGGTCGGCCTGCTGGAGGATGCGGGCGCGCAGGGCCTCGCCGGCGTCGGAACCGTCGGATCCCTCGGACGCGGCGGGGCCGGCGGGTGCAGCGGGTGCAGCCTGGGGCGCGTCGGACGTGGCGTGCGCCGGGGCG
>NZ_JAIQLH010000492.1 GCF_020037025.1 Streptomyces huiliensis | reverse complement strand
CGCCGGCGTCGGAACCGTCGGATCCCTCGGACGCGGCGGGGCCGGCGGGTGCAGCGGGTGCAGCCTGGGGCGCGTCGGACGTGGCGTGCGCCGGGGCGGCGGCGCGCTCGGCGGCGGCCTCCGGAGCGTCGTCCGCCTCGTCGTCCCCGTCGTCGATCAGGTACGGGCCGACGTCCGGCACGGATATCGCCGCCGGGCGCTCCTGCGCGTTGGCCATGCCGCCGGCGCCGACCGCGGCGATCACGCCGACGCCGAGCACCGCGCCGCCGCGGGCCATGGAGCCGCCGCGCTGCTTGGGGACGCGGTGCCGGCCGCGGACGGGAGGCTCGTACTCCGCGCCGGGCCCGGCCGCCGGAACGGAAAGTTCCGTATCGGCTCCGGACTCCGCCGCGACATCGACGTGACCGGGCACACCGGAGACGTCGTAGGAGCCGGAGGCGTCGTACGCGTCGTACGTGCCGGAAGCGTCGAACGTGTCGTAGGCGCCGTAAGCGTCATAAGCACCGGGAGCACCGGGAGAGCCGGGGGCACCGGAAGAGTCGAAGGAGCCGTACGGACCGTGCGCTTCGAGCGGGCCGTCGACGCCGCCGGAGGGGGGCGCGACGGGGGAGGAGCCGGGTTCGTCCCCGTAGGGGGACTCCGCCCAGGAGCCGTGTGAACCGTCTCCGCCTGCGGACCTGTTGGACGCCACGGGGGCGCTCTCCTTTCCTTCCCTCTCGCCTGCCGCGTCGGCGGTGGGGGTCCCCCGGGTCGTGCGGGAACTGGGAGAGTGCGGAACAGGGAGGCCGCCTACGGGCCGGGCGCGGCCCGGTGCGATCCCGAGGGCTGATGGTTCCCCGGTCCCCTCTCGTGCCCACGGGCCCGTACCCACGGGATTCGGCGAAAGCGCGCGGTGCCGCTTTGTGCGGCGGTGTGAGGAACGCGCTGCGTTATCGAACGTTAATAGACAGGGCTGGTTGTTTCCAAGCCGAAAGCGTGAATCCACGGGCCCGTTGGCAAGATCTGCGGACGATATCGACTGATGGTGTGTCACTCGTTATGCAGCGTGGCGGCGGTGCGGCGCGGTACGGACGGGTGGTGGTGCTCGGTGCGCCGGACGGCGAGCAGGGCCATGTCGTCGTCGCCGTGTCCGCCCGTGTGCCGGTCGACGTCCGCCACGAGGTGGTCGAGCAGGGCGTCCGGGCTCCTGAACCGCCGCCCGGCGAGCCGGCGCACCGGGTCGTAGAAGACGCCCGCGGCGTCCCGCGCCTCCGTCACCCCGTCGGTGAACAGCAGCAGCGTCGCCCCCGGCGGGAACGCCCGCTCCTCCACCCGGTCCGGCCCCTCCCCAGAATCCCCCGGATCCCCGGGATCCCCCAACTCCCCCATCCCCAGCGGCAGGGCGTGCGCCCCCGGCGGGACCTCGGCCACCGTGCCGTCCGGATGCGCCAGCAGCGGGGGCGGGTGGCCGCGGTTCACCAGGCGGACGACCGGGGCGTCGCCGTGCGGCACCTCCGCCAGCACGGCGGTGGTGAAGCCCTCGAACTGGTCGATGCCGGCCCGCCGGCCGCCCTCGCGCAGCAGCGCGTGCTCCAGCCGCCGCGCGACCCCGGCGAGCGTCGGCTCCCCCTCCGCCGCCTCGCGGAACGCGCCGATCAGCACGGCCACGGCCTCCACGGCGCCCAGGCCCTTGCCGCGCACGTCGCCGACGATCAGGCGGGCGCCGTGCGGGGTGTCCTGGACGGCGTACAGGTCGCCGCCGATCCGCGCGTCGGCCTGCGCCGCCACGTACCGGGCCGCGACGCGCAGCCCGTCGAGCCGGGCCGGCGGGGCGGGCAGGACGGCCCGCTGCGCGGCCTCGGCGATGCCGCGGGCGGAGCGGAGGCGGCTGTCGCTGCGGCGCACGACGCGGTTGATGCCCAGGGCGAGGAGGGAGACGGTCAGCACGGTGACGTTCTCGGTGACCGATTCGCCGGTGCTCGGGGAGCCGCGGTGGACGGTGATGTCCACGGACGCCACCACGGCGATCGCCGCCGTCACGGCGGTGGCCCGGGCGGAGAGCAGGGAGGCGGCGACGAGCGGGGCAGCGGAGAAGAAGGGGGCGGAGTTGTAGTTGGGAGGGGTGAGGAAGGCGAAGACCTCGCCCGCGACGAGGAGCAGGGCGGGCAGCCAGCAGGCGGCGCGCCACAGCGCGCTCGGGTGCTCCGGGTCCCCGGGGTGCTCCGCCCCGTCTCGCTTCCCCACCGTGCGCTCCCTGGCCCGGCCGGCGCCCGACCCGGCCGGCCTCCGCTGCTCCCTCCCAGCCTCGGGGCCGGGAGGGGCGACGTCCATCGGAGCGGGTCCGTGCGGGGGGGCGCGGCGCACCGGGGGGGGCTCAAGCCCCCGCGGCGTAGGGAGGGGCTCAGCCCCCGCGGCGTAAAGGGGGCTCAGGCCCCCGGGCCTCAGCCCGCCGACGGGCGCCGCGTGCGGCCTCCGCCGCGGGACGCCGGGGCGGCGCCGTCCGGGCG
>NZ_JAIQLH010000491.1 GCF_020037025.1 Streptomyces huiliensis | reverse complement strand
GGGCCGGTGCGGCGGGGCGCGGGGCGCCCGGAGTGGGCGCGCCGGGCTTCGCGGGGGCCGCCTTGCGCGGCGCCGCGGGCTTGGCAGCGGACTTGCCGGCGTTGCCGCCGGGCCCCTGCAGCGCGTCAGTCAGTTTACGGACGACCGGCGCCTCGATCGTCGAGGACGCCGAACGGACGAATTCACCAAGTTCTTGGAGCTTGGCCATGACGACCTTGCTCTCCACTCCGAACTCCTTGGCGAGTTCGTATACCCGGACCTTAGCCACTTCGCTCCTTCTAGGTCCGGGTTGTCAACCGGACCGTCGCTACTTCATGGGCGTACTCATCGCGTACTCATCGAGTGCTCATCGCAATCTCGACCTACTTCCAAATCGCGAGGTACCTGACCGCACGGGTACCGGGTACCCGTGCCTGGGACATCCCCGCTGATGCGGGGTCCAACTCTTCTTACCGCTCGATCGTCTCGATGTGACGGCGCAGTTCCGCGGTGTCCAGCGGTCCCGGGCTTTTGAAGGCCCGGGGGAACGCCCGGCGGCGGACCGCCAGGTCGAGACAGACCAGTGTGGGGTGCACGGAGGCACCCCGGCCGGGCAGCGTACCGCGCGGATCGGGGACGCAGGCGTCCTCGATCAACACGATCCGCAGCAGATCGCCCTTGGCCGCTCGCTCCCGGCACCCCACACAGGTGCGCTGAGGGCATACGCGGGCATGCGTCCGGCCAGACACTGGTTAAGTCTACCTCCCCGAGCCGAGCTCACCCCTTTGGGGCACAGATCGGCTACGTATGCCTTTTGACTCGTGGCGGATTCTCGTCGGATCCGCGTCCGGTCCGCGGTGGATTTCCGCCACCGCGGCGGCGGACGGCGGCGGCGAGCGCCGGGGGCAAGGCACCGCGGTACCGGCGCCGGCTCTCCGCCGCGCGCCCCCGAGTGCTTCCGCCCGCCGGCGCTCGCCGCAGGCGCTTACTCCGGCTTGTCCTGCTGCTCGGTGTCCGGCCGGATGTCGATCCGCCAGCCGGTGAGCCGCGCGGCCAGGCGGGCGTTCTGCCCCTCCTTGCCGATGGCGAGCGACAGCTGGTAGTCCGGGACGGTCACCCGGGCCGAGCGGGCGGCGAGGTCCACGACCTCCACCTTGCTCACCCGGGCGGGGGACAGCGCGTGGGCGACGAGCTCGGCCGGGTCGTCCGACCAGTCGACGATGTCGATCTTCTCGCCGTTGAGCTCCGCCATCACCGCGCGGACGCGGCCGCCCATCGGGCCGATGCAGGCGCCCTTGGCGTTCAGCCCGGAGCGGGTCGAACGGACGGCGATCTTGGTGCGGTGGCCGGCCTCGCGGGCGATGGCGGCGATCTCCACCGAGCCGTCGGCGATCTCCGGGACCTCCATGGCGAAGAGCTTCTTCACCAGGTTGGGGTGGGTCCGCGAGAGCGTCACGGACGGGCCGCGGACGCCCTTGGCGACCCGCACCACGTAGGTGCGTAGCCGGGTGCCGTGCGTGTAGTCCTCGCCGGGGACCTGCTCCTGCACCGGCAGGATGGCCTCCAGCCTGCCGATGTCGACCAGGACGTTCTTGGGGTCCTTGCCCTGCTGGACGACGCCGGCGACGACGTCGCCCTCGCGGCCCGCGAACTCACCGAAAGTGATCTCGTCCTCGGCGTCGCGCAGACGCTGGAGGATGACCTGCTTGGCGGTGGTCGCGGCGATCCGGCCGAAGCCGGACGGGGTGTCGTCGAACTCGCGGGGCTCCTCGCCCTCGGCGAGGTCCTGCGGGTCCTCCTTGGCCCAGACCGTGACGTGGCCGGACGACCGGTCCAGCTCCACGCGGGCCCGGCGGCGGCTTCCCTCGGTGCGGTGGTACGCGATGAGGAGCGCCGACTCGATCGCCTCGACCAGCAGGTCGAAGGAGATCTCCTTCTCTCGCACCAGGCCCCGCAGGGCACTCATGTCGATGTCCACGGCTACGCCTCCTCTTGGTTCTCGTCGGTTTCCGCTTCGGCCTGCGTGGCCCCCGCACCGGACGGTCGGTTGAACTCGATCTCCACGCGGGCCTTCGCGATCTCGTCGAAGGCGAGCCGCCGGGCGGTGGGCTTGCGCCCCTTCACACCCGGCACTTCCACGTCCAGCCCCTCGTCGTCCACGGCGATGATCCGCGCGACCAGCTCGCCGCCCGCGGTGAGCTGGGCCTTGATCAGCCGGCCGGTCGCCCGGACGTAGTGCCGGTGCTCGGTGAGGGGGCGGTCGGCGCCCGGGGAGGTGACCTCCAGGACGTACGGCGCGCCGCCCATGACGTCGCTCTCGTCGAGCTTCGCGGAGACCTCGCGGCTCAGCTCGGCGCACTCGTCCAGCTGGACGCCTTCGTCGGAGTCGACCACGATGCGCAGCACACGCCGTTTTCCGGCCGGCGTCACTTCGACCTCTTCCAGATCCAGCTCCCGTGCGCTGACGAGAGGGGCGAGCAGCTCGCGGAGCCGCTCGCTCTGGGTGGTGCTCATCCGGGTGACTCCTCGGCCGCGTGTGCTGTTGTGGGAAAGTCGCGTGTCAGGTCAAAGCCTATCCGTTCCGGCACCCGGCTGA
The DNA here is from genome assembly GCF_020037025.1 of Streptomyces huiliensis. GTDB lineage: Bacteria > Actinomycetota > Actinomycetes > Streptomycetales > Streptomycetaceae > Streptomyces > Streptomyces huiliensis. The sequence continues at coordinate 196 of NZ_JAIQLH010000491.1, read as the reverse complement.
CGATTCGGTGCCTTCGTCCGCGGGACACCCGCCGGGCGCCGGTACGCTCGCGAACGGTGATCACGACCCCTGGTCCCGCGACGGTGCCCCAACGACCACCGGCAGGAAGTGGAACGTGGCGTTCACGACGACGGCGCGGGCCCGCGGCGGCCCGCGGAGGCGCGTACTGCTGACGGGCGCGGCGGCGCTGCTGCTC
>NZ_JAIQLH010000490.1 GCF_020037025.1 Streptomyces huiliensis | reverse complement strand
GGTCCGGCGGGCCGGGGCGACGGCCGGGCACCTGTGGGCGGGCCGCCGCTTCGACCGGTACGGCAAGCGCGGCGACGCCTACTCCGAGTGGCACCGCGAGCGGCTCTGGGACGCCTTCCGCGACCGCCTCGGGGAGGCGGACCGGCGGCAGTTGGCGACGGGCAACACCGGCCAGTGCCAGGCCGCGCTGGCCCGGGCGGCCTCCCGCGCGGACGCCCTGGGCCTGGTCGAGGGGTTCGAGAAGAAGGTCCGCTTCCCGCACAGCGTCATCCAGGCGTACCTGGGCTTCCGGATGCTGGCCCACCTCGGGGAGCGCCGCGCGGGCGCCCTCGTCCAGCAGGCCCTGTCGCCGCCCGGGCCCAGCCGGGAGCTGCTGATCGCGCTGGTGCTGCTCTCCCGGGCGCGCGCGGCCGAACTCGCGGGCACCGGCGGCGGGCTGGCGGCGGACGTCCGCCGCGACCTGCACGAGCTGTGGCGGCGGTCGCCGCTGAGCGGCCGGTCGCTGGCCCGGCAGCTCTCCGCCGCCGCCGACCGGCGCACCGACCCCAAGGCGCTCGACCTGTACGCCGCCGCGCTGGAGATGGACGCGGTGGAGGACGCGCCGCGGCTGCTGCACACCGTCACCGCCACCCTGTCCCGGCGCTGGCAGGGCATCCGGGGGAACGGCCGGACCCTGGAGGAGGCCAAGCTCGGCCTCGTCAAGCAGCTCGGCGCGGCGCTGCGCGCGGCGGACGGCAAGACCGACACCACCCCGCTGTACGACCGGCTCTTCGAGCTGGCCCGGCAGGAACCGTCGCACACCGTCCGGCTGGCGGCCGCCCAGGAGTTCGGCAACGGCGGCGACGCGGCGTTCGCCGTGATCCGCCGACGGGTCGGCGTCGACTCCGACCCGGTGGAGGAGTACCGGTCGCGGGTACGCGCGCTGAAGGACGAGCGGCGCCGGGCGTACGACGCGTGGGCCGCCGCGGCCCAGGGCGTGCCGGCCGGCCGGCGCCCCGACGCGGCCGCGCGGGACCGGCTCGACGGGGAGCGGCAGGACGTCCACCGCCGCTACCGGGAGCAACGCAAGGAGCTGGTCCGGGAGTTCGTCATCCGCGCCTGGATGGTCCCGATGCTGCTGGGGTCCGTCTCCGACGGCCACCGCGACGAGGCGCGGTACCGGCTGACGAAGTGGCTGCGCCACCTGGACCCGCGGCACACCGGCGGCACCCCCGACCTGCCGCTGGTGCTGGAGAACGCGCTCGCACAGGGCTTCAAGTACGCGGCGAACCGGCGGAAGCGGCACCCACTGGCGTACGAGGGCGGGCGCAGCGAGCTCATCCGGCACGCGGAGACCGTCCTCCAGCAGTCCCGCTGCTGGTACGCGCAGCTCACGCTGGTGCAGGCGCTGTGCCTGTGGAAGCTGCCGGACAGCATCGCGCGCGGCGGACCGGAGGCGGACGCGGGGGCGGATCCGGAGTGTGCGGAGGACGAGGACGCGGGGACGCTCGCCGCCCGGCCGACCACCGCGGTGCAGACGGTGCGCCGCTGGCTGTCGATGGCGGGCGCGGTGACGCCGGATGGCGTCGGGGACGGGTCAGCGGACGGCCCGGCGGGGCAGACGGCCCTGCACCCGTTCGTCGCCGAGGCCGGGGACCTGGCGGCGCTGGCCCTGGAGACCCGGCGTCCGGAGCGGTTCCTGTGGATCGACGAGAAGTCCGTCGTCGACACCATCGGTTCGCGCGCCTGCGCGCCTCAGCGCTACCGCAAGCACAACCTGTGGCTGCCGCCCTCGGTCGGCTGGAGCACCCTCGACGCGCGCGCCCAGCGCCTGGTCGCCGACGTGCTGGTGCTGACGAACCTCATCGAGCGGGACGGCCGGCCGGACGAGGTGGAGGAGCGGTTCCGTCGCTCGCGGCAGCCGGGCGCCCCACTCCCGCCCTGCCTCACCCAGGACCGGAGGGCCCTCCACCCGCACCTGACGGCCGGCACCTCCGCCCTCCCCGCGCCGGGCTCCACCTGCCTGCCGGCCTGCCCGTTCCGGTTCTGCCCCTACCCGCCGCGCGGCGTCCAACCACGGGCAGAGCTGCGGGAGCCGTTCTGCCGGCAGCAGCAGGCCCTGCTGCGCGGCCGGGCCCGGCGGCGCTCGTCCGGGGTGCTGCGGCGGCGGACGCCGCACTGGGCGGGGATGCGGGCCCGGGAGCTGCACGGGTTCTGGGAGGCGATGGCGACCCGGGCGCGGGGGTGAGACGCGCGCCGAGCGCCGACGACGAGGCCCCGCGCACCGACGAGGCGCCTCACGCCGGCAACGCACCGCACGCCGACGAGATGCCTCACGCCGACGAGGCCCCGCCCCGGGCGCCCGGCGCGCGCTCCGGGCTCACGCCCTCCCGCAGCACCCGTGACCCGCCGACCGGCAGGTCCCACAGCTCGTCCCGGCTCCGGCCGGCCGCCTGCCAGGCGGCCCGCACCCGCCGGAGCGGCTCCATCGGCGGTTCGGCGGACAGCAGGAAGGTGGCCCAGTGCATGGGCGCCATGATCCGGGCGCCGAGGTCCAGGCAGGCGCGGACGGCTTCCTCCGGGTCCGTGTGGACCGGGCCGAGCATCCAGCGCGGCGCGTAGGCGCCGATCGGCAGCAGCGCCAGGTCGAGGCCCGGGTAGCGGGCGCCGATGCGCCCGAACCAGGGGCCGTAGCCGGTGTCGCCGGCGAAGTACACGCGCCGGCCGTCCGGCGCGGTCAGCACCCAGCCGCCCCACAGCGAGCGGCAGGTGTCGGTGAACGTCCGCTTGCTCCAGTGGTGGGCGGGCACGAAGTCGAAGCGGACGGGCCCGGCGGCGCCCGGCAGCTC
>NZ_JAIQLH010000049.1 GCF_020037025.1 Streptomyces huiliensis | reverse complement strand
GTCCTCTGGATCTACCAGGCCGACATCCTCGGGAAGCTGTCCGCCCGCAAGAAGGTCGGCGGCGGCTGGGGCCAGTTCAACCAGATCGCCGGCCGCGGCGACCTGACCGGTGACGGCAAGACGGACGTCGTCGCCCGCGACAAGTCCGGCACGCTCTGGCTCTACAAGGGCACCGGCGACCTGAACAAGCCCTTCGCGGGCCGGACCAAGGTCGGCGGCGGCTGGGGCAAGTTCGACCTGCTGGTCGGCACCGGTGACGTGGACGGCGACGGCCGCGCGGACCTGCTGGCGCGCGACAAGTCCGGCGCCCTGTGGCTGTACAAGGGCACCGGCAAGCAGAACGCTCCCTTCAAGGGGGCAGTGAAGGTCGGTACCGGCTTCGGGCAGTACCGGCTGATGTTCTGACGTAGCGTCAGCTCGCGAAGTCAACCTGTGGCGCCCTTCCTTCCCGGAAGGGCGCCACAGGCGTGTCAGGGCCCGGCCGGTGTCACTCCCCCGCGGCACGCCGGCCGGCCGCCGAGGCCATGCCGAGCCAGGTGTGCGGGTTGCCGGCCCAGCACCAGCCCAGCTTCGGCGCCTTCTTGCTGATCCAGATCGCCGGGACCCGGCGGTCGCCGCAGCGCGAACCGCCCAGCGAGAAGCACTTGTTCTTGACCAGCACCTCCGGGAAGTGCGTGATCAGCGCGACGCCCTCCTCGATGGTGAGCAGGGTGCGCCCGCGCCCGGCGATGGCGGCCATGGCCGTCTCCGGCACCGCGCCGCAGAACTCCTCGCCGCGCTCCACGCCGTACAGCAGGTACGCGGAGAGTCCGCCGGCTCCGGTCTCCTCGGTCGCGACGAACCGTTCCAGCGCCCCGGGCTCGAAGGAGTGGTCGACGAACCCCGGGAGCCGCCCGCCGTGCAGGGTCGTACGGGGCATCGTCTCCTCGACCGGCACCACGTCTCGGGCGACGACCAGCAGGAACGGCACCCGGCCGGCTTCGAGGTCGTACGGCGCGTCGGCCCCTCCGGGCAGGGCGACGGCCTCGGCGCGGAGCGGGGCGACCAGGGCCGCGAACTTCTCGTCGTCGAGACCGGCGAGGGCCGGGTAGCCGCGGTCGGTGAGGTTGCGTACCTGGCGGTCGAACTCGGTGCCGGCGTCGAAGGGGGACGGGGTGACGAGCGGCAAGGATCCTCCGTGGGTCGGGGAGTCGAGGTTGTTACGCTCAACTGAAATTTACTACGGAGGTAACTTTACGTCGGACGCCCTGGCGGCGTCAACGAAAAAGTAGGGCGAGGGTAAAGTTCGCCCATGGACCCGTACCCGACCGCCGCCCCGGACACCCCGCCCCCCGGCCTCCGCGAGACCAAGAAGCGCGAGACGCGCCGGCTGATCTCCGACCACGCCACCAGGCTCTTCATCGCGCAGGGCTTCGAGCGCACCACCATCGCCGAGATCGCCGACGCCGCCCGCGTGGCCAAGAAAACGGTCACCAACTACTTCCCGCACAAGGAGGACATGGCGCTGGACCACCAGGAGGAGTTCGTCCAGGGGCTCGCCCGGACCGTCGCCGCCCGCGAGCCCGGCGAGTCCGCCCTCGCGGCCCTGCGCCGCTCCTTCCTGACGGCCGTCGCCGAGCGGGACCCCGTCGCGGGCTTCGCGGGGCCGGACTTCACCCGCATGATCGCCGACAGCCCCACCCTCTCCGTCTGTCTGCGCGGCCTCCACGACCGCCGCGAGGACGCCCTCGCCGCCGCCCTGGCCGAGGCCACGGACGCACCGGCGGACGACGTCACCCCGTACGCCGCCGCCGCGGCGCTGGGCGGCGTCCACCGGGTCCTCTTCGGCCGCATCCAGGAGCTCACCCTCGCCGGGCGGAGCGGCGACGAGGTGGCCGAGGCCGTGGGGGCGGCGGCGGTCCGCGCGTTCGACCTGCTGGAACCGTCCCTCAGGGACTACGCGCGAGGCTGAGTCGGACGCTGAGGGGACCTCAACTCCGGGGCCTCCGGGGCCGTGTGGCAGCATCACTGATCACGCGGGGGGCGCGGTGCGGTACGCACGCGGTACCTCCGTCGTGCCGTTCCCCTACGCCTACCGTACGGAGCCCTACGTGCCCCACGTTCCCGGCCGTTCCCGTGGCCGCGCCCTGTCGCGCGCCCTCACCGCCGCGACCGCCGTCGCCCTGGCCGCCGTCACCGCCGGCACGGCCTCGGCGGACGCCCCCGGCCCCGGCTCCGTCCCGGCGGTACGGCCGCCGGCGGCCCTGGCCGCCAAGCCCGACGCCCGCATATCGCCGGACGCGCCCTTCCTGCCCCTCCAGGCGGTCCGCCGCGACGGCGGCTACTACTTCTACGTGCCCGACGGCAAGGGCGGCCTGGGCCCGCGCAAGACCGTCGACGGCGACTGGAACGCGGTCAAGGGCGCGACGGCGGTCGACCACGACCGCGACGGGTTCGCGGAGGGCACGTACATCCTCGACGGACGCGACGAGGTGGGGTACTTCGGCAAGAAGAGCCCCCGGCTGGTCGCCACCGACTGGGGCCAGTACGACAGCTTCTTCTCCCCCGGCACCCTCGGCGGTTCGAAGGAGTCCGACATCCTCGTCCGCGACCGCGCGGGCGTGCTCTGGCTCTACCTGGCCAAGGCCGACGGCTCCCTCACCGGCCGCAAGCAGGTCGGCCCCGGTTGGGGCCAGTACACCGCGATCACCGGCCGCGCCGACCTCACCGGCGACGGCCGGACGGACATCGTCGCCCGCGACCGCAAGGGCACCCTCTGGCTGTACAAGGGCACCGGCGACACGGCCCGCCCCTTCAAGTCCCGCACCCGCGTCGGCGACGGCTGGAACCAGTTCAACCTCCTCCTCGGCACCGGCGACGTCGACCTCGACGGCCACCCGGACCTCATCGCCCGCGACGGCAAGGGCGCGCTGTGGCTGTACAAGGGCACGGGCCGGGCGTCGGCGCCCTTCAAGTCCCGCACGCTGATCGGGAAGTCGGGCTGGAACCAGTACCGCTTGCTCTTCTGAGGGACACCTGTCCGTTCCGTCCCGCGCCGCGGCCTCACGGGTCTACGTTGAGCGGATGACCGCATCCAAGGACAGGAATCCTTACGCCAATCCCCGGGCGTTCTACGGCTCCGAGCTGGCCCGTCTGCGCGACGCCGCCGGTCTGAGTCAGGAACAGCTCGGGGCACGTGCGTTCTGCTCGGGTTCGTACATCGGCCAGTTCGAGTCGGCCATCCGCATCCCGCAGTTGGAGCTGTCGAAGCGGTTCGACGAGATCTTCGGAACCGGCGAGCACATGCAACGACTGTGCAGGCTGGCCCGGCAGGCGAAGTGCGTGGCCGACTACGCCGTGGACGCCGTCGACCTGGAGCCCAAGGCCAAGAGCATCACCGCGTATTCACCGGTGCTGGTACCCGGCCTCTTGCAGACCGCGAACTACACGCACGCCATCACACGCGCCGCTCAGCCTTTCGTCGCAAGGGAAACGGTGGACCGTTGGGTGAGCGGCCGGATGGAGCGCCAGAAGATCTTGCGCGACCCGTCGCATCCGATTCTGTCCACGGTCGTCTGCGAGTCGGCCCTGCGCGCACACATCGGCGGCCCTGCCGTCATGCGGCAGCAGACCGACCACCTCATCGACATGGCCCAACGGTCACGCGTCGTCGTGCAAGTGCTCCCGTTCACGGCCATGGCGGAAGCTTTCATGGACAGCTTTGTGACCGTCATGGACTTCTGTGACAGTCCGCCCGTCGTGTACACCGAGTGGGCGCGCAGCGGTCAGCTCATCGAGGAGCGGGACGTCGTGAACCACAACCGGCGCCTCTTCGACCTGGTCAAGACGGCGGCGCTGTCGCGTTCGGCGTCCTTGGACTTCCTGCGGACGGTGCACGACGAGTTCGCGGCCATGTGAAGGGCGGCCCCTTCGGCCGACCGCCCGACCGCGTCCGCCCGTACACACCGAGGGCCGCACCCCGCGCGAACGCGGGGTGCGGCCCTCGGCCGTGTGGCGCCTGTCGCTTACTTGCGGATCAGCGAGCGCAGCACGTACTGCATGATGCCGCCGTTGCGGTAGTAGTCCGCCTCACCGGGGGTGTCGATGCGGACGACCGCGTCGAACTCGACACCGGTGTCGGTGGTGACCTTGACCGTGCTCGGGGTGGTGCCCTCGTTCAGCTCGGTGATGCCGGTGATGGAGAAGGTCTCCTCGCCGGTGAGGCCGAGCGAGTCGGCCGACTGGCCGGCCGGGAACTGGAGCGGCAGGACGCCCATACCGATGAGGTTCGAGCGGTGGATGCGCTCGTACGACTCGGTGATGACGGCCTTGACGCCGAGGAGGGCCGTGCCCTTGGCCGCCCAGTCGCGGGACGAGCCGGAGCCGTACTCCTTGCCGCCCAGGATGACCAGCGGGATGCCGGCGGCCTGGTAGTTCTGCGAGGCGTCGTAGATGAACGACACCGGGGCGCCGTCCTTCGTGAAGTCGCGGGTGAAGCCGCCCTCCGTGCCCGGCGCGATCTGGTTGCGCAGGCGGATGTTGGCGAACGTGCCGCGGATCATGACCTCGTGGTTGCCGCGGCGGGAGCCGTAGCTGTTGAAGTCACGACGCTCGACACCGTGCTCGGTGAGGTACTTGCCGGCCGGGGTGTCGGCCTTGATCGCACCGGCCGGGGAGATGTGGTCGGTGGTGACCGAGTCGCCGAGCTTGGCGAGGACGCGGGCGCCGGCGATGTCGGTGACCGGGGTGGTCTCCATCGTCATGCCCTCGAAGTACGGGGGCTTCCGGACGTAGGTGGACTCGGCGTCCCACTCGAAGGTGTTGCCGGTCGGGATGGACAGCGCCTGCCACTGGGCGTCACCCGCGAAGACGTCCTGGTAGGACTTGTTGAACATGTCCTCGCCGATGGCGTTGGCGACGACGTCGTTCACCTCGGCCTCGGAGGGCCAGATGTCCTTCAGGAAGACCGGGTTGCCGTCCTGGTCGGTGCCCAGGGCGTCCTTGGTGATGTCGACCTTCATCGAGCCGGCGATCGCGTAGGCCACGACCAGCGGCGGGGACGCCAGGTAGTTCATCTTGACGTCGGGGTTGATCCGGCCCTCGAAGTTACGGTTGCCGGAGAGCACCGAGGTGACGGCGAGGTCGTGGTCGTTGACGGCCTTGGAGACCTCCTCCGGCAGCGGGCCGGAGTTGCCGATGCAGGTGGTGCAGCCGTAGCCGACGAGGTTGAAGCCGACCTTGTCGAGGTACGGGGTGAGGCCCGCCTTGTCGAAGTAGTCGGTGACGACCTTGGAGCCCGGGGCGAGGGTGGTCTTGACCCAAGGCTTGCGGGTCAGGCCCTTCTCGACCGCCTTCTTGGCCACGAGCGCCGCGGCGACCATGACGTAGGGGTTCGAGGTGTTGGTGCAGGAGGTGATCGCGGCGACGGTGACGGCGCCGTGGTCGATCTCGTACGTCGAGCCGTCGGGGGCGGTCACGGTGACCGGCTTCGACGGGGCGCCGGCGGAGACGGCCGGGGCGTCGGAGGCCGGGAAGGACTCCTTGCCCGCCTCGTCCACGTCGTCGACGTAGTTGCGGACGTCCTGGGCGAACTGCGCGGCGGCGTTGGCGAGGACGATGCGGTCCTGCGGGCGCTTCGGGCCGGCGATCGACGGGACGACCGTCGACAGGTCGAGCTCCAGCTTCTCGGAGAAGTCGGGCTCGGCGGCCGGGTCGAGCCAGAGGCCCTGCTCCTTGGCGTACGCCTCGACGAGCGCGACCTGCTGCTCGCTGCGGCCGGTGAGCTTGAGGTAGTTCAGGGTCTCGCCGTCGATCGGGAAGATCGCGGCGGTGGAGCCGAACTCCGGCGACATGTTGCCGATGGTGGCGCGGTTGGCCAGCGAGGTGGCGGCGACGCCCTCGCCGTAGAACTCGACGAACTTGCCGACGACGCCGTGCTTGCGCAGCATCTCGGTGATCGTGAGGACGAGGTCGGTGGCGGTGGTGCCGGCCGGCAGCTCGCCGGTCAGCTTGAAGCCGACGACGCGCGGGATGAGCATCGAGACCGGCTGGCCGAGCATCGCGGCCTCGGCCTCGATGCCGCCGACGCCCCAGCCGAGGACGCCGAGGCCGTTGACCATGGTGGTGTGCGAGTCGGTGCCGACGAGGGTGTCGGGGTAGGCCTGGCCGTTGCGGACCATGACCGTACGCGCGAGGTGCTCGATGTTCACCTGGTGGACGATGCCGGTGCCCGGGGGGACGACCTTGAAGTCGTCGAAGGCGGTCTGGCCCCAGCGCAGGAACTGGTAACGCTCCTTGTTGCGGCCGTACTCCAGCTCGACGTTCTGGCCGAAGGCGTCCTTCGTGCCGAACTTGTCGGCGATGACGGAGTGGTCGATGACCAGCTCGGCCGGGGAGAGCGGGTTGACCTTCGCCGGGTCGCCGCCGAGCTCCTTGACGGCCTCGCGCATGGTGGCGAGGTCGACGACGCAGGGGACGCCGGTGAAGTCCTGCATGATCACGCGGGCCGGCGTGAACTGGATCTCCTGGCTGGGCTGGGCCTGCGAGTCCCAGCCGCCCAGCGCGCGGATGTGGTCGGCGGTGATGTTGGCGCCGTCCTCGGTGCGGAGCAGGTTCTCCAGCAGCACCTTGAGGCTGTAGGGAAGGCGAGCGGAACCCTCGACCTTGTCCAGCCGGAAGATCTCGTACGACTCGTCGCCCACCTGCAGCGTGCTGCGGGCGTCGAAGCTGTTCGCCGACACGACAGTCTCCTTCATTGCATGAATGCGCGTACGCGCGTACTGCGGCCATCCTGCCGCGACAACGTCGCGCCGGTCCGCTAAGGTTGCCCTAACTTAGGTAAGCCTTAGTGGCGCGACAGCGGTACGCCTCTCTCGGCATATATCTCGATGTCGAGATAACTCTAGTACATCGCCGGGGATCGGTCATGCCCGGAGTCCGCCCCGGGGCACGCCTGGAGTTTCGCCTTGGGTCACGCCCGGAGTTTCGCTTTGGGTCACGCCCGGGCCTAGCCGTCCCCGTCTCCGCCCCCGTCGCCGGCCGTCGCGCCGGACCTGCCCTTGCTGCCCCCGATCACGGACTTGAACAGCAGGAGCAGGATGTCGGCGGTCGTCGAGACGACGGCCATCCAGCGGGGGACGTCGCCTACGGCTTCTGGAGCGTCCTCTTGTGACACGTTCATAACGGTGAGCGTATTTCGCCCCACCCGTCCGGGCTAGGCCCGCGATCGGTCGACTTCCGCCAGGAACTCCGGGACCCGGCTGTTCAGCTCCGCCGCCGGGATGGTGTGCCCCGCGCCGGGAACGATCCGGACCCGGGCGTCGGGCAGCAGCCGGGTCCGGGCGGCGGCCCGGTGCGCGTCGGCGGCGAGGCTGTCGCCGCCGAGGAGCACGAGGGCCGGGACGGTGATGGAGCGCAGTTCGTCGTCGGTGAGCTTCCGGGGCTGGGGCAGCCGGCCGCGGAAGCCGTCCAGCGCCTCCAGCAGCACCCGCAGCTGGGCCTCGGCCGCCTCGGCGCCGGCTCCGCAGTCGCCGATGACCCTGCCGAAGTACCGGCGCCGGCGTTCCTCGGAGCGGCTGAGCACGGCGAGGACCGCGCCGGTGACGAAGCCCGGCCTGAGGGGCGCGAGGGTGCGGGCGGGGTCGAGAAGGGTGAGGGAGGCGATCCGTCCGGGGGCGCGCGTGGCGTGGTTGGCGGCGGCCCACCCGCCGTAGGACATCCCCAGCAGGTGCGTCCGCTCCAGCCCGAGGCCGTCCAGCACCTCCTCCAGCCAGGCCGCCATGGCCTCCGGCGTCCGGAGGGGCGCCGTCTGCGGGCTGCGCCCCGGTTCGCCGACGACGTCCACGGCCAGGACCGGCCGGGCGGCGCCGAGCGCGGCGACGTTCGCCGACCAGACGGCCGGGGTCGCGTTCCGCCCGGGCAGCAGGACGACCGGCGTGGCGTCCCCCTTGCCGTACACGTGCACCCGCGTGGTGCCGAACGCCGTCGGGACGTCCCGCTCCTCGCGCGGCTCCGGCCAGTGCGCCATCGCGCGGTCGTACGCGGCGAGGAAGCGCGTGCGCGCCTCGTCCCCTGTGAAAGCGCCCAAGGAACCCGGCGACGCGCCCATGACGCGGCCCCCCATCGTCGTCGTCGCGGCCCGGCTGCCGGGCCGCCCCCGGTTCCGATCCTCGCAGGTGGCGGGCGCGGGAGATCGGCGGGGGCGGGTACGGCCGGACGGGTGAGCGGGGGTGCCTATGCCGGCCGTTCCTTCCCCTCCCTCCCTTCCCGCCACTCGCGCACCACGGTCTCCACGTCGAAGGGCGCGAGGCGGAGCGGAGGCCCCTCCGGGGGCCGCCGGAGGGCCGCGGCGATCTTCTCGTTGATCGCGGCGAGGACGCGCCGGACCTCCCCCTCCGACCGCGCGCCGAGCGCCGCCGCGTGGGCGTCCTCCGCCTCCTTGCGGAGGACGAGGGAGGGCGGCAGGAACGACAGGTTCTCCCGCCGCATCTTCTCCTTGACCCACCACATCTCGTCGTAGGGGCGGTCGAGGCCGGGCAGCGGCTTGCCGAAGCCGGGGAGGTCCGAGAACTCCCCGCGCGCCGTCGCCTCGCGGATCTGCACGTCGGCCCACGTCTCGAAGTCCATGCCGGGCGGCTTGCGTTCGGTCATCGATCGGCTCCCCTCGCCTCTGGCTTCCCCTTCCAGTGTCGCGCAGCCTCGCGCGATCTCGCTCAGGGGATGGAGAACCACCGGAGGAGAGGGCCGGGGTCCAGTCAACTCACCTTCCCCGGCTGCCAGTCAGGCCGACCCGAGGCTGGTCCGGACGAGATCCAGGATGGCCTCGTCGCCCAGTCCGGAGGAGCGGGCCTCGGCGACGAGCCGGCCGGCGGCGGCGAGCAGCCGGGCGCGGTCGGCGACGGCGGCACCCGCGGCGACGACCGCGCCCCGGCCGCGGCGCAGTTCGATGATCCCCTCCTCGCGCAGCCGCTGGTAGCCGCGGAGGACGGTGTGCACGTTGACGCCGAGCGAGTCGGCCAGGGCCCGGGCGGCGGGCAGCCGCTCGCCCGGGCGCACCGAGCCGTCGGCGACCGCGCCGCGGACGGAGGCGGCGATCTGGTCGCCGAGCGGCACGGGCGATCCGTGGTCGAGCCGGACGAGCACGTCAGCTCCCGTCGCCGGCGCGCGAACGGGCCCGGTCGGCGAGGGTGTTGAGCAGGGCGGCGGCCGTCGCCGCGTCGTCCACGGTGACGAAGAACTCGCCGCCGGTCGCCAGCCGCACCACGAGGGCGTCGCCGGAGCGCAGCACGAGCCCGCTGCGGCCGGACCGGACGCGGTACCCCCAGCCGCCGAACTCGCGGAACGCGTCGACGGCGCGGGCGTCGGCCGACACGACGCGGTCGAGGCCGATGCGCAGCCGGGGCCGGGGCGCCCACAGGGGTGCGGCGGTCAGGCCGTGGCGGTCGACGGTGACGCGGGCGCCGGGCAGGGCGAGGAGCAGCAGGGCGCCGGATCCCAGGCCCAGTCCGGCCGTCCAGCCGGCCGCGAGGCCGAACCCGGCGCCGGCGATCAGGAGGGCGACGCCGAGGCCGAGCAGCGGGCGGGAGACCACGGACCGCGTCCAGACCGCGCCTTCCGTCGCGCCGAGCGGCAGCCGGGGAGCGGCGGTGACGGCGGCGGGTGCCTCACGGGGACGCGGGGCGGTGAGACCGGCGAGCAGGACGCCGAGGGTGCCCGCGGCGAGGGCCGAGGTGAGGGTGGTCGCCAGGGCGCCGAGGCCGAGCCGGGCGTCCTCGGGGGCGTCGGCGGAGGCGTTGCCGAGGACGGTCCAGACGAGGAGCGAGGCGATCAGCGCGGCGACGGCGTAGGCGGTGGCGGCGAGGGTGCGCCAGGAGAGGACCTCGAGTTCGAGGAAGAAGGCGAGGGCGGCGAAGAGGACGGCGAGGGAGAGGACGAGGGCCAGCGCCTGGTACGTGAAGGAGCTCGCGGCGGTGAAGCCGTCCGCCCGGCCGGAGCCGTCGAAGTGCGTGGCGATCCGGTCCGCCAGCCGGTCGCGGCGGCCGGCGAGGACGGCGAGGAAGACGGAGACCGTCAGCAGGTAGGGCACCAGGACGAGGGCGGGGCGCCAGGGCCGCCCGGCGGTGCGCAGGGGAAGGTTCACCGACCACCTCTCAACGTCGGACACAGGAAAACTTGTTCGCATAGCAATAGAACAAAGATAGATCACGAGAAGGTCGCGCGAAAGATCTCATATCTGAGATACCGTCTACCTCATGACAGACGCTTACCTCGCCCGCATCGGCAAGCTCATCCGTGACGCACGGCAGCACCGCGGCTGGACTCAGTCACAGCTCGCCGACGCGCTCGGCACCAGCCAGAGCGCGGTCAATCGCATCGAGCGAGGAAATCAGAACATCAGTCTTGATATGATCGCCCGTATCGGTGAAGCGCTGGACAGTGAGATCGTCTCTCTGGGATACGCCGGACCCATGCACCTGCGGGTCGTCGGCGGCCGTCGGCTGTCCGGCGCGATCGACGTCAAGACCAGCAAGAACGCCTGCGTGGCCCTGCTCTGCGCCACCCTCCTGAACGCCGGCCGCACCACCCTCAGGCGAGTGGCCCGGATCGAGGAGGTCTACCGGATCCTGGAGGTCCTGGGCAGCATCGGCGTCCGCGCCCGCTGGATCAACGACGGCAACGACCTGGAGATCGTGCCCCCGGCCGACCTCGACCTCGACGCGATGGACCACGAGGCCGCCCGGCGCACCCGCAGCGTCATCATGTTCCTCGGCCCGCTGCTGCACCGCATGGACCAGTTCGGCATCCCGTACGCCGGCGGCTGCGACCTGGGCACCCGTACCGTCCAGCCGCACATGACGGCGCTGCGCCACTTCGGCCTGGAGATCACCGCCACCGACGGCACATACCACGCGAAGGTCGACCGCAGCGTCTCCCCCACCCGCGCCATCGTCCTGACCGAGCGCGGCGACACCGTCACCGAGAACGCCCTGCTGGCCGCCGCCCGGCACGACGGCGTCACGGTCATCCGCAACGCCAGCTCCAACTACATGGTCCAGGACCTCTGCTTCTTCCTGGAGGAACTGGGCGTCAAGGTCGAGGGCATCGGCACCACGACCCTCACCGTGCACGGCGTGGCCCGCATCGACCGCGACGTCGACTACGCGCCGTCGGAGGACCCGGTGGAGGCGATGAGCCTGCTGGCCGCGGCAGTGATCACGGAATCGGAACTGACCATCCGCCGGGTCCCCGTCGAGTTCATGGAGATCGAACTGGCCGTCCTGGAGGAGATGGGCCTCGACCACGAGCGCAGCCCCGAGTACCGCGCCAACAACGGCCGCACCCGCCTCCTGGACCTCACCGTCCGCCCCTCCAAGCTCCGCGCCCCCATCGACAAGATCCACCCCATGCCGTTCCCCGGCCTGAACATCGACAACGTCCCCTTCTTCGCCGCCATCGCCGCCTTCGCCCAGGGCCAGACCCTCATCCACGACTGGGTCTACGACAACCGCGCCATCTACCTCACCGACCTCAACCGCCTCGGCGCCGACGTCAAACTCCTCGACCCCCACCGCGTCCTCGTCGAGGGCCCCACCCGCTGGCGCTCCGCCGAAATGATGTGCCCCCCGGCCCTCCGCCCCGCCGTCGTCGTCCTCCTGGCGATGATGGCCGCCGAGGGCACCTCGGTCCTCCGCAACGTCTACGTCATCAACCGCGGCTACGAGGACCTGGCGGACCGCCTGAACTCGATCGGCGCCCAGATCGAGATCTTCCGCGACATCTGACGGACGAACGCCGCCGCGCCCGGTCCCGCGCCCACGGGACGGGTCGCGTAGGGCGGTCAGGCGAGTTCGTGGCCCGTCGTGCTGTCCACGTGGGACGGGATGTCGCCCTCGTGGCGGTCGCCTGTGGTGGGGGTGCCGGTGGGTTCGAACATGAGGATGGAGGCGCCTGGGGAGGAGGGCTTGTGTTCGGTGCCCTTGGGGACGGTGAAGGTGTCGCCCTTGTGGAGTTCCACCGTGCGCTCCGTGCCGTCCGCGGCGCGGAGGGCGAGGTCGAAGCGGCCGTCGAGGACGAGGAAGAACTCGTCGGTGTCCTCGTGGACGTGCCAGACGTGTTCGCCGCGGGTGTGGGCGATACGGACGTCGTAGTCGTTCATGCGGGCGACGATGCGCGGGCTGTAGACGTCGGTGAAGGACGCGAGAGCCTCTGTGAGGTTGACGGGCTCGGTGTTGTTCATGGGGTGAGTCTCGGCGGCAACGTGTCGCGGTGTCTTGTACGTTGCTGTCATGCCTTGGTGAGCTCACTCGCTCCGAAGGAGACGTCGAAGCGGTCGCACCAGATGCTCACGCTCGTGTAGCGGGAGAGGTCCGCTTCGGGCGGGAGGGGGTAGTTCTGGTCGCCCCTGTTGGCCTTCAGGGAGCCCAGGCTGAGGTGCGCGCCGTCGTCGAAGACGTGCCAGCCCGCGCGGCCCGGTTTCACCGGGGCGTCGCTGAGGAGGACCTTCACGTCCGGGCCGTTGCTCGTGGAGAGACCCTCCAGGCGGAGGGTGCGGCTGCCGTCCGGCAGGCGGAGGACGCGGACGGTGCCGGTGGTGGTGTGTTCGTGGCTGATGAGGGTGCCGTTGGCCAGGGTGGTGGCGGTGGGGGCCGCCTCGTGGACCGTTTCGTTCTGCCACAGCTTCCAAGGCTGGAACCAGTACGCGGCCGCCCCGACCACCAGTGTTCCGACCGCCAGCGCCCCGGCCGCGAACCGGTTCCGCCACCACCGTCGTCCGTGCGCCATGTCCGTCTCCCGCCTGTCGCGCCATTCGGTTCCGTATGGAGCGCAACGTCCGGGGCGTCCGGTTTTCTCCCGGGCGGGGAGACTCATGGAAGCACCGCGACCCCGTCCAGTTCCACCAACGCCTCCTCGTCCCACAGGCGGACCGCGCCGATCACCGCCATGGCTGGGTAATGGCGACCGGCCAGCCGGTGCCAGATGCGGCCCAGTTCGGGGGTGTGGGCGCGGTAGGCGGCGACGTCCGTGGTGTAGACGGTGACGCGGGCGAGGTCGGCCGGAGTACCGCCGGTGGCCGAGAGGGCGGTGATGAGGTTGGTCAGTGCGCGTTCGAACTGGGTGGGGAGGTCGCCCGGGATCAGGCGGCCCGCGGCGTCGAGGGCCGTCTGTCCCGCGAGGAAGACGAGGCGGCCGCCCTGGGCGGTGACCGCGTGGGTGAAGCCGCGGGGTGGGGCGAGTTGCGCTGGATTGACGCGGGCGAAGTGTGGCATTCCTTTGCCTTTGGGGCTCCCACTCATTTGTACAGCTCCCTCGCGATGATCGTGCGCTGCACTTCCGTCGCGCCCTCGTAGATCCGCGTCGCCCGGACCTCGCGGTACAGGTGTTCCAGGAGGTGCCCCTGTTCCAGGGCGCGGGCGCCGTGGATCTGGATCGCGGCGTCGATGACGTACTGGGCCGTCTCGGTGGCGTACAGCTTGGCCATGGCCGAGCGGCCGGCGACGCCCGGTTCGCCCGCGTCGTGGGCGTCGGCGGCGGCGTGGACGAGGAGGGCCGCGGCCTCGGTACGGGTGGCCATGTCGGCGAGCCGGTGGGAGACGGCCTGGAGGTCCTTCAACGGGCCGCCGAAGGCGTGGCGTTCGCCGGCGTGGGCGAGGGCGGCGCGGAGGGCGGCGCGGGCCATGCCGACGGCGAAGGCGCCGACGCTCGGCCGGAAGAGGTCGAGGGTGCGCAGGGCGACGCGGAAGCCGCCGTCCACTTCGCCGAGGACGTCGTCGGGGCCGACGAGAACGCCGTCGAAGGTGAGCAGCCCGACCGGATGCGGGGCGATCATGTGCAGGGGCCGGCCGCCGAGGCCCGGCCGGTCGGCCGGGACCAGGAACGCCGTGATGCCGTGCGCGCCGGCGTCCGGGCGGGTCCGGGCGAAGACGGTGTAGAAGTCGGCCTCCGGGGCGTTGGAGATCCACTGCTTCTCGCCGTGCAGCGTCCAGCCCGAGCCGGGGACGGGCTCGGCGCGCAGGCGCAGGGCGGCGGCGTCCGATCCCGCCTCCGGCTCGCTCAGCGCGAAGGCGGCGACGGCCCGGCCGGCGACGACCTCCGGCAGCCAACGGGCCCGCTGCGCCTCCGTGCCGGCCCGCGCGACCGGATGGGCGCCCAGGCCCTGGAGGGCGAGGGCGGTCTCCGCCTCGGTGCACTCCTGGGCCAGCGCCTCGCGCAGCAGGCAGAGGTCGACGGCGCGAACCGTTCCGTCGGCGGGGAACAGGCGCTCCAGCAAGCCGTGTTCGCCCAGCGCCGCGACCAGCGGGCGGTTGACGCGCCCGGGTTCGCCCGCTTCGGCGAGCGGGCGTAACCGGCGGGCGGTCAGGGTGCGCAGCGACGCCGCCCAGGCGCGCTGTTCGTGTGTCAGTCTGAACGACGGGCGGTTCGGCGGCCGTTCGACGGTGGGGTCCTGCGGCCGTTCGTCGGAAGGGGCCTGCGGCCGGTCGTCTGTGGGGTCCTGTGGTGGCGGCATCGCCGTCGCTCCTTCTCTCAGCCGTCGCGCTCTGTTGACTGTCGTCACAGGCTCGTTACGCTGGCAGCGCATCCTTGCGGCTGGCAAGACCCCCACGCACCTCCACCCTTTCCCGGCACGAGGGGGCGCGACCCGTCATGGAGCTCATGCCGTCGGCCCACGTCGACACCTTCCCGCGGGACAGTCTCCCCCCGCCCGGCCAGTGGCCCGACCTGCCCCTCGGTCCGGACGTACCGCGCTACCCGGACCGGCTCAACTGCGCCGCGGAGCTGCTGGACGCGACCGCGGAACGGCTGGGCGCCGACCGGCCCGCGGTGCGGGACAAGGCCGGGAGCGTCTGGTCGTACGGCGAGCTGCGCGAGCGTGTCGACCGGATCGCGCACGCGCTCACCGCCGACCTGGGCGTCGTCCCCGGCAACCGGGTGCTGCTGCGCGGCCCCACCACCCCGCTGCTCGCCGCCTGCTGGCTGGCGGTGCTGAAGGCGGGGGCGGTCGCCGTGACCGTCCCCGACGCCCAACGCGCCCGCGAGCTGGCCGTCATCTGCCGGACCGCCCGCATACGGCACGCGTTGTGCGACGCGCGGTCCACCGGCGAGCTCGTCAAGGCGGCCGTGCCCGGGCTGCGGACGACGCCGTTCGGCGGCGGCTCGCCGGGCGACCTGCTGCGGCTGTCGGCAAAGAAACCGCCATCGTATGACGCGGTGGCGACCTCGGCGGACGACGTCGCGCTGGTCGCGTTCACCTCGGGGACCACCGGACCGCCCAAGGGCTGCCTGCACTTCCACCGGGATGTGCTGGCCGTCGCCGACACGTTCTCCGCACAGGTTCTGCGGCCCCGGCCGGACGACGTCTTCGGCGGCAGCCCGCCGCTCGGCTTCACCTTCGGCCTCGGCGGGCTGCTGGTCTTCCCGCTGCGGGCCGGGGCCTCGACCGTGCTCGCCGGCTGGTCGGGCGCCGGGCAACTGCTGGCGGACGTCCGACGGCAGCGCGTCTCCGTGCTGTTCACGGCCCCGACGGCGTACCGGGCGATGCTCGACCGGATCGGTTCGTACGACACGTCGTCCCTCCGCCGGTGCGTCTCCGCGGGCGAGCACCTGCCCGCCGCGCTGTGGCACGCCTGGCGGGCGGCCACCGGGCTGGCGCTGATCAACGGGATCGGTGCCACGGAGATGCTGCACATCTTCCTCGCCGCCGCCGACACGACGTCCCGCCCGGGCACGACCGGGCGCCCGGTGCCGGGCTTCGAGACGCGGATCGTCGACGACGACGGCCGGCCGCTGCCCGACGGCACGCCCGGCCTGCTGGCGGTGCGCGGCCCGGTGGGCTGCCGCTACCTCGCGGACGAGCGGCAGACGACGTACGTCCGCGACGGCTGGAACCTCACCGGCGACCGCTACGTGCGGGACCCCGACGGCTGCCACACCTTCCTCGGCCGCGCCGACGACATGATCGTCACGGCCGGGCACAACGTCGCCGGGCCCGAGGTCGAGGAGGCGCTGCTGCGCCACCCGGACGTGCTGGAGGCGGCCGTCACCGGGCGGCCGGACGAGCTGCGCGGCGAGGTCGTCGTCGCCCACGTGGTGCTGCGGCCCGGCGTCCCGCGCACCGGGCGCACCGTCGACGACCTGCGGGAGTTCACCAAAAAGGAGATCGCCCCCTACAAGTGCCCTCGCGAGATCGAGTTCCTCGACGCGCTGCCGCGCACGCCCACCGGCAAACTCCAGCGGTTCCGGCTGCGTTCGGGCGCTTTACAGTTTCCCCGTGACTGACCACCAGCCGTCCCACACCCCCCGCTCGCTGATCGTCTCCTTCTACGGTGCGTACGGCCGCGGGGCCGCCGGGCGACCGGCCGGCCCGCTGCCGGTCGCGGCGCTGATCCGGCTGCTCGGCGCGGTGGGCGTGGACGCGCCCTCGGTACGGTCGGCGGTCTCCCGGCTGAAGCGGCGCGGCCTGCTGACCTCCGGCCGGACGGCGGACGGCGCGGCGGGCTACGGACTCTCGGACGCGGCCCGGCAGCTGCTGGACGACGGCGACCGGCGGATCCTCGGCCACCCCGCCGCCCGCCCGGGCCACGGGTGGCTGCTGGCGGTGTTCTCCGTTCCCGAGGAGGAGCGGCACAAGCGGCACCTGCTGCGCTCGCGGCTGTCCCGGCTGGGCTTCGGGACGGCCGCGCCGGGCGTCTGGATCGCCCCCGCGCATGTGCACGAGGAGACGCGGCACACGCTGGAGCGGCTCGGCCTGGCGCCGTACGTGGACCTGTTCCGCGGCCGGCACCTGGGTTTCGAGGCGACCCCCGAGGCCGTGGCCCGCTGGTGGGACCTGGACGCGCTCGCCCACCGGCACCGCGCCTTCCTGGAGGCGCACGACCCCGTGCTGCGCCGCTGGGCGCGACGGCGGCCGGTCCCGCCGGAGGACGCCTACCGGGACTACCTGCTGGCCCTGGACTCCTGGCGGCGCCTGCCCTACGCGGACCCGGGCCTGCCGGCCGCCCTGCTGCCGGCGGACTGGCCCGGGGCGCGGTCGGCGCGGGTGTTCTCGGCGCTGCACCGCAGGCTGCGGGACGTGGGGGAGACGTTTGTGGCGGGGGTACTGGACGGTGGGCCGGCGGGGGGCTGAGCCCCTGCCCCGCCCTTTCACCACTCCTTGCGGGGGCGAGCCCCCGCGCCCCAAGAGCGCGCCTGCGGCGCGCGTCCTCGATCGCCGGACGGGCTGATTTCTCGGGGCGCGCCCTACCCCCGCCGTCCCACCGGCGGCTTCCGGCTCCCCGCCCGGTACTGGACCGGCCAGGTCACCCCCGGCCCGGCGTACTCCTGCTCCGCCGCCGCGTGCAGCGTCCAGTGCGGGTCGTAGAGGTGGGGGCGGCCGAGGGCGCAGAGGTCGGCGCGGCCGGCGAGGATGAGCGAGTTGACGTCGTCCCAGGAGGAGATGGCGCCGACGGCGATCACCGGGACGCCCGCCTCGCTCCGTATCCGGTCCGCGAACGGCGTCTGGTACGACCGGCCGAAGGCGGGCCGTTCGTCGGGGACGACCTGTCCCGTCGAGACGTCGACCGCGTCCGCGCCGTGGGCGGCGAAGGCGCGGGCGACGGTCACCGCGTCGTCGGCGGTCGTGCCGCCGGGGGCCCAGTCGGTCGCCGAGACGCGGACGGTCATCGGCCGGTCGGCGGGCCAGGCGGCGCGGACGGCGTCGAAGACCTCCAGGGGGTAGGCGAGCCGGCGCGGGAGGTCGCCGCCGTAGGCGTCGTCGCGGTGGTTGGTGAGGGGGGAGAGGAAGGAGGAGAGCAGGTAGCCGTGGGCGCAGTGGAGTTCGAGGAGGTCGAAGCCGGCGCGGGCGGCGGCGGTGGCGGAGTGTGCGAACTGTTCTTTTATCGCCTGCAGTTCGTGGACGTCGAGTTCGCGCGGCACCTGGCTGACGCCCGGCCGGTACGGCAGCGGGGACGGGCCGGCCACCGGCCAGCCGCCCTCCGGCAGGGGGTCGTCGATGCCTTCCCACATCAGCCGGGTCGACCCCTTGCGGCCGGAGTGGCCGAGCTGGACGCCGACGGCCGTGCCGGGGGCGGCGGTGTGCGCGAAGTCGGTGATCCGGCGCCAGGCGGCCTCGTGGGCGGGTGTGTAGAGGCCGGTGCAGCCGGGGGTGATGCGGCCCTCCGGGCTGACGCAGACCATCTCGGTCATCACCAGCCCCGCGCCTCCCAGGGCGCGCGCCCCGAGGTGGACGAGGTGGAAGTCGCCGGGCGTGCCGTCGGTGGCGGAGTACATGTCCATCGCGGAGACCACCACGCGGTTGCGCAGGGTGAGTCCGCGCAGCGTGAAGGGGGTGAACATGGGCGGCGTGCCGGGCGGAACGCCGGCCTCCGCCTCGACGGCGGCGACGAACGCCGGGTCGCGGAGCCGGAGGTTGTCGTGGGTGACGCGGCGGCTGCGGGTGAGCAGGTCGAAGGCGAACCGGCGGGGCGTCCGGTCCCGTCGCCACTCCAGCTCCTCGAACCACTCCAGGCTCGCCCGGGCGGCCCGCTGGGTGGACTCGACGAGCGGGCGCCGCTCGGCCTCGTACGCCGCGAGGGCCGCCGGCACGCCGTCCGGGCCACGTCCAGCCAGCCGCCCGACGAGGGCGAGGGCGTCCTCGACGGCGAGTTTGGTGCCGGAGCCGATGGAGAAGTGGGCGG
>NZ_JAIQLH010000489.1 GCF_020037025.1 Streptomyces huiliensis | reverse complement strand
AGCGCTGAAAGAGCTCACTGACTACCAGTTCGAGCTCCTGCAGCTGGGTCTCCTCGTCGGGATGGACGTAGCGCCCGTTCATCGCCACGGCGATGGTGTAAGGGCGCTCGGCCATCCACGCACCGGCGGCGTGCAGCACATCGGACTCCTCGCCCCCGGTGAAGGTGACCACCTCGAAGGGGTGCATCCGGCCGCGCTGCTTCACCGGCCCATGATCGAGCAAGGTCTCTCCCGGCCTCGGCTTCACCAGCCGGGCCACCTTCCCGTCCCCGTCGAACCAGCCCTCGCGTCGGTCTGCCATGCCCGGCATTCTCCCCGCTGGAGGACGCACTCCGGCGGATGAGTCACCCCGCCAGAGGCACATCACGAGACATGCTCGTCCCTTCACTCTAGACTCAAACAGACATTTCCCCTCATAAAAGGAGAGATTCATGACCCTCGGGATTGATCCGACCAAGCTCGTCTCCAACGGCGGGTCCTTGAA
This sequence comes from Streptomyces huiliensis, assembly GCF_020037025.1. Taxonomy (GTDB): domain Bacteria; phylum Actinomycetota; class Actinomycetes; order Streptomycetales; family Streptomycetaceae; genus Streptomyces; species Streptomyces huiliensis. The sequence goes on along the minus strand of NZ_JAIQLH010000489.1, from coordinate 2,368 downwards.
TGCGCACGCGCCGGACAAGCTCGCCAAGGACCTGACCGTCCAGGAGGCGTGGGCGGCATTCACCGCGGCTGTCTCCAAACTGGATCCGAAGCAGCAGCGGGATGTCGCCAACAGGATTGCGGTGGGTGTCCTGGCTGCCATCGGCGGCATCGTGGACGAGGAGGGCTGATCATGCCGTACGCGAAGGCGGGCAACCAGACCTATTTCATCCCGCAGGGCGTGGCCGACACGCTGGGCTACAAGGACCCGCACGGGGGTGTCAGCGGAGAACAGGGCAGTGACGTAGTCGAGGCGATCAAGCTGTTCAACGCCATCGCCAAGTCGCTGGGCACGGAGCAGGTACCCATGCTGAACCTGGCGAACATCATCAAGATGACGGACACGTGACGGAGAACCCTCACAGAGTGCGGTGGGGAGATCGACCGAGGTGAGCCCAGAAGGTGCCACGGGGTGAACTTGATGCCCTGAACGGGGATCACCGTACGGCCTCCGGCTCCGCCCGGAGGCCGGCAAGTTCGTCCAGCTGGAGGGCGGCAAGTCGGCGTGGGCCTGCTCGACGGCCTCGGGGTATGCCTCGTGCTTGGCGTGCTCGGCGAGCGCCCGGTAGCTGCTGGACGACGGACGGGTCCCGCCCCTTGCGCCTGCCGGTGGAGGTGGTCCGGGCTCGCTACTAACCGGCAGCACGGACATGCCACGGGCGAACGGCGAACACCAGCCCGGCACTCCAGGCGATCAGCGACGCTCGACACTGAAACCGCTGTCGTGGAGAGCGGCGGTCCACACGTCACGGTCGAACCACTTCGTGATGTCCGGCACCCCCTCGGCGATGGCCTTCATCCGGGCCTCCCAGTCGTGACCGGACGGTCCGCGGCTGCCCTCGCACCCGTCACAGCCGTCCTCCCCATGAACATGGCCCGCCATCCAGGCGTTCACGGCGATGTTGAGGATCACGGTGTACAGATCGCCACCGGTCTCGGCGAGCGAGTCAGGAACGCTCGCCATGATGAGCGCCAGCTCGGGATTGTCGACAGGCGGCATCGGAGCCTGCCCCACCACGCGGGCATCGCTGCCGTCCTTGAACTCTTGCTGCTGCCGGGCGATCGTATCCGCGAGTCCGGCCGCATCGAAATACCTCCAGGCGGAACGCACCTGGATCCCCAGCCGCGCGGCCACCGTGCCGACGTTCTGCTCGATGACGTCCGCGACCGTGCCCGGCCGCACGGTGACCCCCCGCCGGGCCAACTCGGCGAGCGTCTGCGCCACCGCTTCCTTGAATGCCCTGGTGTTCCTCACCGCAGCAGGCTAGGGCCTCAGCGATGGACCCGAGCAGCGAACGAGAGTTGGGCCACAGCCAGTGACAGCACTCAGAACCCATCTCTGAACCCTTGTTCGCGCTGCCGAGGGGTGACGACGTGCGACCGCCCCCAAATGAGTGATTTGCACGGCTGCGACGCTCGGCAGATATCGCAGCGGGTAGCCGACCATTACACGAGGAGGATCAGTTCTCGCAGACCGAACGGAGCGCTAATGAGCGCGGAGGAAGTCGTCACGAACCTGATTACGGCCGCACAGAAGGTGCCGCAGGAGGTTGTTACCCAGCTCAAGGGGAGCGACAACCAGAACACCGCCAACCTCGGTAATGCTATTGCGGATGTGCAGGCTTCACCGGTTTCAGATGCCAGTCAAGCTTCTGGCCTTGGGGCGGCAGCAGCGGGTCTGACCACCGGAGAAGACAGCGATGGTGGCTCACAGGTGAATCTCTGAGAAACCGTCTGCAACTCTCTGGCGATCTTTTCTGATTCTCGGCGTGACTTCTGCGCCACAGAGGTACGGAGTGCTCCGTTGAGGCGCGTGTACGAGATCAACAGGGGTTCAAAGATGGGTTCTCACGAATGCATCACACTGAGCTACTTGTCACTTGGTCGGCTGCTCGTTAACGGCACCCCAAGACCCCCGTGGGTTCAGGGAAACCGAAGCCTGTTCAGCGGGAACTCGCGGGTCGATCCGTGTGCATCAGCTGGGCGTATCCGTGGGTTCGGCGGGAACCGTGAGGTGGTTCACGAGGCGGCGGGCTTCGGCCGTGACCTCTGCATCGACCTGAGCTATTGCTTCGTCGCCGTCTTCGAGCATGCCGTACTCGTCATCGAGCTCAGCGAGCCGCTCAGTCAGAGGCAGCTCGTGCCCGTAGCGCCGGTGAACCGGAAAGTGAGCTCCCAGGGTTTCAACTCGCCGGCGAGCATGCGCCGGGCGAGCGCTCGCACGGCGGCTTCTTGGCCGGCCTCACCGCCGACTGGATGGAGGGTGAGGCCGAGTTCGGCGAGTGCCGGGGGAAGCAGGTCGTGGACGTCCTAGGGCCTGTATTGGGTTG
>NZ_JAIQLH010000488.1 GCF_020037025.1 Streptomyces huiliensis | reverse complement strand
AGGCGCCCCCACCGCCGCCGGGTGCCCCCCAGGCTCCGTCCGCGCCCCCTGGCGCGCCGTTCGCCCCGCCGCCGGGCGCTCCTCAACCGCCGCCTCCGCCGGGGGCACCGCACACCCCGCCGTTCCCGGCGGGCGGTTACGGCTACCCGGGCCCGGCCGGCCCCGGCGCCCCCACGCCCGTCCAGCCGTTCCCGCAGTACGGGGGCGGGGGCTACCCGCCGCCGCCCGCGCCGTCCGGCGGCGGCTCCAAGAAGCGGATGACGGTCATCGTCAGCGCCGTGACCGCGCTGGTGCTCGCCGTCGGCGGCGGTGTCTGGTTCGCCACCCAGGGCGGTGACGACAAGGACGACAAGCCCACCAACTCCGCTGACAAGGGCGGGAAGAAGGAGCAGGGCGGCAAGGGCACCGGCGGCTCGGGCGGGTCCCAGGACCAGAAGCCGAAGGAGGGCAAGCTCCTCTTCGGCGCCGACCAGCCGGTGGTCGACGACAGCCGGCCCGCGGCCGGCATGTGGGTCACCGACAAGGTCTTCGCCAAGGGCGACCTGGACAAGGTCGTCGGCTACGGACTGGCCGGCGGCAAGCAGTGGGAGATCCCGCTGCCCGGCGACATCTGCTGGGCGCCGAAGCACGTCACCGAGGACGGCAAGACGGCCGTCGTCGTCGAGGAGGTGCCGCCGTCCTCCGGAAAGCCTTACGGCGGCCCGTGCAATCAGATCGTGGCTCTGGATCTGAACAACGGGAAGAAGTTGTGGCAGAAGTCGGTCAAGGTCGGTGACCGGACGGTCCAGTTCGACGAGGTCACCGTCGGCGGCGGGACCATCGCGGCCGGCAGCCTCCAGGGCGGCGCCGCCTGGACGCTGGACGGCAAGGAGCTGTGGAAGCCCAAGCCGGACGCGCTGTGCAAGGACGACGGCTACGGCGGCGGAAGCAAGCTCGTCGCGGTGCAGCGCTGCGGCGACTACGAGCGCCCGCAGATGAAGATCCAGACCCTCGATCCGGTGTCCGGCAAGGCCAAGTCCACGTTCAACCTGCCCAACGGCATTGACGGCGCCCACGTGGTGTCGACCGACCCGCTGGTCATCGGCGTCAAGGTGGGCGACCACAGCGGCACCGGCGTCTCGGACTTCATGACCATCGACGACAGCGGCTCGGACGGCAAGCTGCGCAGCAAGATCTCCACGGAGAACGGCAAGTACCAGCCGCGCTGCTCGTCGAGCGGCGTCGAGTCCTGCTCCAAGCTGGCCGTCGGCAAGGACAGCCTGTACCTGCCCACGGACGACCACCAGACCGGCAAGGCCGGCGAGGTCGGCCGGATCAACGAGATCGTCGCGTTCGACCTGGCCAGCGGCCGGACGAAGGGCAAGGCCGACGGGCGCGTCGGCTCCACCCTGGTGCCGCTGGGCGTGGAGAAGGACGGCGCGGTCATCGGCTACCAGACCGCCGCCTGGCGCGCCGGCGGCTCCGTCGTGAGCATCGATCCGCAGTCGTTCGCCGCCAGGGAGCTGCTGAAGAACCCGGTCGCGACGCAGCAGACGGAGAACCAGATCTCGCCGCTGTTCGAGCAGGCGATCTGGTCGCAGGGACGGCTGTACCTCGGCCGCAAGTACCTGCACAAGCCCAACAAGTACGCGGACGGCAAGGAGTACGTCGCCATGATCTGGGGGGCCGAATGACCCGAGGGTGACCCGGGGCCCGTTGGGTGACCCGTTGAGTGACCCAGGGGGATGAATGATCCGGGGAGCCGAGTAGGCTCTTCGACCGCGGAATGATCACTGCCGCAACGGGAGTTGATCATTTCGCGAGCGCTCCACGCCGTATCCCTGTCCATCACGCGTACATGCCTGAACGATCCGTTTCAGACGCGAAGTACACGTGATTGACAGGGATTTCGGCATTCCGGGGGACTTCTCACGAGTAGGGGGCGCGGAACGTCGAACAAGCGTGTAGCTTCCGGGGGCAGAGGGCGACGAGAGACGTACGCGGGCGACAGGGGGGCAGCGCATGGGCGTGCGGCTCATGGTGGTCGACGACCATCGGCTG
>NZ_JAIQLH010000487.1 GCF_020037025.1 Streptomyces huiliensis | reverse complement strand
GGGCGTGCGGCTCATGGTGGTCGACGACCATCGGCTGCTGGCCGAGGCGCTCGCCTCGGCGCTGAAGCTGCGGGGGCACCGGGTGCTGGCCGCGGCGGCGCCGAGCGCGGGAGCGGCCGATCTGGTGGTGAGCCGGGCACCTGAGGTGTGCCTGCTCGGGACCGCCGCCCCGGCGGAGCCCGGGGCTTTCGATCCGGTGGTCCGGATCAAACGGGAGCGTCCGCAGGTCGCCGTCGTGGTGCTCGGCCCGGTGCCCAGCCCGCTCGGGATCGCCGCGGCCTTCGCCGCCGGCGCCTCCGGCTACGTGCGGCACAACGAGCGCATCGAGGGCGTCGAGCGCGCCATGATGAAGGCCCGCGCCGGCGAGGCCGCGGTGGAGCCCCAGCTGCTCCAAGGTGCCTTCGCCGAACTCCTCAACCCGGCCGCCCAGCCGGACGACGAGGGTGCCCGGCTGCTCCAGCTGCTGACCCCGCGCGAGGTGGAGGTGCTGGTCCGGGTGGCCGAGGGCGAGGACACCCGGCTGATCGCGGCCGGGATGGGCATAGCGCCCAGCACCGCCCGGACGCACGTGCAGCGGGTGCTGATGAAGCTCGGCGTGGGCTCCCGGCTGGAGGCCGCCGCCCTGGCGGCCCGCACCGGCCTCCTCGACCGCGCCGCCGTCGGCCGCCCCCCGGCCCCGGCCACGTCCCCCGTCCCCACCCGCAGCACGGTGGTCCGCCAGGCGCCCTGACGGACGGGGGAGGGGCGGCGGCCTTCGGGGTGGACCCCTGCCCGGCCCCGCTGCGTGCAGGACCGTCGAGGCCGGCGGCAGACCGCGACCGGGGGCCGTCCGGCGGCGGTCACCCGCCCCGGCCGGACGGGCGGGCAGACCCGCCGACCACCGCGGGCCGGCCGC
>NZ_JAIQLH010000486.1 GCF_020037025.1 Streptomyces huiliensis | reverse complement strand
GCGGCGGCGGTCCGGCGGCTCCGCCGGGGCCGGGCGGCGCACAGCCCGCCGGCCCCCGGGAGCACCGCCGTACCGGCCGCGCTCCCGGGACCACCGCCCGCCGAACCGCCGTCCGCCCGCGCGTACAGCTCCGCCGCGAGCGAGAAGACGTCCCGGTGTCCGCAGGCCGCCGCCGCGCGGTCGGTGACGCCCCGTTCCTCCAGTCGCGCGGCGAGTTCGAAGGGGTCGACGGCGTCGGCGCAGACCGCGTGGTGGCGGAGCAGGAAGACGCGGACGGGGTCGGGGACCGGCTCGGAGCGACCGGGAGGGGCGGGTATGCCGACGGCCTCCCGCGCCCCCGCCTGCGACGGGATCGAGGGCCCGCAGGAGAGGGGCGGGGCGGCGGCGGCCGGTGCCGCGGCGCGCGTCACCGGCGGCCCGCCCAGGACGGCGAGGCGGGCCGGGCGGACCAGGCGAGGCCGCGGACGCGCCCGGCGGCGGTGAGGGGCGCCGCGTCGCGCGGGGCGGCGAGGTCCTGCCGCGCCGGGGAGCTCGACAGCAGCTCCAGGTAGATGCCGCCGAAAGTGGCGATGTTCTGCTCCACGGTGAAGAGTTCCAGGGCGCGGGCCCGGGCGGCGGCGCCGAGCCGGTCCGCGTGGGCGGGGTCGTCGAGCAGCGTGAGGCATGCCTCGGCGAGGGCGTGCGGGTCGTGGGCGGGCACCACCAGGCCGGTGCCGCCGACGACTTCGCGGGCGGCCGCCGTGTCGGGGACGACGGTGGCCCGGCCGCAGAACATGGCCTCGGCCAGCGGCACGGGGAAGCCGTCGCCGGGGGCGCAGACGACGATGACGTCCGCGTCGGCGTAGTCGTCGGGGCCGCAGGCGGCGACCCGGGAGACGCCCTCGGGCAGCGGCCCGCCCTCCGGGACGCCGGTGACCCGCAGTCGCACGTCCGGGCGGGTCAGGGTGAGGACGGTGGTGGCCTCCCAGAGCCAGGGTTCGGGCGGGCCCCCGGCGAGGAGCAGCACCGGCCCTTCCCCGCGCCGCCCGGGCCGCGCCTCGCCGACGGCCTCGTACAGGCTCGCGTCCACCCCGGGCGGGACGGTCCGCAGCCGGCCGCGGTCGGCGCCGCAGTGCTCCTGCCAGCGGCGCACCTGCGCGTCACCGGGGGTGATCAGCGAGGCGTGGGCGTACGTCTCGCCGGCCAGCAGCCGGTGGAAGGCGGACAGCAGGGTGCGGACGGGCACGGAGAGGCCGGCCGGCTCGGTCAGGTAGTGCTCGCGGAGCCGGACGCCGTACTCGGTGACGAGCAGGGGCGTGCCGTAGAAGCGGCGGGCGAGCAGCCCGGGCAGGGCGGCCGGGCCGGCGGAGGCGGCGTGGCACAGGTCGACGCCGGCCAGGCCCAGGTCGCCGTCCGGGGTGCCGTACCAGTCGAGGGAGAGCGGGCGCAGGGCCCGCTCCAGGAGGCCGGCGACGACGAGGAGGTCGGCGACGCGGACGCCCTGCGCGCCGGGGTGCGCGTCGGGGGCGCGGCAGGCGGTTTCCAGGGCGCGCAGGGCAGGTTCGGAGCGGAGCGCGGCGACGAGGCCGCCCTCGTCGCGGGCGAGGCCGGCGAGTCCGTAGAGGCCCTCGGCGAAACGGTACGCCTGGTCGCCGGGTGCCGTGCCGGATGTCGTGAGGGCGGCGGCCAGGTCGCCGAAGTGGGCGGTGAACCGCTGGCGTTCGCGCCGGCCGTACGCGTCGTGGGCGCGCCCGGTGCCGCCGGGCGCGGGCCCGCCCCACAGCGGGGCAGCCCTGATCCGGCGCACGTTGCCGGGCAACGCGTACCAACCGCCGTCCTCCTGGCGGGCGCTGCGGCTCAGCGCGTACACCTCGAACTCGTGCCGGGGCAGTCCGCGTACGAGCCGGTCGCACCACTCCCCGCCCTCTCCAGCGGCGTACGGGTAACCACCCTCGGTCAGCAGTCCCACGCGCACGAGCGCACCCCCGATCCCTCCGTCGTCCGGCAGCCGGGAGCAC
>NZ_JAIQLH010000485.1 GCF_020037025.1 Streptomyces huiliensis | reverse complement strand
ACCCCCGATCCCTCCGTCGTCCGGCAGCCGGGAGCACGCTATGGGGGCGCGGAGGTGGTGCGACGGACGGTTGTCCGTCGCACCACCGGAAGGGGTGAACGGGCGTGACCTTCGCCTCTGGGGGGCGTTATTGGCGCCGGCCCGAAGGCGGCGGCCACGGAGTCGTCACGCCGTGCGCGAGACGATCACTTCGCGAGACGATCACTTGGGGAACGGCCACGCGTTCGGCTTGCACGTCACGCCGTCCGTCGTGAGGAACTTCGTCTGCTGCATCATCACCGGCGCCAGGGCCCCCGCCTTGCCGCAGGTCTCGTGGTTGTGGCCGAGCCGGTGGCCGACCTCGTGGTTGATGAGCATCTGCCGGTACTCGTGCATCCGGTCGCCGTAGGTCTCGGCGCCCTGCGCCCACCGGTAGGCGTTGATCATGACGCGGTCGGTGAGGGCCGAGTCGCAGGAGACGTTGTCGATGGTGACGTCCAGGTCCGACTTGGCGCACCACTTGGCGGTGGTCCCCGGGCTGGCCAGGGTCACCACGAAGTCCGCGCGGCCCGAGGAGACCCGCTCGAAGGTGCGGACGCCGCCGTGGCCCCAGCTGCGGTCGTCGTTGAGGGTCCGGTGCACGGCGGTGGCGAAAAGGGTGCCGTCGAGCGGGAGCCCCTTCTCGACGTCAACGCGATAGCGCATGACTTCACCCTTACCGGGGGCTTTCTCGTGCCCGCCCACGGTCGTGAAATCACCCGAGGCGGCCATCCGCTGGTCCAGCGGGTACTTCTTCGCCATCTTCTGCTCGTACGTCACCGGCGCGGCGGACGGGCGGGGCGTCGGCCGGCTGTCGGAGCGCGAGGCGGCGGCGCCCGCGCCGTGCCGTGCGTCCGGGGTCTGCGCCTGCGCCCGGCTCTCCGTACCGTCCTCGACCTGTCCCGCGACGACCACGGCCAGCACGGCCGTCACCACCGCCGCGG
>NZ_JAIQLH010000484.1 GCF_020037025.1 Streptomyces huiliensis | reverse complement strand
AGCGCCTCGAACGCCTCGTCGCGGCGGACGCGCGGGAGGCCGCCGGCGGGCCGGGCGGGCGCGGGCCGGCGCTCGACGGGCGGCTCGGCCAGGTGCGGGAACTCGCTGACGCCGGTGACCGGTTCGCGCCGGGTGGCGAGGCGGCGGGAGCGGTCCGCCCAGGTGGCGGCGAGCCGTTCGCCGATCATCCCCGAGCGCAGGGCGGCCTCCTGGCCACCGGCCCGTTCGATCTCCTGGAACCAGGCCCAGGCGGCGTGCGCGAGCTCGTCCGTCAGCCGCTCGACGTACCAGGAGCCGCCCGCCGGGTCGACGACCCGGGCCAGGTGCGACTCCTCCAGCAGGATCGACGAGGTGTTGCGGGCGATCCGGCGGGCGAACGCGTCGGGCAGGCCGAGGGCGCAGTCGAACGGCAGGACGGTGACGGCGTCCGCGCCGCCGACGCCCGCGCCGAGGCAGGCGACGGTGGTGCGCAACATGTTCACCCACGGATCGCGACGGGTCATCATCACCGGTGAGGTGACGGCGTGCTGGCGCTGCGCGCGGGCGGCGGGGGACGCGCCGCAGACCTCGGCGACGCGGGCCCAGAGCCGGCGGGCGGCGCGCAGGGCGGCGATGGTGAGGAACTGGTCGGCGGTGGCGGAGAGGCGGAACTCCAGCTGTCCGCACGCCTCGTCGACGTCCAGGCCCGCGCCGGTGAGGGTGCGGAGGTAGGCGACGCCGGTGGCCAGGGCGCAGCCGAGTTCCTGCGCGGTGGAGGCGCCGGCCTCGTGGTACGGCAGGGCGTCGACGACGAGGGCGCGCAGGCCGGGGAACTCCCGTGCGCAGCGCACCGCGAGGGCGGTGTCGGGGCCTTCGCCGCCGGTACGGGCGAGGGTGCCCAGCGGATCGAGGCCGAGGTTGCCGGGGACCGTGCCGGGCGTGACGCCCCGCTCCTCGTACAGCCGCAGCAGCGCGTGGCCCGCGGCCTCGGCCTCGGCGCCCCCGTCGAGGACGACGGGCGCGAGGTCGAGGTAGACGCCGTCCAGGGCGGCGGCGAGGCCGTCGACGGGGATGCCGGCGGGGCCGACGGTGAGCCAGAGGGAGGTGACGCCGTTCTCCAGGTCGGCCAGGACGGCCTCGTTGGCGCGGCGGGGGTCGGGCTCGGCGTGGAGCTGGCGGACGTCCCAGCCGGAGACCGCCGTTCCCTCGGGCCGTCCGCCGCGGACGAACGGTGGGAAGCCGGGGAGTCCGGGGTCGGCCGCGGCGTCGTCGGCGGTGTAGAGCGGACGGGTGCTCAGCCCGTCCTGGAGGGCGGTGGCCAGCGCGTCCTCCGCCGCCGAACCCTCGGCCTCCGTCCCCGCCTTGCGCAGTACGCCCTCGACGAGGCGCTGCCACTGCTCGCGGGTCGCGTCCGGGAATTCGGCGGCCAGGGAGAAGCCTTCTTCGGGCAGGACCGTCATGGGGGGAAGGCTAGGGGGTCGGGCGCGCTGAGCAGCAGGGGACAAGGCTGTGACCTTGGCCTCTTCACGGCGTGGAGGGGGCCGTGGGGTGTGCCGGTCGTACGCGGGCGCGCACCGGGCCACCGGCCGGGCCGGGAGCGGCCCGTGGGGCGGTCCCTACGATGCCGGCATGGCCTCCGACATCACCCACATCCATCACGTCGGTCACGTCGTCCACGACATGCCGGCCGCGCTCGCCCTCTACCGGCGGCTGGGTTTCACCGTGCCGGCGCCCGCCTACCCCGCGCTGCCGCCCCGGGAGGGGGCGGATCCGGAACCGTTCGGGGCGGCCAACACGCACGCCGAGTTCGCGCGGGACTTCGTCGAGCTGGCCACCGTCGTACGGCCCGGCGACCGCCTGCCGGCCGACGCGCGGGTGGTCCCGCTGCGGGTCCCAACCGAGGCGCTGCCCGCCCTGCTGGAGAAGGTGGAGACCACCCGCGCGAACCTGGCGGGCTGCCTGACCCGCTTCGAGGGCCTCCACATCCTGATGTTCTCCTCGCCCGGCATCGACGCCGCCGCCGCGCGGCTGACCGCCGCCGGAGTGCGGCACGGCGGGGTGACCACGGTGCGCCGCCCGGCGGGCGCGGGCGTGGAGCCGGTGCGCTACCTGGAGCTCGACGGAGAGCGGCCGGGGGC
>NZ_JAIQLH010000483.1 GCF_020037025.1 Streptomyces huiliensis | reverse complement strand
TGCGCTACCTGGAGCTCGACGGAGAGCGGCCGGGGGCGGTGGCCGAGGGCCGCGTCGGCGTGGTCGCGGACCTGGACCCGGCGTTCCAGACCGCCCGCGTCACCGGGCACCCGAACGGTGCCGTCGGCCTCGTCGACGTCACGCTGTGTGCCGACGACGCCGAGCTGGACGCCGTCCGGGAGCGGTACGAGCGCTGCCTGGGGCGGCCGGCCCGCGCGGAGGGCCGGGCCCTGGTCTTCGGCCTCGCCGGGGCCTCGCTGACCCTGGTGGCCGGCTCCGCCCTCGGCACGCTGCTGCCCGGCGAACGGGCCCCGGCGCTGCCGGCGCTCGTCGCGTACACGGTCGCGGTCGACGACCCGGACGTGACGCGGGAGTTGCTGACGGACAACGGGATACCGGTGCGGCGTACGGCCTCCGGCGACCTCTTCGTACCGGCCGCCGCCGCGCTCGGCACCGCCGTCGTCTTCCGGCGGGCGGATCAGCCCTCGGCGGGCTGACCCTCCTCGCCGGCGGGGACCGTCAGCCCGACGCCCTCCGCCACCACCGCGACCGCGTAGTCGAAGAACGCCGCCTGGTCGTGGACGCTGTCGTGGGTGCGGCTGAAGACCTGGAAGGACAGCAGGCCGATCAGGCCGCTCCAGAGCACGATCCCACGCTCGATGAGGTCCGCGAACGGTTCGCCGGGGGCCTCGCCGAACAGCTCCGCCGCCTCCGGCCGGATCAGGGGCGGCCCGGGCACGGCCCGCCGCGGCGGGATCAGCTCCCCGGCCTCCAGCGCGGCCCGCAGGACGCCGGCCAGCACGGCGGGGGTGCGCGCGGCGGGCGGGACGGTCTCCTGCGGGGCGTGGTAGCCCGGCACGGGCGAGCCGTAGAGCAGGGCGAACTCGGCGGGGTGCGCGAGGGACCAGGCCCGCGCCGCCCGGGCGACGGCCAGCAG
>NZ_JAIQLH010000482.1 GCF_020037025.1 Streptomyces huiliensis | reverse complement strand
GGCGCGGCCGCCTCGTCCAGCGGGCCGGAGCCCAGCGCGCCGGAGTTCAGCGGACCGGAGTTCAGCGGACCGGACGCGCCGGGAGCCGGCGCCCGCCGCCGCGACGCGCGCCCCGGCGCGGCGAGCGGCGTCGTGCCGGGGCCGTCCAGCTCCAGGTGGGTGAGGAGCGCGGTGGGCAGGAAGACGACCGCGCGGACGCCGCCGTAGGGCGAGCGGGTGTCGACCGAGACGCTGAAGCCGTAGCGCGCGGCGAGCACGCCCACGACGGGGAAGCCGAACTGCGGGGGGTCGCCGAGCCGGGAGACGTCCACCGCGCGGCGTCCGGAGAGGAGGGCGACGGCGCGTTCGATCTCCTGGCCGTCCATGCCCACACCGGCGTCGTCGATGACGACGCAGGCACCGTTGTGCACGGGTTGGAGGCTGACCTCCACCCTGGTGTTGGGCTGCGAGTGGCGGGCGGCGTTGTCGAGGAGCTCGGCGACGGCGAGCACCACGGGCTCCACGGCCCGGCTCACCACGGCCAGTTCCCCGTCGCCGTGCACCCGTACGCGGCGGTAGTCGCGGATGCGGGAGGTGGCGCCGCGGACGACGTCGGTCAGCGGGGAGGCCACGCGCTGCCGCCCGGGCCACGAGCCGCAGAGCACGCCGATGGCCTGCGCGCGGCGCCCGAACTGCGAGTTGGTGTGGTCGATCTCCAGCAGGTCGCGCAGGACCGCGGGGTCGTCGTGCCGCTCCTGCATGCCGGAGATGGCCTGCTGCTGCTCGTGCGCCAGCCCCTGGAGAGCGCGCATGGACGCCCGGAGGGCCGCCTTGGCGGACTGGTCGGCGCGCTCCTGCGCCTTGTCCACGGACTGCGCGAAGAGTTCCATCACGGCCTGGAGACTGTGGGCGAACGCGGTGCCGGTGAGCCGCCCGTCGAGCAGGCCGGGCAGCGGCTCCGACTTGCTCACCGAGTCGGCGACGGCCGGCAGGCGTACGTCGACCAGGCGCGCGGCCTCCTCGTCACGCGCCCGGACGTTCTCCTCCAGTGCGGCGGCGCGGGCCCGCAGCGTGGTGGCGACCGTCCGCTGCCGGACCAGCAGGACCACCACGGCGGCCAGTGCCACGATCAGGCACCAGACCCCCGCCTCCGGTATGTGATGCGACATCAATTCCTCTTGGACGCCGGGGTTCGCGTGCGGCAGGACAGGTGACGGCGTCCTGACGTCCCGTCCAAAAGCGGAATACGCGGATCATCCAACCACACCCGTGATCCCGCGTCCGGTTTCCTTCTCGAATTGCGAACACACGAACGCCTCCCGTCCGCCCCTGAGCGGGCGAACGGGAGGCGACAGGGGGTTTCCGGCCGATATCCGGCCGGAATTCATCGTGATCCGGACGCGATCCGGACGCGATCCGGACGTGATCCAGGCTTGATCAGAACGCGATCCGGCCGTCCGTCAGGCGGACAGCCCCGCGCCGAGGGCCTTGGCGATCTCCACCACGCGGCGGGCCTGGAACGCGATCGAGGCCAGGTTGTCCGGGTGGACGTTGCCGGGGACGTTGTCCGTGACGCTGCTCGCGCCGTACGGGTTTCCGTTGGTCTTCTCGAACTGCACGGGGTCCGCGAATCCGGCCGGGACGATGATGGCACCCCAGTGGTAGAAGGTGTTGTTGAGCGCCAGGATGGTGGATTCCTGACCGGCGTGGGCGTTGTTCGACGAAGTGAAGGACGACACCACCTTGTTGACCAGCTTGCCCTGGAACCAGAGGCCGCCGGTCATGTCCAGGAACTGCTTCAGCTGGGCGGCCGGCAGGCCGAACCGGGTGGGGGTGCCGAAGAGGATGGCGTCCGCCCAGTCCAGGTCCTCCAGCGCGGCCTCCGGGACGTCGCGGGTGGCGGCGGCGTGGGCAGCCCACGCCTCGTTGCGGTCGATCGCGCTCTGCGGGGCGAGCTCGGCCACCCGGCGCAGCCGCACCGCGGCACCCGCCTTCTCCGCCTCGGCCGCGGCGGCCTCGGCCATCTGGTGCACGTTCCCGGTGGACGAGTAGTAGACGACGGCGACGTTGGTCATGGCCCTGGGGGCTCCTTCTGCACTCAAAAACAGGGGGGTGCGCTCACGGCGGAGCGCCGGATCATCGTGGCCCCCGCCGGGAGCCGGGCCAACGACAGACCGCGCACTACGTCAACTCTCCGGCGCATCGGCCGCGTCCGCCCTCGGCGCCGCATGGACCGGTATGTGACGAAGTAGCGGACGAAGTGGGGGCGGACCGTTCGACGGCCGGGCGCTCCCCTCCCTAAGGTCACCTGCGGGCGCGGGATGCCGCGACCGCCGCCGGGAGCGCCGACCGCCACCGGGAGCGCCGGCGGGAGCCCCGGAGACCCAGGAGACCCAGGAGGAGGAGCCGCGTCCATGGCGGAGCACGTGATCGGCCCGGCCGGGAGCCCGTTGCACGCCCTGGCCGCCGAGGGCGTCTCCCCCTGGCTCGACGGCCCGTCCCGCGCCTGTCCCGCCCGCGCCGCCGAGGGGGTGCGCGGCGCGGTCTCCGACCCCGCCGCCCTGGCCGCGGACGCGGCGGGGCACGACGGGTGCCGGGAGCAGCTGCGCCACCTCGCGCAGCGCTCGGCCGCGCCGGACACCGCCGTCCTGGCGCTGAGCGCGTACGACCTGCGCTCCGCGTGCGACGCGCTGCGCCCGGTCTTCGAGTCCTCGCACGGCCTCGACGGCCACGCCTCGATGGACCTCGACGCCCGGCTCGTCCACGACTCCGCCGCGACGGCCGCCGCCGCGGTGGCGCTGCACCGCGCCGCGCTGCGGGACAACGCCCTGGTCAAGATCCCCGCGACCGCGGCGGGCCTGGCGGCCGCGCGCGCCTGCCTGGAACGGGGCGTCGGGGTACACCTCACGGAGGTCTGCTCGGTACGGCACCACCGCGCCGCCCTCGACGCCTGCCTCGACGGGCTGGAGCGGGCCCGCGCGGCGGGCCGGGACCTCGCGCGCGTCCCGGTGTGCGTCTCGCTCGCCGTCGGCCCGCTGGAGGACGCGGTCGACGCGCGCCTCGCCGCCCTGGGCACGGCGGAGGCGGCCGCCCTGCGGGGTACGGCGG
>NZ_JAIQLH010000481.1 GCF_020037025.1 Streptomyces huiliensis | reverse complement strand
CGGGGCGGCGCGTGCGCGGCCGCGGCGGCCGGCCCGGCCGGCGGCGAGGCGTGATGGAGGGCTACCCGGAGCCGTCGCCGCGCGAGTTCCTCACGGAGAGCCTGGCCGGACCCGGCCGGCCGGCCGGACCGTCGGTCGTCCGCTGGGACGGGCTGGGTCCGGGGGCCGCCGAGCGGCTGGTGGCGGAGGTGGTGCCGGACGTGGTGGAGGTGTGCACCTCCGGCAGCACGGGTCCCGCCGTTCCCTGGCGGCACAGCAGGTGGCAGCTGTGGACGGAGGCGCACCTGCTGGCCGGGCTGGTCCGCGCCGACCGCCCCCGGGCGGTCCTGTCCTTCGCTCCTCCCACCCGCCTCTACGGCCTCGTCGCCACCGTGCTGCTGCCCGCCGTGCTCGGCGTCCCCGTCTGCTACCGGCCCCGGTACGGGCTGCCGGTGCCGGCCGTCGACGCGGCGCGGTGGCTGGTCGTCACCCTCCCCTGGGCCTTTCCCGTCCTGCTCCGCGACCTGGCGGAGCCGGGGCGGCGCCAGCACGTCACCGTGCTGCACGGCACCGCGGCGCTCCCGGCCGGCGCCGGGGAGTTCGCCGCGGCGGCCCGGCCCGGGCGGGTCCGGTTCATCGAGGTGTTCGGGTCGGCGGAGACCGGTGCCATCGCCCACCGGGAGCCCGCCGGGCCGCCGCCGCGACCGCCGTCGTCCCGCGCGCCGGACCCCTGGACGCTGATGGAGGACGTCCGCTTCGCGCCCGGGCCGGACGGCCGGCTCACCGTCTCCGGCCCCCGGCTCGCCCTCACCCCCGAGGGCCGGCCCCTGCCCCGGTGGACGACCGGCGACCACGTCCGGCGGCTGGACGACCGCACCTTCCTGTTCCACGGCCGCCGCGGCCGGCTGATCGAGGTCGACGGCCGCCGGGTCGACCTCGACCTGGTGGAGGACCGGCTGCGCGCCGTCCTGGACTGCACCGACCTCGCCTGTGTGCCCGTCACCCGCCGACCGGGCGACGACCACGTCGAACTCCTCGTCGCCGGGCCCCGCGAGCCCTGCCTGGTCCCCCGGCGGACGACCGAGGCGCTGCGCGAACTCGGCGTCGCCGTCGGGCGGATCACGATCGTGGACAG
>NZ_JAIQLH010000480.1 GCF_020037025.1 Streptomyces huiliensis | reverse complement strand
CTGGTCCCCCGGCGGACGACCGAGGCGCTGCGCGAACTCGGCGTCGCCGTCGGGCGGATCACGATCGTGGACAGCATCGACCGCGGTGCCGCCGGCGGACTCCGCGGGCCGGTCGCCCGGCGGGCGGGGGGCCCGTGAGGATCCCGGCCCCGGCCCGTACCCGGAGGTCGTCCGCCACGGGTCGGGGGACGGGGCCTGCGGATGACACGGACGGCGACCGCCCTCAAAGCACCCCCGTGGCTTTGAGCGGCCGCCGCCCGCATCACCGCGGACGTTAGCCATCCGGATCCGGCCATGGCAACTTGCTGCCCCAAGTCGCAATCTATTGCACCCAAAGTCGGCCCATATCCACCTTCCCGCCGTCTGCGCCCTCGACAAATCAGGCAATCACCCCCAGAGCGCGGTTATGCCTCCCGGGTACGTCCATGGCTCCGCCCCTCCCCCGACGGTTAGAGTCCTCGGGTCGGAGCGCGCGGGAGGGTGGACGATGCAGCAGGGGGGAGCGCCCGCGGGGGGCGGGGAACGGCCGTCCCTGGAGGCGCGGATCACCGCCGCCAAGGCGGACGTCGCCCGGCGCCTGCGGTACGTGCGCCACCATCACCCCGAGGGCCCGTTCACCCTGGCCGGACTGGCGGAACGCGCCGGGGTGTCCAAACGGACGCTGTCCCAGGCGGAGTCGGCGGACGGCTCCAACCTCACCCTGGAGACGCTGCTCAAGGTCAGCGACAGCCTGGGCATCCCGCGCGCCGCGTACTTCCTCGACGAGCAGGTCTTCCGGCAGGTCAACAAGGAACTGGCGGGCGACGGGCCCGAGTCGGGGGACCCGGCGGCCCGCGTGGACCTGCTGTCCCGCATGCTGAACGACATCCTCGACTCCGCCACCCGGGCCCGGTGCGCGTTACGGGACCTGCCCACCGACGGCCGCGCGCACGGCTCCTGACACCCCGTCACCCGCCGCCCGGCCGGCCGCCGACCTCGGCGACCAGCAGCGCCACGTCGTCGTCGCTCCCCTCGCGGAACACCGAGAGCAGCAGGTCACAGGTCTCCTCCAGGCCGATCCGGGGGGCGTCGAGGACGCGGACGAGCTCCGCGAGGCGGACGTCAAGCGCCTCGTCGCGGGTCTCCACCAGGCCGTCGGTGTAGAGGACGAGGCGGTCGCCCGGGGCGAGGTCCACGGAGACGCTCTCGAAAGGCACGCCGCCCACGCCCAGCGGGGCGCCGGTGGGCAGGTCCAGCAGGACGGGCGGGCCGCCGTCGCGCAGCAGGACCGGCGGCAGGTGCCCGGCGTTGGCGACGCAGCACCGGCCGGCCTCGGGGTCGTAGACGGCGTAGACGCAGGTGGCGATCTGCTGGTCCAGACCGGTGGCGGCGGCGTCGAGGTGGCGGAGCACCTGGGCCGGGTCCAGGGCGAGGCCGGAGAGGGTCCGGGCGGCGGTGCGGAGCTGGCCCATGGCGGCGGCCGCGGTGATGCCGCTGCCCATGACGTCGCCGACGACCAGGGCGCTCTTGCCGCCGTCCTGCGGGACGACGTCGAACCAGTCGCCGCCGACCTGCACCGCCGTGCCGGCCGGCTGGTAGCGGTAGGCGACCTCCAGGCCGGGCGGGCTGGGCGGGCGCTGGGGCAGCAGGGTGCGCTGGAGGCTGAGCACGGCGGCGCGCTCCCGCTGGTACCAGCGGGCGTTGTCGATGCAGACGGCGGCGCGCGCGGCGAGTTCGCCGGCCAGCACCACGTCGTCGTCGGTGAACGGGAGCGGGTTGTCGGTGCGCTTGAGGTCCAGGGCGCCGAGCACCTCGCCGCGGGCGATGAGCGGCACGGCGATGTACGAGTGGAGGCCGGCCCGGGCCAGGACGGCCGCGGCGGTCCCGTCGCGGGCGATGCGCGGGAGGTCGCGGGTGCCGACGCGGGGCAGGTGGACCGGGCGGCCGGTGGCCACGCACTCGGCGACCAGCCGGTCGGCCGGGTAGTGGGCGAGTCCGCCGACCGGGTCGGCGGCCCGCG
>NZ_JAIQLH010000048.1 GCF_020037025.1 Streptomyces huiliensis | reverse complement strand
AGCTCCTCGAACCACTCCAGGCTCGCCCGGGCGGCCCGCTGGGTGGACTCGACGAGCGGGCGCCGCTCGGCCTCGTACGCCGCGAGGGCCGCCGGCACGCCGTCCGGGCCCCGTCCTGCCAGCCGCCCGACGAGGGCGAGGGCGTCCTCGACGGCGAGTTTGGTGCCGGAGCCGATGGAGAAGTGGGCGGTGTGGGCGGCGTCGCCGAGCAGCACCGTACGGCCGTACGACCAGCGGGCGTTGACGACCGTGCGGAAGGCCGTCCAGGAGGAGCGGTTGGAGCGCAGGGGGCGCCCGCCCAGCGCGTCGGCGAAGAGGGCGGCGCACCGGCCGAGGGTCTCCGTCGCCGTGCACCGGTCGAAACCGGCCCGCCGCCAGACCTCCTCGCGCATCTCGACGATCACCGTGCTCGCGTCGGGCGCGTAGGGGTAGCCGTGCAGCTGCATCACGCCGTGCTCGGTTTCGGCGATCTCGAAGCGGAAGGCGTCGAAGGCGAAGCCGGCGGAGAGCCAGACGTAGCGGCAGCGGTGGGTGGTGAGCGTGGGCCGGAAGTGGTCGGCGTGGGCGGTGCGGGTGGCGCTGTGGACACCGTCGGCGGCGACGACGAGGTCGTGGGTGCGGGCGAGTTCGGCGGCGGGCGGCGCCTCCGTACGGAACCGCAGGTCGACGCCGAGGCCACGGCAGCGCTCGTGCAGGATGCGGAGCAGCCGGTGGCGGCCGAGCGCGGCGAAGCCGTGGCCGCCGGAGCGCAGGGTGCGGCCGCGGTGGACGACGTCGATGGCGTCCCAGCGGACGAACGAGCGGCGGAGCGCGGCGTAGACGGCGGGGTCGGCGCTCTCGATGCCGCCGAGGGTCTCGTCGGAGAGGACGACGCCGAAACCGAAGGTGTCGTCGGGGGCGTTGCGCTCCCAGAGGGTGACCTCGTGCCCCGGGTCCTGACGTTTCAGCAGGGCGGCGGTGTAGAGCCCGCCGGGCCCGCCGCCGACGACCGCGACGCGCACCTCAGACGCCCCGCCACTCGGGGGGTCGCTTGGCGGTGAACGCCGCATGGAACTCGGCGTAGTCCGCGCTGTTCATCAGGAGCGCCTGGGTGGCGGCGTCGAGTTCGACGGCGGCGGAGAACGGCATGTCGAGCTCGGCGGCGAGCAGGGCCTTGGTCTGGGCCAGGGCGAGGGCGGGCCCGTCGGCCAGCCGGCGGGCGAGGGCTCGGGCCGCGTCGTCCGCCTCGCCCTCCGGTACCGACTGGCTGATCAGCCCGATGCGTTCGGCCTCGACGGCGCGGACGGTGTCGCCCAGCATCAGCAGCCGGGTGGCGTGGCCGAGGCCGACGACGCGCGGCAGCAGGTAGGCGGCGCCCATGTCGCCGCCGGAGAGGCCGACCTTGGTGAAGAGGAAGGCGAAGCGCGCCGTGGGGTCGGCGACGCGGAAGTCGGCGGCGAGGGCGAGCACCGCGCCGGCGCCCGCGGCGATGCCGTGCAGGGCCGCGACGACGGGGAACGGGCATTCGCGCAGGGCCCGGACGACCTGGCCGGTCATCCGGTTGAAGTCGAGGAGGCGGCGGGTGTCCATGGCGAGAGTGGCGCCGATGATGGCGTCCACGTCCCCGCCGGAGCAGAAGCCGCGCCCCTCGCCGCCGAGGACCAGGGCCCGCACCGAGCCGTCCCGGGCGAGTTCGGGGAGCAGGTCGCGCAGGTCGGCGTAGGCGCCGAAGGTGAGGGCGTTGAGCTTGTCGGGGCGGGCGAGGGTGACGGTGGCGACGCCGGAGTCCACGGTGAGGCGCAGGTGCCGCCATGCGTCGGTCGTGGACGCGGATCCGGTGAAGGGGTTCGACGGGCTCGGGGGATCCGGTCGCGAGGGATTCGACGGTCGCGAGGGGTTCGACGGGCTCGTGGGGCTCATCGGGCGCGGCCTCCTTCAGCCGGGTGGGCTGGGGCTGGTGCCTGCCCGGCGAAGCTATCACCGATGTGTGACTGTCGTCACGAGTGCGCGATGGGCAGCGTCTGCTCTTCCCGCCGGGCCAGGGTGGACACGAGGAGCGCCTTGATGGTGTGCATCCGGTTCTCCGCCTGGTCCCAGACGACGGAGTGCACGGACTCGAAGACCTCGTCGGTCACTTCGAGGGAGGTGAGGCCGTGCCGTTCGTGGATCTCCCGGGCGACCGTGGTGCCGAGGTCGTGGAAGGCGGGCAGGCAGTGCAGGAACTTCACGGCGGCGTTGCCGGTGGCCCGGAGGACGTCCATGGTGACGGCGTAGGGGGCGAGCAGGGCGATCCGCGCGTCCCACACCTCGCGGGGCTCGCCCATCGAGACCCAGACGTCGGTGGCGACGAAGTCGGCGCCCGCCACGCCCTCGCCGACGTCGCTCGTGAGCGTGACGCGGGCGCCGCTCCAGCGGGCGAGCTGCCGCGCCTGCTCGACGACGGCCGGGGCGGGCCAGAGCTCCTCGGGCGCCACGATACGGACGTCCATGCCGAGCAGGGCGCCGGTGACGAGGTAGGAATTGCCCATGTTGTAGCGGGCGTCGCCGAGGTAGGCGAGGGCCACGTGCTCCAGGGGCTTGGCGGTGTGCTCGGACATGGTGAGGACGTCGGCGAGCAGCTGGGTGGGGTGCCACATGTCGGTGAGGCCGTTGTAGACCGGGACCCCGGCGTACGCGGCGAGCTCCTCCAGCGTCTCCTGGGCGTGCCCGCGGTACTGGATGGCGTCGTACATCCGGCCGAGGACCCGGGCGGTGTCCTTGGCGGACTCCTTGTGGCCGAGCTGGGAGCCGGAGGGGTCCAGGTAGGTCGTGCGGGCGCCCTGGTCGGCGGCGGCGACCTCGAAGGCGCAGCGGGTGCGGGTGGAGGTCTTCTCGAAGACCAGCGCGATGTTGCGCCCGGTCAGCCGGGGCACCTCGGTGCCGGCCCGCTTGGCCGCCTTCAGCTCGGCGGCCAGCTCGACGAGGCCGTGGAACTCCTCGGCGCTGAGATCCGTCTCCTTGAGCAGGCCGCGGCCCGCGAGGTCTGTGGCCATGAGGACTCCCTGAAGTGCCGTGCGCTCCGTCCGAAGGTGCGTTTCCCGCGCCTCCACCCTGGAATTCTATGCGCTTGAGCGCAATATTATGCACTCATCGTCTCATGGGCATCCACCGGCCCTCCACTACCACCGCACCGGCCACTCCAGTCACGCCGCACCGGCCACTCCAGTCTTGCCGCACCAGCCACTCCGGTACCGCCGCACCGGTCCTCCGGCGCCGCCGCCCGCTCACGCCCGCGAGGCCCCTCCGGCCGCCGCGCTACGCGACCGGATCCCGTTCCACCGGGCAGCTCATGCAGCGCGGCCCGCCTCTCCCCCGCCCCAGCTCGCTGCCGGGGATGGTGATGACCTCGATCCCATGCTTGCGCAGGAAGGTGTTGGTCGTCACATTGCGTTCGTACGCCACGACGACCCCCGGCTCTATCGCCAGCACGTTGCAGCCGTCGTCCCACTGCTCCCGTTCCGCCGCGTGGACATCCTGCGTCGCGGTGAGCACGCGGATCGAGTCCAGCCCCAGGGCGGCGGCGATGGCCCGGTGCATATGGCCCGGCGGGTGGTCGGTGACCTTCAGCTCCCGCTCGCCGACCCCCGGCTCGATGGTGTACGAGCGGAGCATGCCCAGCCCGGCGTACTGGGTGAAGGTGTCGCCGTCCACCATGGTCATCACCGTGTCCAGGTGCATCACGGCGCGGCGCTTGGGCATGTCCAGGGCCACGATGGTCCGGGCGGACCCGGCGGCGAACAACCGGTGGGCCAGCATCTCCACGGCCTGCGGGGTGGTCCGTTCGCTCATTCCGATCAGCACCGCGCCCTGCCCGATGACCAGCACATCCCCGCCCTCGATCGTGGACGGGTAGGCGGCCTGGCCCTCCGACCAGATGTGGAAGTCGCCCGCCGCGAACACCGGATGATGCCGGTAGACCGCCTCATAGTGCACCGTCTCGTGCCAACGGGCGGGCCAGCGCATGGCGTTGATGCACACCCCGTCGTAGATCCAGGCGGAGGTGTCGCGGGTGAAGAGGTGGTTGGGCAGCGGGTTGAGCAGGAAGTCGTCGAGGTCCATCACATGGAAGCGGACGGAGACCGGTTCGGCGTGCCGCTCCAGGAACTCCCGCTTGGTCATCCCGCCGACCAGCCAGGACGTCAGCTCGGGGGCGGGCATCCGCTCGAAGGCCGCGCGCAGCGGGCCGGTCGCCAGCGGACCGTACTCCTTCTCGTCGAAGATCCGGTCCAGGACGAGCGTGCGCGCGGCGGGCACCCGCAGGCTCTCCTCCAGCAGGTCCCGGAAGAGGTGCACCTCGACGCCGCGCTCGCGCAGCACGTCGGCGAAGCCGTCGTGCTCGGCGCGGGCGCGGCGGACCCAGAGCACGTCGTCGAAGAGGAGGGCGTCCTTGTTGGACGGGGTGAGCCGCTTCAGCTCCAGGTCCGGGCGGTGCAGGATGACCCGCCGCAGCCGCCCGGCCTCGGAATCGACATGGAATCCCATCCCTCCATCCTCACCTGATTCAGCTGAGATCACCCCGTGTGGCACGACGGAACGTCAGATGGCGGAGGGGGCGGGAGGCGTCAGTGGACGCGGCGCGGGAGCGTCAGGCAGGCGGCGAGGGCGAGCGCGGCGGTCGCCGCGGCGAACACCCAGCCGGCGCGCAGGGCGTCCAGGCCGAGCCGGTGGGCGCCGCCGCCCAGGCCGACGAGCACGGCCACGCCGAGGGCCGTGGCGCCCTGCCGCGCCACCATGAGGACGCCGGAGCCCAGGGACATCCGGTGCTCCGGAAGCCGGCCGGCCGCCGCGAACATCACCGACTGGCAGAGCGCCGTGCCGACGCCCGCGAGGAGCAGGCCGGGCAGGAGCGCCGCGGCGTAGCGCGGGGTGCCGTTCGCGGCGGTCAGCCACCACAGCGGAGCGGCCGTGAAGCACACCGCGCCCAGGGTGGCGGCTCCGCGCTCGCCGATCGCCCGGACGACGCGGCCGGAGAGGGCGGAGACGACGAGGACCGTGCCGGGCCAGGGCGCGAGGGCGGCTCCCGAGCGCCGCACCGACCAGCCCCAGACGTCGGAGCAGAGCACCGACGCGGCGAGCAGCATGGCCGAGTAGGCGAGGAAGTAGGCGAACAGGCCGAGGGTCGCAGCCGTGAAACCCCTGGTGCGGAAGAGGGCGGGATCGATCACGGGGTCCTGGGTCCGCCGCACGTGCCGGACGCCGAGCGCGGCCGCCGCGACTCCGGCCGCGAGGACGCCGAGCGTGGCGGGCGACGTACGGCCCCAGTCGCCGGCCTCGACGACGGCGGTCGTCAGGGCGCCGACCGCGACGAACACCAGCACCGTCCCCGCCGGGTCGCCGTCGCTCCGGCCGTCGGCGGGGGCCGGGGCGGGGCGGGGCAGCAGGCGGACGCCCGCCGCCAGGGCCACCAGCACCACCGGGACGTTGACGAGGAACACCCACCGCCAGTCGGACGCCGCGAGCAGCCCGCCGATCACCGGTCCCGCGCTGGCCGCCAGGGCGCTGATGGCCGTCCAGACGCCCACGGCCGTGGCGCGTTCCGCGGCCGGGAACGCGGGCAACGCGAGGGAGAGGGAGGTGGGGACGAGCACGGCCGCGCCGATGCCCTGCGCGACGCGGGCGGCCACCAGCCACCCGAGGCCGGGCGCGACGCCGCAGCCGACGGAGGCCAGTCCGAACACGGTGAGGCCGAGGAGGAACGACCGCCGCCTGCCCATGGCGTCGGCCAGCCGCCCGGCCGGGATCAGCAGCGCCGCGAGCACGATGGTGTACGCGTTGAGCACCCAGGAGAGCCCGGCCGCCGACGCCGAGGAGAAGTCCTCGCCGATCACGGGGAAGGCCACGTTGATCGCGGAGACGTCGAGGACGGCGAGGAACTGGGCGGCCGACGCGACGGCGAGCACCAGCCAGCGGCGGGGGTCGGGGTGGGGAGCGGGGTGGGGATCAGGGTGGGATGCGCGCACGGGGACCGGCGGTTTCGTGCGCTCCGGCAGGGAGTTCATGCACCCAGCATCGGGAGGACGGCGCACCCTCACGAGTGGCAGGAACGACAATGCCCGGTACATTGCTGCCATGCCCTCGATCGCCGTGGCCGTCACCGACGGCATGCCGTTCTTCGAACTGGCCATTCCCTGCCATGTGTTCGGCACGGACCTCTTCGGCAGGGGCGGTGTCCTCGGGTGGGACGCGGACGCCGGCGGGGCGCCGGGCGCCGGGGAGGGCCGGGCGGCGCCTCCCGAGGCGGCGTCTCCTGAGGACTGGTACGACCTGCGCGTCTGCGCCGTCGGTACGGCGGACGGCGACGCCCGCGCGCGCTCGTGGTTCCGCACGCGGACCGCGCACGGCACGGAGGACCTGGTCACCGCCGACACCGTGCTCGTCCCCGCCTCCGCCGACGTCCACGGCGACCCTCCGGGGGAGTTGGTGGCGGCCCTGCGCGAGGCGCACCGGCGCGGCGCGCGGGTGGTGTCGCTGTGCTCGGGCGCGTTCACCCTCGCGGCCACCGGACTGCTGGACGGCCGGACGGCGACGACGCACTGGGGGTACGCGCGGCTGCTCGGTGAGCGCTATCCGGCGGTGCGGGTGGACCCGTCCGTGCTGTACGTCGACCACGGCGACGTCGTCACCGGCGCGGGAGCGACCGCGAGCATCGACGTCTGTCTGCACCTGATCCGCCGGGACTTCGGCGTCGAGGCCGCCAACGCGGTGGCCCGCCGACTGGTCGCGCCCGCCCACCGGCCGGGCGGACAGGCCCAGTTCATCCAGGCGCCGCTGCCCGAACGGACCGACGACTCCCTGGCGCCCCTCCTCCACTGGGCCACGCAGCGGCTCGCCGAACCCCTGACCGTCGCCGACCTCGCCCGCCGGGCCCACACCAGCCCCCGCACCCTCATCCGCCGCTTCCACGCGGCGACGGGGACGACGCCCATGCAGTGGCTCCAGGCCCAGCGCATCGCGCGGGCCCGGGAGTTGCTGGAGGCGAGCGACGCCTCGGTGGACCGCGTGGCCGAACTCTGCGGCCTGGGCACGGCGGCCAACCTCCGCCGCCGCTTCACCAAGGCGGTCGGCGTCCCGCCGAACGACTACCGGAGGACGTTCCGGGCCCGGCGGGCGGCGTAGGACGGGCTCCGGGCGTCGCCCGGGCGCCCCCCTTGTCGCGGCTTCGGGGGTCTGGGGGCTTGCCCCCGGGAATCGGCGAAGGGGAGGGACCGGGGCACCCCACCCGCCGGCCCCACCCGCCGCCTCACAGCCGCGGGTCGACCGGCTCCGACTCCAGGGCCAGCACCGCGAACACCGCCTCGTGCACCCGCCACAGCGGCTCCCCGTCCGCCAGCCGGTCCAGGGCCTCCAGGCCCAGCGCGTACTCGCGGAGGGCCAGCGACCGCTTGTGGCCGAGGTGGCGGTTCCGGAGGCGGGCGAGGTTGTCCGGGCGGGTGTACTCGGGGCCGTAGACGATCCGCAGGTACTCCCGGCCCCGGCACTTGACGCCCGGCTGGACGAGGCCGCCGCCCTCCGTGCGGAGGTACGCCTGGAGGGGCTTGACGACCATGCCCTCGCCGCCGGCGGCCGTGAGGTCCAGCCACCAGCGGACGCCGGCGGCCACGGACGCCTCGTCCTCGGTGTCGACGACGAGCCGGCGGGTTGGGGCGAGGACGCGGTTCGTCCACGGACGCCGGTAGCCGCAGGGCTGGTTGGTGAGCGCGGCGGCGAGCTCCTCGGCCTCGATCATCCGGTCGATCAGGGCCAGTTGCCCGTCGTGCGGCAGCCTCGCGAGGGACCGGCCCTCGGCGGCGAGGATCTGGAACGGCGCCAGCCGTATGCCGTCCAGGCCGTCCGTCCGCCGGGTGCCGGCGGGACGCGACAGCTCGTCGGGGGACGGCTCGCCCGGCCAGCCGCGCGAGGGGTCGCCGACGGGCCAGCAGTAGCGCCCGTACGCCTCCGCGAACGCCGTCGCGTCCGCCGCGCGGTCACGCTGGTGCCCGAGCAGCCCTTCGACGTCCACGCCGCGGGCCGCCGCGGACTCCAGCGCGGCCAGCGCCGCCGGGAAGACGCCGCGGGAGGCGGCGCCCACGGCCGCGTACTGGTGGCGCAGCAGCCCGCCCGCCTTCAGCGACCAGGGCATCAGCTCGGCGTCCAGCAGCAGCCAGTCCGTGCCCAGCTCCTGCCACAGCCCGGCGCCCTCGACGCTCTCCGCCACGCGCGTCAGCAGCCGCCGCGCGGTCTCCGGGTCGTCGAGGAACGGCCGTCCGGTACGGGTGACGATCGCGCCCGGCACGCCTTCCGGCGTGTGGAACCGCTCGCGGGCCGTCTCCGCGTCCCGGCAGACCAGGACCACCGCCCGCGATCCCATGTGCTTCTCCTGGCAGACGACCTGCCGGACCCCGTCGGCGCGGTAGGCGGCGAACGCCTCGGCCGGGTGCTCCAGGTAGCCGTCCTCGCGGGAGGTGGCGCAGGGGGCCATCGTCGGCGGCAGGTAGAGCAGGTGCCGCGGGTCGGCGGCGAAGCGGCTCATCACCTCCAGCGCGGCGGCGGCGTTCTCCTCCTTCACGGCGAGCCGGCCCATGTGCCGGGTCTCGACCACGCGGCGGCCGGTGACGTCGGCGAGGTCGAGGGGCCGGCCGTCGGTGCCGCCCGGCGCGTCCTGGGCGAGTGGTCTGGCCGGCTCGTACCAGACGCGTTCGGCGGGCACGTCCACCAGCTCGCGCTCGGGCCAGCGCAGCGCGGTCAGCTTGCCGCCGAAGACGGCGCCGGTGTCGAGGCAGATGGTGTTGTTGAGCCAGGTGGCACTGGGGACGGGGGTGTGGCCGTAGACGACGGCGGCCCGGCCGCGGTAGTCCTCGGCCCACGGGTAGCGCACGGGCAGGCCGAACTCGTCGGTCTCCCCCGTCGTGTCGCCGTACAGCGCGTGCGAGCGGACGCGGCCGGAGGTGCGGCCGTGGTACTTCTCGGGCAGACCGGCGTGGCAGACCACGAGCGCCCCGCCGTCCAGCACGTAGTGGCTGACCAGCGACCGGATGAAGGCGTGGGCGCGCTCCCGGAACTCCGGGTCCTCCGCCTCCAGTTGCTCGATCGTCTCGGCCAGGCCGTGGGTGTGCCGGACGGTGCGGCCGGCCAGGTGGCGGCCGAGCTTGTTCTCGTGGTTGCCCGGGACGCACAGGGCGTGCCCCGCCTCGACCATGCCCATCACCAGGCGCAGCACGCCGGGGCTGTCCGGGCCGCGGTCGACGAGGTCGCCGACGAACACGGCGGTGCGGCCCGCCGGGTGCACGGCGTCCACCGGGCGGCCCCGGTCGTCGCGCTCGATCGCGTAGCCGAGCCGGCCGAGCAGGCTCTCCAGCTCGGCGCGGCAGCCATGCACGTCGCCGACGATGTCGAACGGGCCGGTGAGGTGGCGCAGGTCGTTGAAGCGGCGCTCCCGGACGATCCCGGCGGCCTCGATCTCCTCCGCTCCCCGCAGGACGTGCACCTTGCGGAAGCCCTCTCGCTCCAGGTGACGGAGGGAGCGGCGGAGTTCGCGCTGGTGGCGCTGGATGACGCGGCGCGGGAGCGCGGCCCGGTCGGGGCGGGCGGCGTTGCGGGCGGCGCAGACCTCCTCGGGGACGTCGAGGACGATCGCGACGGGCAGCACGTCGTGCTCGCGGGCGAGCCGGATCAGGGCCTTGCGCGCCTCCGGCTGGACGTTGGTGGCGTCCACCACGGTGAGCCGCCCGGCGGCGAGCCGTTTGCCGGCGATGTAGTGCAGGACGTCGAAGGCGTCGGCGGTCGCCGCCTGGTCGTTGGTGTCGTCGCTGACGAGCCCCCGGCACACGTCGGAGGAGAGCGTCTCGGTGGGCGCGAAGTGCCGGACGGCGAACGTGGACTTGCCCGATCCGGTGGCGCCGACGAGGACCACGAGGGAGAGGTCGGGCACGGCGAGGGTGCGCACCCCCGCCTCCGGTGCGCCGTGCGGGGTGATGGTGGTGGTGCTCATGCGGCCTTCGCCTCCTTCGGGGTCGTGTCGGGGTCGGCGGGGGTTTCGCCGGGGTTCGGGGCGGCATGGTTCGATGCAGGGCTGTCCGAGGCGGCGCTGTTCGAGGCGGCGCTGTTCGAGGCAGGGCCGCCCGAGGCGGCGCTCGCGTCGCGCCGGAAGACCGCCATCTGGGTCGGCGGCCCGACCTCGGGGTCGTCGGGGCCCACGGGCCGGAACTCCACCGTGTACCCGTACCGCTCGGCCACCGCGCCGGCCCAGCCGCGGAACTCCTGGCGCGTCCACTCGAAACGGTGGTCCGCGTGCCGGACGTGCCCGGCGGGCAGGGACTCCCAGCGGACGTTGTACTCGACGTTCGGCGTGGTGACGACGACGGTCCCGGGGTGCGCGGCACCGAACACCGCGTGCTCCAGCGCCGGCAGCCGCGCCAGGTCGACGTGCTCGACGACCTCGCTGAGGACGGCGGCGTCGTAGCCCGCCAGGCGCCGGTCGGTGTAGGCGAGCGAGCCCTGGAAGAGACGCACCCGGGCGGCCTGCCGCTCGTGCATGCGGTCCAGGCGCAGCCTGCGCGACGCCTCCCGGAGGGCGCGCACCGACACGTCGACACCGACGATCTCGGTGAACCGGGTGTCCTTGAGCAGCTCCCCCACCAACTGGCCCTGTCCGCAGCCCAGGTCGAGCACCCGGGCGGCGTCGGCGGCGCGCAGGGCACCGACGATGGCCTCGCGCCGTCGCACGGCCAGCGGCACCGGCTTCTCCTCGGTGTCGACCGTCTCGTCGACGGCGTTGTCGAGCTCCTCCGGCTCCGCGCCCTCGGCCTCGGCGAGGCGGGCCAGGGCGAGCCGGTCGAGGGCGTCCCGGGCGAGGGAGCGGCGGCGGGCCAGGAACCGGTCGGCGATCAGCCGCCGTTCGGGGTGGGCGGCCAGCCAGCCCTCGCCGGAGCGGAGCAGCTTGTCGACCTCGTCCGGGGCGACCCAGTAGTGCTTGGCGTCGTCCAGCACCGGCAGCAGCACGTAGAGCTGCCGCAGCGCGTCGGCGAGCAGTTGCTCGCCCTCCAGCACCAGCGCGACGTACCGGGAGTCCCCCCACTCGGGGAAGCGCTCGTCCAGCGGCAGCGGCCGTGCCGTCACCGTCCAGCCGAGCGGCGCGAAGAGGCGCTCCACCAGCGCGGCGCCGCCGCGCGCGGGGACCACGGGCAGCTCGATCCGCAACGGCAGCCGCCGCTCGGCGAGTTCGGGCCGCGCGGCGCACTTCCCCTTCATCGCGCTGGAGAAGACGCCGCCCAGGGCCACGGCCAGCAGCGAGGACGCGGCGTAGGGGCGGTCGTTGACGTACTGCGCCAACGCCGCGTCGGGCGCGCCCCCGCGCCCCTTTCCGCCGCCCCGCCGGACGAGCGCCACGGGATCGACTTCCAGCAGCAGCGCCGCCGTGCAGCGCTCCGCCGTCGCCTCCGGGTAGAAGACGTGCGCGGTGCCGTGGGAGGTCGAGAACCGCTGCGCCCGCCCGGGATGCTTGTGCAGCAGAAAGCCCAGGTCGGTCGCGGGAACATCGTCATGGCCGGTGGTGGTGATGGTGAGGAACACGCGTCCGAGTATCGCCGTGGAACCGCCTCCTCCCCCACCGGTTTTCCGACCGCCTCCCGCCGGCCGACCCTCAGCCCGGGCCCTCCAGCCGGGCGGACAGCTCCGCGATCCGCTCCGGCCCGACGCGGCAGCAGCCGCCGACGAGCCGCGCCCCCGCGGCCACCCAGGCGTCCGCCATGCCGGGATCGAAGGCGGGCCGACCCCGCCATCGCCGTGCCTCGTCATCCCACCCCTCCCCGCTGTTCGGATACACCACGACCGGTTTTCCGGTCACCCGCGCCGCGACCCGCACGGCGTCCGCCACCTCGCCCGGCTCGCAGCAGTTGACGCCGACGGCGACGACCTGGTCGTTCCCGGCGGCGAGCGCGAACGCCTCCGCCAGCGGCTGCCCGGCCCGGGTCCGCCCGCCGGCGCAGCTGTAGGACAGCCAGACCGGCACCCCGCACCCGTGCACGGCCCGCAGCAGCGCCCGCCCCTCGTCGGCGTCCGGCACCGTCTCCAGCGCCAGGACGTCAGGCCCGGCCGCGGCCAGCACGTCGATCCGCGGCCGGTGGAAGCGCTCCAGCTCCGCCACCGTCAGCCCGTACCGCCCCCGGTACTCGCTGCCGTCCGCGAGCATCGCCCCGTACGGACCGACGGACGCGGCGACCCACACCTCCCTTTCCCCCTCGGCCGCCGCCCGCCGCGCCAGTTCGACGCCGCGCCGCAGCAGCCCGGCGGTCTCCTCCCGCCCGACGCCCCGCCGGGCGAACCCCTCGAAGGTGGCCTGGTAGCCGGCGGTGATGAGCACCCGCGCGCCCGCCCGCACATAGGCCGCGTGCGCCCGCTCGACCTGCTCCGGACCGTCCGCCAGCAGCCCGGCCGACCACAGCGCGTCGGACAGGTCGCAGCCCTGCGCCTCCAGTTGGTTGGACAGGCCGCCGTCGAGGACGAGCGGCCCGCGCGCCAGCGCGGTGGCGAGCGGTGTGCGGGGTGGGGTCATCGCGGGCGGCTCTCGTTCTCCTGGTCCTGCTGGTGCTGCTGGTGCTACGGGTGCTGCCGGTGCTGCGACGGCTCCGGCCTCAGCCCAGCTGGTTCTGGACCTCGGCGGAGATCAACTCAAGGTGGTCGAGGTCGTCCAGGTCCAGGATCTGGAGGTAGACCCGGGACGCCCCGATCTCCGCGTACCTGCCGATCTTGTCGACCACCTCGGCCGGAGAGCCCGCCAGACCGTTGGCCTTGAGCTCGTCGACCTCCCGTCCGATGGCCGCCGCCCGCCGCGCGACCTCGGCGTCGTTTTTGCCCACGCACACCACCAGGGCGTTGGAGTACACCAGGTCGTCCGGCTTCCGGCCCGCCTCCTCGGCGGCCGCCCGCACCCGGCCGAACTGCCGCTCGGTGTCCGCCAGGGACGCGAAGGGGACGTTGAACTCGTCCGCGTAGCGGGCGGCGAGCCGCGGCGTCCGGGACGCCCCCAGGCCGCCGATCAGTACCGGCACCCTGGACTGGGCGGGCTTGGGCAGCGCGGGGGAGCCGGCCAGCCGGTAGTGCTTGCCGTCGAAATCGAACGTCGAGCCCACCTCCGTCTCCCACAGTCCCGTGACGATCGCGAGTTGCTCCTCCAGGCGCCCGAACTTCTCCTTGGGGAAGGGGATGCCGTACGCGGTGTGCTCCTCCTCGTACCAGCCGGCGCCCAGACCCAGCTCGACGCGGCCGCCCGACATGTGGTCGACCTGCGCCACCTGGATGGCCAGCACACCCGGCAGCCGGAAGGTGCCCGCGGTCATCAGCGTCCCGAGCCGGATCCGCCGGGTCTCCCGGGCCAGCCCGGCCAGGGTGATCCAGGCGTCGGTGGGTCCGGGCAGCCCGTCGGAGGAGCCCATGGCCAGGTAGTGGTCGGAGCGGAAGAAGGCGTCGAAGCCGAGGTCCTCGGTGGCCTTGGCCACGGTGAGGAGGGTGTCGTAGCTCGCCCCTTGCTGGGGCTCGGTGAAGATACGCAGGTGCATAACGACCATCCTGCACCTTCGAACACAGGTCAACGCACCGCCCCCGCACCGCCGCACCGGCCCCTGTCGGGTGAATCTCCCCCGCTCGCACCGGCCGTCCGGGCAGCGGCCAGTGTCCGGCCCGCACGGTGATCGTTGGCTTCGGCGGAGCCGGACCGCCCGGCCCGCGCACCGGTTTTCCCCACCGGCGGCGACGACCGTAATGCCGCTCCTCCGCCCGGGAGGAGCCCAGGGCCGAGGAGGCCACATGCACCAGGAAGCCGTGCCCGCCGAGGCGGTGCCCCACCAGGCCGCTTCCCCACGTCAGGACCCACCGAAGGGCCTGCTGCAACAGATGGAGGAGCTGATGGCGGCGCTGGACGCCGACCTGTCGCGGCTCGACGCCGACCTGCAGTCCTCGGCCGAGAAGCCCGCGCGGTCCTCGACCGACGAGCCCACGCAGTCCCCGGTCGGGGAACCCGCGCCCACCAAGCCCGCCCCCGTCAAGCCCGCGCCCGCCCGCGAGGACGCCACCGACGGCTGACCGCCCGCACCCCGGGCCGGATCCCGTCCCGTACTCCGATCCATGCCCCGACCCATGCCCCGCGCCGTACCTCATGCGGCGCCCCCTCTCTCCCGCAGGGCGAGCCGTCTCAGCAGCCCGCCCACCCGGTCCTCGGTCTCGTCGGCCGCGTCGATCGCCTCGATGCACTGCCAGTAGAGGCCGTCCTCCTCGCAGGCGCAGGCCACACCGACCAGGGCGATGCCCACGTCACCGAGGAGCGCGGCGAGTTCCGTCAGGACCCCCCAGGGGTCGCGGACGGCCGAGAGCCGCGCCGCGCGTAAGCCTCCGGAGCGCAGGGCGACCTGCCGCAGCGCCCCGGAGGCCCGGCCGCCGGCCTCGTTCAGCCCGCACGCCGCGGCCCGTGTCTCGAAGGGGCCGTGAGCGGCCAAGTGACCGCCCACGGCCTGGGCCAAGGCCTGGGTCTGCCAGGCCTCGGCGACGATGTCCTGCATCGTCCTGGCTTCGGCCAGGGCGAGCCGGGTGGCCTCGATCAACCGCAGTGCGTCCATTGCCGCTCCCCCAGTTTCCGCCTGTGCGCTCTCACTACCCAGAGTGATGACTAACCGCCGGAAAAGCCAGGGGAATTCAGAAATCTGTGGATACCAAATCCGCTGTGGACAACTCAATCACTCCGGAGAGTGACGATCCGGCGAACCCTGACGCATGTTCGACGCCCCCGCCGCTACCGGAAACCGCTGCTCGTTCCGTTCGATCTTGGCGGACAGGGCGGCCGGCAGGTCGACCCCCAACGCGTCGCAGAACTGCAGGAGATAGGCGAGCACGTCCGCGACCTCGTCCTTCACCCGCTCCGCCGTCCCGGGATCCGCCATGACCCGTGCGGATTCCTCGGGCGTCAGCCACTGGAAGATCTCCAGGAGTTCGGACGCCTCGACGCTGAGCGCCGCCGCGAGGTTCTTGGGCGTGTGGAAGGGCTGCCAGTCGCGCGCGGCGGCGAACTCCGCCAGCCTGCGCCGCAGGGTGTCGAGGTCCGGGGAGGATTCGTGGTGCCGGTCCGGAGCGGACCCGTGGTGCTCGGTCATGCCTCCAGATCTACCATCGACACCCCCGGCACCCCTGACGCCACCTCCGCCACCTCGCCCCGCACAGTACCCACCAGCCTGATGTGCCCCCGCTCGCACATGCGCGCCGCGAGTTCCACCAACTCCCGCGCCTGGAACGGGTCGAGGCACCGGTCGAGGCCGTCCGCCAGCACGGTGAGCGCCTGCAGCG
The DNA here is from genome assembly GCF_020037025.1 of Streptomyces huiliensis. Classification (GTDB taxonomy): domain Bacteria; phylum Actinomycetota; class Actinomycetes; order Streptomycetales; family Streptomycetaceae; genus Streptomyces; species Streptomyces huiliensis. Next base: position 52,907 of record NZ_JAIQLH010000048.1, on the reverse strand, counting down.
CGGACAGCACCTCGGCGGCGGGCTCCACCGCGAGCACGTCCGGCCCCGTCAGCAGGACCAAGCACAGGGCGAGGTACCGCAGTTCGCCGTCCCCGAGCCGTTCCAGCGGGGTCGTGGCCCCGGCGCCCCGCGCCAGGACGGCCCGCACGAACCCGCCGTCCAGTGTGCGCGCCTCCACCCCTTCCACCCGGCCGCGGCATCCGGCGTCCGCCGCCCTCACCAGCGCCGCGTGCCGGATCGCGCACTCGCTCGCCGTCCGGCCCAGCACGGCGGCGACGTTGTCGCAGGCGCTCCGCAGCCGGCCGTCCCGCGCCGCGACGGGCGTCCGCATCAGCTCGGGCCGGGGGTCGCAGGGGAAGACCGAGCGCAGGGCGACGACGACCTGCTCCGCCGCGTCGAGCACCAGCCGCTGCCCCGCCGTCTTGCCCGCCACCCGCAGCGGCAGCAGCGCGGTGCCCAGCCGGTCGTCCGGCAGGGGCGCGCGGGTGACCGGGACGGCCCCGGCCGTGTGCCACGCCGCCTCCACCGACGGGAGTCCGGGGTCGCGCAGCGCGGTGGTCAGCAGCGTCCGCCCGGCGCCCGTCAGCCGCTCGCCCACCACCCGGACGTCCGGTTCGGCCTGGACGGCCAGGTCCAGCCGGACCGGACCCACGGGCCCGTCGACCGTGCAGCCGATCCGGAACCCGCGGCGCCCCTGCGGGTCCGGCCGGGCCCGGTGCGGGACGCAGGCCGGGGCACCGCCCGCCACCGGCGCGAGGGCCTCGGCCAGCCCGTCGCCTCCCGCGAGCCGGGCCAGCGCCTCGTACGCCTGGAGCACGCTCGACTTCCCGGTGCCGCTGGCGCCCCGGAAGAGGGTCAGCGGGGCCAGAGCGAAGGCGGCGTTGCGGTGCGACTTGAAGGCCGAGAGCCGCAGTTCGGTGACGACGGGGCGCGGGGGCCGGTGCGCGGCGGCCGAGGCGGCCGCGGCGGACGGCCGGGCGCCCCGTACGTCACGCGCCTGCGCGACCGGACCGTGAGGTGCGACGGACATGCCCGGACCGTATGGCGCGGTGGATCAGCCAAACCGTTTCAGCCTGTCGTTCTTCCTACGATCGGAGTACGAGGACGCGACCTCCGTACCTTCGGGGGTCAGCAGGAAGACATTGGTGTCGACGCGGTGCATGCCGCTGCCGAGCCCGAACACGACACCGCTGGAGAAGTCCAGGATGCGCTTGGCGACGTCGGTGTCCGCGCTGGTGAGGTCCAGCAGCACGGGCGTTCCGCCGATCAGGTGTTCCGCGACCTCGCGGGCGTCCGCGAAGATCTGCACCCGGAGGACCACGAGCCTCCGCTGGTTCGGTTCCGTCTCCGGCTCCTCCTCGGGGAGCGACCGGTGGTTGGACCAGGACGGCCAGGTGTGATGACCGCGCAAGGGCACGACCTCGGCCAGCCCCTCCCACTGCTCGTCGGTGGCCTCTGACCTGTTCACCGGATCACCCCTCCGGGGAACGCGCTGGTTATGTACATCCGGCGATTCTAGGGAAAAGGGCGCCTCCATTCGGCCCAATGACACGCGTGACGCCTCGTCCGACGTCATGAAGCCCTTTCCCCCGCGCCCCGGCCGACCCCTCCCGTCCCTCAACTCACCCCGAGCAACCGGAGAATGGCGGTCGTGGCCGCTGCCGCCACCACCACGATCAGGAACGAGACCTTCCGGAGTGCCAGCGCGGCGCCGACGAGGACACCGGCGGGACGCGCCCAGCCCGCGAAGCCGTGACCGGCCGTCAGCGCCGACACGGCCGCCATGGCGCACAGCAGGACGGTCGCGGAGGCCGACAGCACCGCGCGGACGCGTCCCGACGGCTCGAAGCGGCTGTGCAGGAGGGGGCCGCAGAGGCGGAGGAGGTACGTACCGGCGGCGAGGGCGAGGATGGTCCAGAGAATCGTCATCGGGGCTCACCCACCGACGGGCCGGAGAGCTTGGAGGGCTCGGAGAGCTTGGAGGAATCGGAGAGCTTGGAGGGACCAGAGAGCTTGGAGGGACCGGAGAGCTTGGACGACTCGGAGAACTTGGACGACTCGGAGTGCTTGGACGACTCCGAGAGCCCCGCCCGGAGCTCCGTACCCCGGCCGGGTGCCGCCTCCGTCGCCTTCCCCGCGGAGACCGCGCCTCCGGCCGGCACCGGCGTCTTCCACAGCGCCAACGGCAACCCTAGGAGCGCCAGCAGCACCGGCACGCCACTCGGCAGGAAGGGCGCGGCGGCCAGCGCCACCGCGACCCCCGCCGCCGCGGCGCGGCGCGGGCCCGCCTCCCGCAGCGCGGGCAGCACCAGGGCCAGCAGCACCATGGGCTCGGCGGCGTCGAGCCCCAGGGCGTCCGCGTCGCCCACCGCCCGGCCGGCCAGGGCGCCGAGGAGGGTGCCCGCGTTCCAGGTGACGAACAGGACGCCCCCGCTCACGAAGTAGGCGGCCCGGCGCCGGGCGGGGTCCTGTTCGGCGCGGGCGAACGCGACCGCCTGGTCGACCAGCAGGTGGCTGCCGAGCAGCCGGGCCGGCCGGCGCAGCGCCAGGACGTCGGCGACCGTCAGGCCGTACACGAGCAGGCGCGCGTTGAGCACGAGCCCGGCGGCCACCGCGGCGACGGCTCCGCCGCCGCCCAGCACGATGTCGAGCGTCGCGAACTGCGCCCCGCCGGCGAACACCGCCAGGGACATGACCAGCGGCACCCAGGCGGGCTGTCCGGCGGAGACGGCGATGGCGCCGAACGACGCGCCCACGAGGCCCAGCGCCGCACCCACCGCCCCTATGTTCCGCAGCACGGAAGGATCGAGTGTTCTCCATAGCGAACGCATGGTCGATAGAATGAACACCGTAGGCGCCGTTCGTCAAGGAGAACAAGTGGACCGCTACAGCGAACACCCACCGGAGGGCCCGGGCCGGCCGGAGCGCACCGCCCGCCCGCCGCTGGCCCGCATCGCCGCTTCCATCCGGACCGAGCGCGAGCGCATCGGCCTGTCGCTGACGGAACTGGCGAAGCGTGCCGGCATCGCCAAATCCACGCTGTCGCAGCTGGAGTCCGGCACGGGCAACCCGAGCGTGGAGACGCTGTGGGCGCTCGGCGTCGCCTTGGACGTCCCGTTCAGCCGGCTCGTCGACCCGCCCCGGCCCCGCGTCACCGTGCTCCGCCTCGGCGAGGGTGCCACCGTCCCCTCGGAGCACGCCGACTACACCGTGACCCTCCTGGCCTCCTGTCCGCCCCACGCCCGCCGCGACCTCTACGTCCTCCGGGTGGAACCGGGCGCCCCGAAGACGTCCGAGCCCCATTCGCCCGGCACGACAGAACATGCCGTGGTCGCCTCGGGGAGGGCACTGATCGGCCTCAGCGACGAGCCGCTGGAGCTGGGCCCCGGCGACTACATCAGCTATCCGGGCGACGTCCCACACATCTGCCAGGCCCTGGAAGCCGGTACGACCATCGTCGTGGCCATGGAGCACGTCTGAGCGTGGACCAAGCGGCGCCTGCGGCGTCGGTGGCGACGAGCGCGGTGGCCGTCCGTCGCATGCCGTGTGAGGCGGGCAGTTCGCCGCAAAGATCCTGATGCACCGTCATCACATGACAGGGGGGTCTTCTCACCCTATGGAGGGATGCGCATAGAGTAGTTGAGCGATTACGATGGGTTCATGTCTCGGTGGGGTCCCGCGCGCACACGACCTGTTCTCCAGGCCGTGACCGCCGTGCTGGTCTCCCTGCTGCTGGTGCTGTCCGGCGGCGACCCCGCCCTGGCGGCGGGCGACCGCGGCCGGGAGGAGAGCTCCTCGTCCACGGAGTTCGGCCTGTCCGACGACCGTACGGCGGACGCCGTCGAACCGGAGGGCGCGCCGACCGGCGTACAACGTCGGCATCGCGCCGGGCCGGCCGCTCCCGCCGCGCCTTCCGCCGTCACCCCGGACCGCCCGGCTACCCCTCAAGCCCCTCCGTCGTCGCTCCCGGCGCCCCACGCGCGGAACGCCGTCCTGCGCTGCTGAGGTGACCCGCGCCGCCCCGTCGTACGGCGGCGCCGTCGCGTCCCTCGACCACCGGCAAGAGAGCAGAGACGTCATGCCGCTCGACCCCGCGCGGGCCGTGAGCGCCTACATGCGCGCCCAGGCGTACCGCGATCAGTTCCGTCCGCGTTCCGTCGACTCCCCTTCCGGGGCCCGTGGTTCCACGGAGCCGCGCCTCGTTTCCTCCACTTCCTCCACTTCCTCCGCCTCCTACGCCTCCTCCGCTGAAGCGGGTACGGACGCGCGGGCCGATTCCGAACCGCCTCTCCTGACCGCACCGGGAGCGGGACGTCCGGACCGCCGCGCGGTCTGGCCGCTCGCCCGCCTCCTGCCGCTCCTCCGCCGGCTCCGCGGCGTCTCACCACCCCCCTCCGCCACCTCGGGCTCACCACCCTGCGGGCCGCCGCAGCGGGAGCCGTCGCGTTACGCGGGCTAAGAGAACCGTTTCCCCGCGCCGGGCGGCCGGTTGACCGCTTCGGGACTCCTCGCACGCGTCGGCCGTCGCGCGCGAGGAGCCGGGGACGGCCCAGGCCGGGCTCGCCCGCCAGTACGATCGCGGTCATGCGTACCGGACCCCTGACAAGCTTCCTGACATCGATACGGGTGATTTGTTCCCTTATGCCGAAGCACCCGGTACGATGACAGGCTTTACGCAGCGGGCAGCGGGCAGCGGGCAGCGGGCAGCGGGCAGCGGGCAGCGGGCAGCGGGCAGCGGGCAGCGGGAGGCCGGAGGCGTGCGTGTTGTTCGCCGTCCGCTCGGCCGGCGCCCTGCACCGGCTCCTGGACGTCCTCCCGGTCTTCGAGGGCGATGAACGCATCGCCGCCCGCTTCGCCCTCGTCCCCGGCTCGGACTTCGACGTGGACGCCCTCGCCGCCCTCGACCGCTCCGGCGCCCGCCTCCTCACCTGGGACGACGCCCGCTCCCGCACTCACGACCTGATCCTGACCGCGAGCCCGAAGGGCGCGATCCGCGTCCTGTCCGGCCCGCACGTGCTGCTCCCGCACGGCGCCGGCTTCAACAAGGCGCTGCCAGAGGAGGGTTCGCCACACCTGCCGTCCGGCCTCGACCCCCGCTTCCTCCTCGTCGACGGCCGCCCCTGGGCCGCCCTCCACGCGCTCGCGCACGGCGACCAGCTCGACCGCCTCGCCGAACACTGCCCGCCGGCCGCCGCCCGGGCCACGGTCGTCGGCGACCCGACGCTGGACCGCCTCCTCGCCTCGCTCGCCCACCGGGACGACTACCGCACCGCCCTGGGCACGGGGGAGCGCCGCCTCGTCGTCCTCGCCTCCACCTGGGGGCGCGAGTCGCTGCTGGCGCGGCGGCCCGAGCTGCCCGCCGCGCTCGCGCGCGTCCTCCCCCACGACGCGTACCAGCTCGCGCTCGTCCTGCACCCCAACGAGCACAGCAGGCTGGGTGCGTACGACCTCTCCCGGCACCTGGCGCCCGCCCTGCGCGCGGGCGTGGTCCTGGCCGAGCCGTACGAGGAGTGGGCCGCCCTGCTGGTCGCCTGCGACGCCGTGGTCACCGACCACGGCTCCACGGCCCTCTACGCCGCCGCCCTCGGACGGCCCGTCGTCGGCGCCTACGACGGGGGGAGCGAGCTCATACCGGGCACCCCGATGGCCGCGCTCCTCGAACAGGCGCCGCGGCTGACGGACCCCGCCGGCCTGGCGGAGGCCCTGCGGGCGGCCGCCGAACAGGACGTCCGCAAGTGCGCCGACGCCGCGTTCGACCTCCCGGGCGAGTCGCTCCCGCGACTCCGGGAGGAGCTGTACCGGCTGCTGGGCCTCCGGCCGCGGACGGTGCCAGTACGACCACACCCCCTGCCCGCGCCGAGGAAGCCCGCGGCACCGAACGGTCCGGCGGCCTACGCGGTACGGACCCGGGTGGCCGGCCTCCGCATCTCCGTCGAGCGCTTCCCGGCCGACACCACCCTCACCGCTCACCACCTGGCCGCCGAGTCCCCGCACGCCGGCCCCCGCGAGACGCAGAGCGCGGCGGTGCTTTGGCGCCGCGCCCGGCCCGCCTCCGGCAGCCCGCACACGAGCACGTGGACGGCGGGCGGCTGGACGGCCCGGACGCTGGACGAGGCGCCGTACTGCCGCACCGCCGCCGCGATCCTCACACCGGAACGGTGCCTGCTGCGGCACCGCACGGCGGGGACGTTCCGCGTCCGCGTCGAGCCGCACCGGACGGACGGCCGCGTCCTGCGCGCGGATCCGGCGGCCGTGATCTCGGCGGTCCACTCGTGGCTGGGGGGCGCCCGGCCCGAACCGACGCTTCCGGTCACGCTGGTGTGCGACGTCGGCCCGTTCCCCGTCCGGGCCGTCGTGTCCCGGCCCGACGACACCGACCTCGACCACGAGCTCTGAGGGGGAGCAGCACCTACGAACTCGACAGCCCGCCACACCGTTCGGCCAGCAGACGCGCCGCCGCCCGGTACTCTTCCGCCCCTTCCGTCTCCCCCGCCTCGTCGGCGAGCCGGGCGAGTTCCTCCAGCACGCGCGCTTCGTCGGTGGTCGAACCGCGCAGCCTGGCGTTGTCCAGGGCGGCCCGGACCAGCGCGACCGCCTCCGCCGGGCGCCCCGCGCAGCGCAGCGCGCGCCCGAGTTCGAAGCCCGTACGGGCGGTCATGCGCTCCCGGCCCTGCTCCTCGGCCATCCGATGCGCGTCCGTGAGCAGTTCGACCGCCCGCGCGTACTCGCCCATCCCGGCGGCGGCGCATCCGAGGAGGTGGGTCTGGAGCAGCACGCCGTACGCGTTCCCGATGGCCGCGTGCTCCTGCCGGGAACTCTCGAAGTCGACGACGGCGGACGCCCAGTCGCCCTGGACGGACTTCAGCTTGCCGCGGAACTCCACGACGGACGCCTTGAGCTTCCGCTCGCCCGTCGAGTCGCCCAGCGTCCCGGCGGCGTTCACCGCGTGCCGCAGCTGCTCGGCCGCCTCCTCGTAGCGCTCCTGCTCCCAGAGGGGACGGGCGAGCTGGCAGCGCATGCGGATCGCCGCGGGCACGTGCTCCTGACGCTGCGCCGCGGCGAGTCCCCTGCCGAAGGCGTCCATGACGTCCGCGTAGTGCGGATGGTCGAGGAAGTGCGTCCACAGCGGCTCGCAGAGGGCCCACGCGTCCTCGGACAGGCCACACTCGTAGGCGATCCGCACGCAGCCGTACAGGGCGAGCCGGTGCGACTCCATCCAGCGCAGCGCCTCCGCCTTGCCGGCGAACTCGACGTCGGGAACGCCGGGGAGCTCCGGGATCGGCGGCGCGAACGTCATGCGCGGACCGGCCGCCAGGAGGTCGGCGCGGTGCGCCTGGCGCCGGTACCAGCGGACCAGCCGCTCACGGGCCTCCTGCCTGCCGCCCCCGTCGTGTTCCTCCTCGCGGGACCGCCGTTCGGCGTGCCCGCGCAGCAGGTCGTGGATCCGGGCCCCTTCGGGCCGGCTCTCCAGGAGGCCCGCGCCTTCCAACTCGTCCAGGGCGTCCTCGGCCGGCGGCGCACCGCCGCCCAGCAGGGCCGCGGCGGCCGGAACCGTGACCACCGGAGCGGGGAACTCCGGCAGCAGCCGGTACAGCCACGCCGCCTCCGGCCCCAGCCCCGCGTACGCCGCGTCCCACACCGCTTCGACCATCGGGATGCCCCTCTCGTGCAACTCGGCCGAGAGCTCCGCGACCAGCCGGGACAGGCTCCGCCGCCGGTGCCGGCGGATCCACCGGCCGGCCACGTGCAACGCCGCCGGCAGCCCGCCGCACCCCCGGACCAGCTCGGCCACGGCGTCCGGTTCCTCCGCCAGGCGCGCGTCGTCGACGATGTGCCGCAGCAGGCACACCGCGTCCTCGACCGCCAGCGGTCTCATCGGCATCTCCAGCGCGGCCACGCCGTCCAGATCGTGCAGCCGCCCCTGACTGGTCACGATCACCAGACCGCCACCGGACGACGGAAGCAGCGGCAGGATCTCGTTGCCGAACCGCGCGTTGTCCACCACCACGAGCAGGCGCTTGCCCCGCGTCAGCGTCCAGTACTGCTTCGAACGCCCGGCGAACGACCGATCCAGCCACCCGGCGGCCACCCCGAGCCCGGACAGCAGCTCCCCCACCGCGTCCGCGACCTCGACCACCCCGTCCCGCCGCAGGTCATCCAGGTCGACGTACAGCACCCCGTCCGGGAACCGGTCGCTGATCCGCCGGGCGACGTGGAACCCAGCGCCGTCTTGCCGACCCCGCCGATACCGGTCAGCGCGACGACGAGCGGAGCCTCGCCTCCGTCCGAACGCCCGTCCAGTGTCCGGAGGATGCGCTCCTGCTCGGCCCGCCGGTCCTCGAAGTGGGCGATGGCGGGCGGCAGCTGATGCGAAATCGGCGGCGGCGGGGCGGCATGCACATGGTGATGCACCTCACCGATGTCGCGGGCCTGAAAGACCGCGCCCATCCGCGCCTGCCCGTCCACGCTGTTGTACGTATCGTCGGCCACGCGCAAACTCTACGATCCGCACAACGACCTGACGGGGCAACGGCAAAAGATGCCCCTGCCAAGGCAGCGCGCGACGCCCTAGGATGTGCAACCACCACAGCCGACCCGGGGAGCCCGTCCATAAATCCGATCTCTGCGAGCGTTCTCGTGGCCCTCGCCGGAGGCGCCGGCGGAGAGGCCGGCCGGCAGGTGTGGCAGGGCCTGGCTTCCCTGGTCCGCCGCCCGTTCCGGCACGGCGACGACGGTTCCCCCGAACCGGACCCGTCTCTCCAGGTGAGCACGGCCCAGCCCGAACTCACGGCTCTGCGGGACGCTCCCGGCGACCCCGACCGTGCCCAGGCCCTGGTGACGGCCTTGGGCGTGCGCGCCGCCCTGGACGCACGGTTCCGGCGCGACCTGGACGAGTGGTGGCAGCGGGCACAGTCGATCGGGACCGGCGGTGACGTGCACAATCACATCAGCGGGGGCACGCACCACGGGTCGACCATGATGGGGCGGGACTTCTTCCGAACCACCTCGACGGGGTCCTCGGGGCCGGCCGACGGCCGGTAACGCGAACGCTGCCGCACCGGTCGGCGGCAGTCCACCGCGTCGTACGGAACAATGGCCGGCCCGGGAAGCCCCGGCCACATCCCCCCTGCCCCTCACCCCTGTACGTGGTGTGCTCCCAGCGGCTCGAGAAACCGGCTCGGCGCACCGTGCCAGGAGATCGAGCCGGCCTATTGCACCGCCCTGGGGCTGCGCGAGGGGCACCTCGTCTACGCGAAAGGCAACGCGCCGCACGCGGCCCACCGGGTGCGGCACGCGGGGACCGTCATCCATCAGCACGCGCTCGACCTTCATCAGGAGCCGGCGGCGTTGCTCGCGGAGACGGCGGCACTGGCCCGTCGGATGTGCGCGGGCCTGCCCGTGCGACCGGCGTACGGAGGGCACACCGATGATGATCTGTGACAATTCCGGCTTCGCATGCTCGGGTGACCGGCCATCCCGCAGAATGATCGGGTCATGACTCCGACGCCCGACCCCGCAGCCCCGGCCCCGGCCCCGTCCGGGTACGCCCCCTTCGCGCACCTCACCGCGCCCAACTCCGCTCTGTACCGGCGGACGATGCGGGCTTTTCTCAGCGCCAAGGAGCGCTTCGCGGTGCATCTGCGTCCCGAGGACGTGCAGGCGGCGCTGGTCGCCGGCGGGTTCCCCGCGGAGCCGGAGGCGGTCGGCAAGGCGCTCGACAGCCTCGTCGAGTGGGGCAATCTGCGGGCCGACCCGGACACGGCCCGTGTCACCGCCGTCGAGGACTTCTACCGCAAGCGGTACGTCTACCAGCTCACCCAGGCGGGAGAGGCGGCGGAGGAAGCGCTGGCGGCGTACGACGAGGCGCTCGGGCGGCGGGGTGCGTTGCAGGCGGTGGCGCTGCACGACATCGTCACGCATCTGCGCGCCCTGCTCGTCCTGGCGGCCGAGGAGGAACCGGACCCGGCCAAGACGTACCTCGCGCTCGACGCGCTCAGCAGCCGGTTCGCGGCCCTCGCGGACAACGCCCGGGCGTTCATGGGGTCGTTGCAGCGCACCATCGACCTCCACGACGTCGAGGAAGAGGTCTTCCTCGCCTACAAGGACCGGTTGATCCAGTACCTGGAGCGGTTCATCCAGGACCTGATCACGCTCGGCGGGCGCATCGCCCAGCTGATTCTGGAGCTGGAGGACGGCGACGCGATCGTCCCCCTCCTGCGCGGCGCCGCCGCCCGCGAGGCCGCCGACGCCGCCCCGGAGGACGTGGAGCACGCCGAGCGCGAGGCGTACGCGCGGTGGGCCGGCCGCTGGGACGGGCTCGCCGCCTGGTTCCTCACCCGGAACGGGCGGGAATCGCAGGCGCGGCTGCTGCGCGGCCGGGCGCTCGGGGCGATCCCCCAGCTCCTGGCCGTGGTCCGGGCGCTGAACGAGCGCAGGGCCGGGCGCTCCGACCGGTCCGCCGACTTCCGCGCCCTGGCCCGCTGGTTCGCCGAGGCGCCCGACGACGACGCCCGGCACCGGCTGTGGCGCACCGCCTTCGGGCTGTACCCCGCCCGCCACCTCACCGTCGACGCCGAGACGCTCGCCGGCCGCGCGGCCCGGCCCGTGTCCGCCGGCACGCCCTGGGCCGACGCGGAGCCCCTGCGGATCAGCCCGCAGCTGCGGCGCACCGGCAGTTACGAGCGGCGCGGCAAGCCCCGCAGGGTGCAGGACCGGTCCGAGGCCCGCCGGTATCTCGCCGAACTGGCCGCGAAGCAGGCCGCGGAGACGGCCGCCGCCCGGGCGCGGCTCGCCACCGACGGTGTGACGCGGCTCTCCGCTCTCGGTGAGCTCGATCCGCTCGCGTTCGGTCTCTTCCTCCAGCTCCTCGGGGACGCTCTGGCCACCTGGCGGCCCGGGATGACGCGCACGTCGGCCACCAGCAACGACGGTTCGATGGAGATCCGTCTCACCGCCCTTGGCGACGGCACGACCGCCGAGATCACCACACCGGGGGGGACCTTCCGCGGCCCCGACCACACCGTCGAGATCATCGACCTGACCGAGAGGGCCGCCGGGAGATGAGCACCCCGCTCGCCGAGGTTCTGGACGGGCAGCACTCCGCCGAGCTGCGCAAGGCGGCCCGCGCGCTGCTCCGGGAGCCGCTGCTGCTCGCCCGGGGGCCGCGTGCGGACGAGTTCCGGCTGGTCCGCCGGCACGCGTCGGAGCTGCGTGCCTGGTTCGACCGGAACACCGGCTGGACCCTCCATGTGGACGCCGAGGCCGCGCGCCTGCGCAAGGTGCCCGGCCATCCCGCCGACCCCACGCACCCCGCCCGGGAGGCCGGCCGGGCCGGTGCCCCCTTCACCCGCCGGCGGTACGTCCTGCTCTGCCTCGCCCTGGCCGCACTGGAGCGCGGTGAGGCACAGGTGGCTCTCGGCCGGCTCGCCGAGCAGGTGGTGCTGGACGCGGCGGATCCGCCGCTGGTCGCCGCCGGTATCCGGTTCACGCTGGACCGCCGCGACGAGCGCCTCGACCTCGCCGCCGTCGTCCGGGTGCTGCTGAAGCTCGGCGTGCTGCGGCGGGTGGCCGGTGACGAGGAGGCGTACGTCAACGGGGCGGGCGACGTGCTGTACGACGTCGAGCGCCGGGTGCTGGCCGGTCTGCTCGCCACCCGCCGGGGACCGTCCACCGTACGCGCCGGATCCTTCGACGAGCGGCTGGCCGAACTGGTCGCCGAGACCGCTCTGGACAGCGACGACCTGCGGTTCCTCGCGATGCGCCGCGCGCTGACCCGCCGCCTGCTCGACGATCCGGTGCTGTACTACGACCAGTTGACCGATGCCGAGCTCGCCTACCTCACCCGGCAGCGCGGCTTCCTCACCGCCCGGATCACCGAACTGACCGGGCTGGTCCCCGAAGTGCGGGCCGAGGGCATCGCCATGGTCGACCCCGACGACGACCTCACCGACGTCCGGATGCCCGAACAGGGCACCCACGGTCATGTCACGCTGCTCCTCACCGAGCACCTCGCCGCGGCGGACGGGCCGGTCACCGTCGCCGCCCTCCGCAGCAAGGTCCGTGAACTCGCCGGGCAGTACGGCGGATTCTGGTCGAAGACCGCCAAGGAGCCGGGCGCGGAAGGCGAACTGGTCGAGCAGGCGCTCGCCAAGCTCACCGCCCTGGGCCTGATCACCCGCCGGGACGACGTGATCACACCCCGCCCGGCGCTCGCCCGGTACGCCGTCGGCGAGACCGTCGTCCGGGAACCCCGTACGTCCCGCATGCCACAGCAGCGAAAGGCCGACCGGCAGTGACCGCCCTTCCCGTTCCCACCCGCACCCGCTGGCAGCCGCTGCGCATCGGTCTCGTCGACCTCTTCCATTACGACGAGGAGGAGTTCCACTTCCGTGACGGGCGGCTGCTGCTCCGCGGCAACAACGGCACCGGCAAGTCCAAGGTCCTCGCCCTGACCCTGCCGTTCCTGCTGGACGGCGATCTCACCCCGCGCCGCGTGGAACCCGACGGCGACCCGGGCAAACGCATGGAGTGGAACCTGCTCCTCGGCGGCGAACACCCGCACTCCGAACGGCTCGGCTACACCTGGATCGAGTTCGGCCGCCGGGACGCGACGACCGGAGAGAACCACTTCCGTACCCTCGCCTGCGGACTGAAGGCCGTCGCCGGGCGGGGCATCGCCCGGCACTGGTACACGGTCACCGACCAGCGGATCGGCCGGGACCTCAGCCTCCTCGACGCCACCCGCACCGCGCTCACCCGCGACCGGCTCGCCGAGGCCGTCGCCGGGCACGGGATGGTCTACGACCAGGCCGGGACGTACCGCAGGGCCGTCGACGAGGCGTTGTTCGGGCTGGGCGAGCAGCGCTACGCGGCCCTGGTGGACCTGCTCATCCAGCTGCGCCAGCCCCAGCTGTCCAAGCGGCCCAACGAGGCCGCCCTGTCCCGGGCGCTGACCGAGGCGCTGCCGCCCATGGACCAGGCCGTGGTCGCCGACGCGGCGGAGGCCTTCCGCTCCCTGGACGAGGAGAAGGAGGAGCTGCGGGCCGCCGCCGAGGCCGAGCGGGCCGCGGCGGCCTTCCTGGAGCACTACCGCCGCTACGCCCGGATCGCCTCGCGCCGGCGGGCCCGGCTCCCCCGCACCGAGCACTCCCGCTACGAGCGTCTCCAGCGCGACCTCGCCGAAGCGCAGGCGCACCGGACCCGCGCGGAGGAAGACCGCGCCTCCGCCACGGAACGCCTCGCCGGGCTGGAGGAGACGGAGACCCGGCTGCGGGCCCAGGACGCGGCCCTGCGCGCGGGGCCCGAGATGCGCAGTGCCCGGGAACTGGAGCGGGCGGCCGGTGAAGCGGACCGGGCGGCGGACGAGCGGAAGCGCGCGGAAGCCGATCAGCGGCAGGCCGCGGATCTCCACCAGCGGGCACTGGCCCGGCTCGGCGCGGCCCGGAACCGGCTGGCCACGGCCGAAGGCCAGGCGAAGGACCATCTCACCCGGGCCCGGAAGGCGGCCGGCGAGGCCCTGGTCGTCCTGCCGGAGGAGCCGGCCCGGGACGCGGCCGAGGCCGCGATGGACCGCAGGCGGCGCACGCTGGACCATGTGGAACGCCTCGCCGGCCTGGCCGACCGGACGGCGGAGGAGGGCCGGGCGGCCTCCCGGCGGCTCGACGAAGCGGAATCCGACCTCGCCGTCGCGGAGGAGACGCGGCACCGGGCGGAGGAGGACGCGGCGGCGGCCGGGCGCGCCCTGCTGGACGCGGTGCGGCGGCACGCCGGTGAGTGCCGGGAGCTGGCCTACCCGGATCCGGTGGGCGTCCTGGACGAACTCCAGGACTGGGCCGGGCGTCTGGAAGGCCCTTGCCCGGCCCGTGCCCACGCCTCGCGCGCCCACCGCGCCGCGGCGGAGCGGCTGGCCGACCAGGCGGCCGGCCTGACCCAGCGCAAGGCCGGGCTCCGGACGCGCGTCAGGGACGTGGAACGCGAACTGGCCGCGCTCACGACCGGCGGGCAGCGCGGGCCGGAAGCCCCGTACACTCGCACCCCGGAGCTGCGGGAGCGCGTGGAAGGTGCCCCTTTGTGGCGGCTCGTCGACTTCCGTGACGGGCTCGGGGACGCGGACCGCGCCGGTTTGGAGGCGGCTCTGGAGGCGTCCGGTCTGCTGGACGCCTGGGTCCGCCCGGACGGCACGGCCCTCGGCGCCGACGGGCACGACGTGCTGCTCGCGCCGCGGACGGGACCGGTGCCCGGGCCGTCCCTGGCCGACGCGCTGCGCCCGGCCCCGGACCACGGCGATCCCCGGGCCGCGGCCGTCGCCGAGGAGACGGTGACGCGGCTGCTCGCGGCGATCGGGCTGGGCGAGGAGGGCGGCGCGGCCGACTGGGTCGCCGCCGACGGGCGGTTCCGCGTCGGCGTCCTCACCGGACGCTGGGCCAAGCCCACCGCGGAGTACGTCGGCGAGGGCGCCCGCGAGGAAGCGCGCCGGGCCCGGATGGCCGCGCTGGACGCCGAACTCACCACGCTCCGGGAGGAACTGGACGCCGCCGAGGCCGAGTCCGGGACCGTGGCCGCGCGCCGTCACACGCTCGACGCCGAGCTGGCCGCCGTGCCCGACGACGCGCCGCTGCGGCAGGCGTACGCCCGGGTGGCCGCGGCGGCCGAGGCCGTACGCCGGGACCGGGCCCGCCGCGACGAACGGGCCGCCGGCCTGGCCCGGGCGACCGAGGAGGCCGAGCGGGCGGCCTCGGAGTTCGCCACCACCGCCGCCGACGTGGGTCTGCCGTCCGACCGCGCCGAGCTCGCCGCCGTGCGCCAGGCCCTCACCGGCCTCGCCCTCGTCCTCGCCGATCTGTGGCCCGCCCTGCGGGAGCGCGCCGAGGCGGCCCGGCAGGCCGTGGAGGAACGCGACGAGGCCGAGCAGGCCGGGCGGCGGGCCGCCGAGCACGCGGTCCGGGCCGAGGAGGCGGCCCGGGTGGCCACCGCCGCCGCCGAGCGCCACGACACCCTGCGCTCCACGGTCGGCGCGGCCGTCGCCGAACTCCAGCGCCGCCTCGGCGAGACCGCCGCGTCCCTCCGCGCGTGTGCGGACGAGCAGCGCCGCGCACGGGAGGACCACACCGAGGCGGACCGGCGGGCCAGCCGCGCGGAAGGCCGCATCGAGCAGCTGGAGGACGCGATCGCCGAGGCGGCGTCGGCCCGGACCGAGGCCATCGCGGGCCTGCGGCGGTTCGCCGGCACCGGGCTGATCGCCGTCGCGCTGCCCGACCTGGCCGTGCCGCCGGCCGGTGACGGGCCGTGGGCGGCCACGCCGGCCATCGCCCTGGCCCGGGCCATGGAGACCGAGCTGGCCGCGACGGACGACTCGGACGGAGCCTGGGAGCGCGTGCAGCGGCGCCTCAGCGAGGAACTCAAGACCCTCCAGGACGCCCTGTCCCGGCACGGGCACACCGCCTCGGCCCGCATGGTCGAGGACGGCATGGTCGTCGACATCGTCTACCAGGGGCGGGAGCGCGCCGTCCCCGAACTCGCCGAGGCCCTCGCCACCGAGGTCGGCGAGCTCACCCGCATCCTGTCCGCCCACGAACGGGAGCTCCTGGAAACCCACCTCATCACCGAAGTGGCGGGCACCCTCCAGGAGTTGATCGGCGCGGCGGAACGGCGGGTCCGGGCCATGAACGCCGAACTGGAGGAACGCCCGACCTCGACCGGCATGAAGCTGCGTCTGGTGTGGCGGGCCTCCCGCAAGGCTCCGCCGGGACTCGACCGGGTGCGGGAACACCTCCGGCAGTCCGCCGACGCCTGGGCCCCCGGCGACCGGGCGGCGGTCGGCGAGTTCCTCCAGGCGCAGATCGCCCGGCAGCAGACCGACGACGCCGCCGGCAGCCGGCTCGAACACCTCACCACCGCTCTCGACTACCGCGCCTGGCACGAGTTCGGCGTCGAACGGCACCAGCAGGGCCGCTGGGTCCCGGCCACCGGCCCGGCATCGGGCGGCGAGCGCGTCCTCGCCGTGTCCGTGCCCCTGTTCGCCGCCGCGTCCTCGCACTACGCGAGCGCGGGCAACCCGCACGCACCCCGGCTGGTCACCCTCGACGAGGCGTTCGCCGGAGTCGACGACGACTCGCGGGCCAAGTGCCTGGGCCTGCTGCACGCCTTCGACCTGGACGTGGTGATGACCAGCGAACGGGAGTGGGCCTGCTACCCACAGGTGCCCGGTATCGCCATCGCCCAGCTCTCCCGGACCGACGAGGTGGCGGCGGTCCTGGTCACCCGCTGGGAGTGGGACGGGTCCGTACGGACGCGCGGGGAGGATCCGGCGGAGGCGCGGGGAGGGGCCGCGGCCGTGGAAGCGCCGGAGCCCGGCGGGCCGACGGCCGCGGCGGACGGCCAGGACCGGCTGTGGGCATGAGTACGCCGCCGCCCTCCCCCGGCGGGACCGACCCGGACCGCCTCCGCCGCCTGCTCGGTGACCCCGCCCTCGCGTGGCTGGTCGAGCGCGTACGGCGGCGCCTCGAACGCGAACAGCCGCTCACCGGAACCGTCTCCCTCACATCGCCCACAGAGGCGCAGCGCACGGCCGTCGAGCGCCTGCTGGGCCGCGCACCCGGCGGCGGCCGGTCGCTGGCCGTCCGGCTCGACGCCGTGGACGAGGTCCTGCGCCGCTCCGGTGCGAGCCGGGACGGCCTGGCCGCGGCCGTCGAAGCGCTGTCGGGTCCCGTCACCCCGCTCCGCCTGATACAGGAGGACGAGTCCCGCGCCTGGCAGGAGGCGTGCCGGCCGCTCGGGACGCTCGCCCGCGAGCGGCCCGGCCTCGCCGAGTGGGCCACCGAACCCCGCACGCGAAGTCTCGTACGACGCCTCGCCCGCACCCCCCAGGCCGCGGGCCGGCTGACCGCCGACGCCGCGAAGGTACTCCGGCGGCTTCCCGCCGAACCCGCCGTCTCCCTGCCGGCCTTCGCCGCCCGCGTACTGGGCAGCGCGCACGCGCTGGACGACGGAACGCCCCTGGCCACGCTCACCCTGGCCGGAGCCCGTGCCCTCACCGGCTTTCCCGACGGCACTGGCGCGGAATGGCGGCGCGATGCGTGGGCCTCGGCGGGACTGCTGCGCGACGAACTGTCCTCCACCGTTCTCACCCTGAACCTGCGCGGTACCCCGGCCATGGACTGGCTGGCGGACACCGGAGAGCCCACCGTCCTCACCCTCCGCCAACTCGCCGGCCGCCCGCCCGTCGCAGCGCCCCCGGTGGTACGCGTCTGCGAGAACCCGGCCGTCCTGGCGGCCGCCGCCGAGGCCCACGGCGCGCGCTGCCCCCCTTTGGTCTGCCTCCAGGGACAGCCCTCCGCCGCGGCCCTGACCCTCCTGCGCCGGCTCCACGGCGGCGGCACGCGCATCCTCTACCACGGAGACTTCGACTGGGGTGGCTTCCGGATCGCGAGCGTCCTGCTGGAGCACGTGCCGTGGCGCCCCTGGCGGTACACGGCCACGGACTACCGGGCGCTGGTGGCCGCTGTTCCCCGGCTGCCGCCCCTGACGGGCCTGCCGGCCGACGCGTCCTGGGACCCCGCGCTGGCACCGGCATTGGCCGAGTCCGGAGTCCGCGTCGAGGAAGAGGTGGCCCTGCCGTCGCTTCTCGCGGATCTCGCATGACCCCGCCTCACCTTGCGCATCGGAGAGGCACCCGGCGGACGAGGGCGGCATGACCTCTCCCTTCCGGAAGACCGACCGCCCGCCTCTCAGCCCTTCCGTCCCCTCAGCCCTTCCGCCCCCGGCGCGACAGCCGGTCCGCCGCGAAGGCGATCGGGGCCGCGAGGAACATGAAGAGCCAGTTGCCGGTGGCGTAGCTGACGCCCGCGGCCGCGACGGCTCCTACGGGGACGCCGAGGAAGGTGCCGGCGAAGCGGTCGGTGGCGCGGGTCGGGCGGTCGGGGAGGCCGAGGGGGCCCCGGCGGGGCTCCGGTGCGGCGGGGTGGGGCGCCGGAGTGAGCGCCGTGTCGGGAGTGGGCACGGTGAGGGACGGGCGGGGTTCCGGGAGGTCCTTGAAGAGGGCCTCGATGTCCGCTTGCGTACGGGCCTCGTTCAGGGCCTCGGCGCGGTCGCCGTACTCGTCGATGGTCAGCCGGCCCTGGCGGCTGTGCGTGGTCAAGGCTTCGAGGGCCTCTTCTCGCTCGTCGTCGCCGATGCGGAGAGTGGATTTGTCGAGCTTGGTCACGCGTGGGGTCCTCTCGTCGGGCGGGACAGGGTTGGAGGGGGGACGGCTGCGCCGGGGGGCGCGCCGCGCGGGCGGCGCGCCCCCCGGATCGCGTCAGGCCAGGCGCAGTTCGGGGTTGTACAGGTCGAACCAGACCGCCACGTCCAGCGCGCGCTCGATGCCGTTGCGGGCGCCCAGCGGCATCTCCGTGGCGTCGATCGCGAGGACCTGGCGCAGCCAGCCCTCGTTGACGAGCTGGAAGGCCGGGTGGTCGGAGTCGGAGAGGAGGTCGCGGGCCTGGGTCTGGAGGGCCTTGACGTAGTCCGGGTCCTGGGTGGAGGGGTAGAAGTTCTTCGCCCGCTCGACCACCGACCGGGGCAAGCGGTCGCGGGTGGCGGCGCGCAGGAGGCTCTTCTCGCGGCCGTCGAACGTCTTCATCGACCAGGGGGTGTTGTAGACGTACTCGACCAGGCGGTGGTCGCAGAACGGCACCCGGACCTCCAGGCCGGCCGCCATGCTCATGCGGTCCTTGCGGTCGAGCATGGTGCGGACGAAGCGGGTGAGGTGGACGTACGAGCTGCGGCGCATCCGGTACTCGAAGTCGCTCTCGCCCTCGACCGTGCCGACCTCGGCGCTGACCCGGGCGAAGCTCTCGTGCAGGTGGCCGCCCAGGTCGAGGGCGCCGAGGACCTCGGGGCGGACGACGCCGAGGGGGCTGTAGTCGCCGTTCTCACCGAGGTTGATCAGCCACGGGAAGAAGTCCGCCTGCTGGGCCGCCGGGTCGTGGAACCAGCGGTAGCCGCCGAAGAGTTCGTCGGCGGACTCGCCGGAGAGGGCGACCGTCGAGCGCTCGCGCACCGCGCGGAAGAGGAGCAGCAGGGACATGTCGATGTCGCCCATGCCGGCCGGCAGGTCGCGGGCGGCGACGACGGCGCGGCGCAGCTCCGGGTCGGCGAGCTGGCGGTGGTCGATGAGGATGTCGGTGTGGTCGGAGTTCACGTGTCCGGCCACGTCGTGGGCGAACGGGGTGTCGCGGGCGACGCGCAGCTCGTCGGGGGTGAAGCTCTCGTCGTGGCTGGTGAAGTCCACGGCGAAGCTGCGCAGCCGCTCGCCCTTGGCGCTCAGGTGACCGGCCGCGAGGGCGGTGATGCTGCTGGAGTCCAGGCCGCCGGAGAGCAGGACGCAGCGCGGGACGTCGGCCACCAGCTGACGCGCGACGGCGTCCTCCAGCAGCTCGCCGACGCGGGCGACGGTCTTGTCCGTGTCGTCCGTGTGGCGGTTGGCCTCCAGGCGCCAGTAGGTGTGCTCCCGGTGCCCGTTGCGGTCGACCGTCACGACGGTGCCCGGCTTGACCTCGGACATGCCGGCCCAGACGGCCTGGCCCGGGTCCTTGGTGAAGGTGAGCAGCTCGCGCAGGCCCGCGACGTCGACCGCGCGCTTGGCGAGCGGGTTGGCGAGGATCGCCTTCGGCTCGGAGCCGAACAGCACGCCGTCGGCGGTCGGGTAGAAGTAGAGCGGCTTGATGCCGAGGCGGTCGCGGACGAGGACCAGCTTCTCGGTGCGGCCGTCCCAGACCGCGAAGGCGTACATGCCGTTGAGGTGCTCGGCGACCTTCTCACCCCACTCCAGGTAGGCGTGGAGCACGACCTCGGTGTCACTGGTGGTGCGGAACCGGTGGCCGCGGCGGGCCAGTTCGTCGCGCAGCTCGGTGAAGTTGTACGCCTCGCCGCTGTACGTCAGGGCGACGGTGCCGGCGGGCGTCTCCTCGACCATGGGCTGCCTGCCGCCCTCCAGGTCGATGATGGACAGGCGCCGGTGGCCGAGCGCGACGTGGCGGTCCGTCCAGACGCCGTACGCGTCGGGGCCGCGCAGCGCCATGGTGGCGGTCATCGCCTCGACGGTGGGGCGCTCGCGCTCGAGGTCGCGGCCGTAGGAGAGCCAGCCTGCAATTCCGCACATGGTGGTTGTTCACCCAATCCTGGGGTCTGAGGTTGTGAAGTGGTCGTTCGGCCGAGGGACCGGCGGTGTTACCGGGTCTGGTACTCGGTGATCGCGAGGCCCAGCCGGCGGACGCCTTCCGCGATGCGTTCCGGTGTGGGGTAGCTGAAGGAGAGCCGCAGTTCGCTGCGGCCGCGTCCGCTCCCCTCCGCGTAGAAGGCGCTGCCGGGGACGTACGCGACCTTGTGCCGCTCGGCGTAGGGCATCAGCGCGTCCGTGTCGACGCCGTCCGGGACGGTGACCCAGACGAAGAAGCCGCCTTCGGGCCGGGTCCAGCGGCTGCCCTCGGGCAGGTGCGCGGCGAGCGCGTCGAGCATGGCGTCGCGGCGGACGCGGTAGCTGTCCCGGTACGTCTCGATCTGCGCCCGCCAGTCGTGCCGGGCCAGGTAGCGGGAGAGCACGGCCTGGGTGAAGGCGGGCGGGCAGAGGGTCGTGGACTCCGCGGCCTGCACCAGCTTCTCCCGGACGGCGGCCGGGGCGGTGACCCAGCCGATGCGCAGGCCGGGGGCGATGGTCTTGGAGAACGAGCCCAGGTAGACGACGTTCTCGGCGTCGAGCGAGCGGAGCGCCGGGAACGTCCGCCCGTCGAGTGCGAGCATGCCGTACGGGTTGTCCTCGACGACGAGGACGTCGTGCTCGGCGCAGATCGCCAGCACCTCGGCGCGCCGCTCCACGGCGAGCGTGACGCCCGCGGGGTTGTGGAAGTTCGGCACGGTGTAGAGGAATTTCGGCTTCCGACCGGCGCGTTCGGCGTCCGCCAGCGCGGCGCGCAGCGCGTCCGGGACGAGGCCGCGGTCGTCGACCGGCACCTGGACGACGTCGGCCCGGTACGAGGCGAAGACGCCGAGGGCGCCGATGTAGCTGGGGGCCTCGGTGAGGACGAGGTCACCGGGATCGCAGAAGATGCGGGTGACCATGTCCAGGGCCATCTGCGAGCCGACCGTGACGACGACGTCGTCCGGGTCGGCGGTGATGCCTTCCAGGCCCATCACCTCGCAGATCTGCTCGCGCAGCTTGGGCAGGCCCTGGGCGGAGCCGTACTGGAGCACGACCTTGCCGCCGAGGGAGACCAGGCCGGCGGTCTCGTCGGCGATGGCGCGCTGCGGGAGCCCTTCCAGGTTGGGCATGCCGCCGGCGAGCGACACCACGTCCGCGCGGCCGCGCACGGCGAAGAGGGTGGGGATCTCCGAGGGCTTGATGCCCTCGGCGCCGCGGGCCATCCGGGCGAGGTGCCGGTCGCCGGGCCGCGGCGGAGTGGTCGTCGTCATCCGGGTGCCCCCTACGCGGCCGAGGTGACGGCGCCGACGACGACCCACAGGCCGGCGACCGAGGCGAACGCCTCGAAGGTCAGCTCGGACTCGGGGATGCGCACCCCGTACTCCGTCTCCAGGTCCATCAGCAGGCTGATCATGCCCATGGAGTCGAGACCGAGGTCCATGAGGTTGGCCTCCGGGCGGAGGGCCTCCCCGGCGGGGAGGTCGGGGAGGTTGCGGCGCAGGACCTGCTCGAAACGGTCGTCCCAGTGGGTGCTCATGTATGACTCCTGTTGTCTCGGTGTGTCTGCTTGGCGTTGATGACGCGTCAGTTCAGGCTCGCCGCGAGGGCCTTCCGGTCCGGTTTGCCGTTCCCCGTGAGCGGGATGGCGGGGACGGCCAGTACGGCGGCCGGGACCTTGGCGGCCTCCAGGCGGGCACGCAACTCGCGCCGCACGACGGCCGGTTCCGGCTCTCCGACGACGAAGAGGGTGAGGTCCCGCGTGCCGTCGGGCGCGAGGGCCACGGCCTCCCGCACGCCCGGTACGTCCAGCGCGGCGGCCTCGATCTCCAGGGTGCTCACCCGCATGCCGAGGCGCTTGAAGATGTCGTCGCGGCGGCCGGAGAAGTAGAGGTGTCCTTCGGCGTCCTGGTGGCCGTAGTCCCCGGTGAACAGCCTGACCTCGCCGGTCCGTTCGCAGCGCCGGAAGCGCTGCGCCGTCTGCTCGGGCGCCCGCCAGTAGCCGGACATCACGTGCGGTCCCCGGACGACGAACTCGCCGGTCTCGCCGGGCGGCAGCGGCCGGCCCTCGTCGTCCACCACCAGCACCTGGGTGTCCGGCAGCGGGCGGCCGACCGAGCCCGGGCGGGCCAGGTCCTCGTCGGGCTCCAGGACGGAGACCCGCTTGCACTCGGTGATGCCGTACATCAACGACACCCGGGCGCCGGGGAAGGCCGCGCGGAGCGCCGCCACCGCGGGCGGCGGCAGGGCCGCGCCGGTGTTGGTGAACAGCCGGACGGAGGTGGGCTCCGGGTCCCGGGCGGCCAGCCGCACCAGCATCTCGGAGAGGGACGGCACGAGGGGGACGACGGTCGCCCCCGACTCCCGTACGCCGCGCAGCAGCATCACGTCCGGGACCTCGCCCGGCACCACGAGCTCCGCGCCGGCCAGGGCGGCGAGGAAGACCTGGTAGAGGCCGTAGTCGAAGGAGAGCGGCAGCCGGCAGTACACCACGTCGTCGGCGCGGTAGCGCAGCCGGGCGGCGACGGCCCGGGTGGCGGCCACGACCTGGGCGTGCTCGGAGACCACGGCCTTCGGCCGGGAGGTGGTGCCGGAGGTGTACATCAGCAGCGCCACGTCGCGGGAGATGGCCGCGGCGGTGACGGGGGCGGGCTCCTCGGCGGCGATCTCGTTCCACGCCTCGTCGAGGCCGAGCACGGGACGGGTGGTGAGCCCGCCGACCGCTTCGGCGTGCGCGGGGTCGGTGACGATCAGGGACGGCTTGGAGTCCTCGATGACGCCGCGCAGCTGGAAGTCCTTCATCGCCGGGTTGACCGGGACGAGGACGGCGCCCAGCGCCACCGTGCCGTACAGCAGCGCCAGGTACTCGCGGCCGCTCGCCAGGCGCACCATCACGCGGTCGCCGTAGCCGACGCCGCGGCCGGCGAGCCAGGCGGCGGTGCGGCGGCTGTGCGCGGCGAGCTGGGCGTAGCTCCAGCGGCCGGCGGCGTCGCGGACGGCCGGGCGGTCGGGGTGCTCGCCGGCCGCGCGGGCCAGGAGGTCGTAGACGGGTGTGGTGCTCATGTCGGCTGGTCCCCCACGGTGGCCGGTCGGTTGTCGGTACGGGTACGGGAGTCGGCGGAGGTACGGGAGTCGCGAGGGGTACGGGAGTCGTGAGGAGTACGGGCCGCCCGCCCCGCGCGGGCGACCGAGCGGGCCCGCCGGGCCGCGCCACGGGACACCGCCATCGGGTCCCAGTCGGCGGTCCGCCCGGGCAGCAGCGCCGGGTCGGTGAGGACCGCGCCCGCGTGCGCCTCGGCGAGCAGCCGACGGCCGGTGACCCGGGCCGCGCACAGGATGCCGCTGATCGCCACGCCCGCGATGCCGCTGCCGTAGCGGCTGCTCTGCCCGACCACGTACAGGCCCTTGACGCTCGTCCGGGCCTCAGGCCGCATGCCGAACGGCCCCCAGGAGGCGAGCCCGTACGGGGTGCCGCCGGTCGAGGAGATGTACCGCTGGTGGGTCAGCGCGGTGGCCGTCTCCAGGTGGACGGCGCTGTCGCGGATCGGGCCGAGCGCCCGTTCGGCGGCGGTGAGCAGCAGCTCGGTGACGCGTTCCTTCTCCGCCGCGTAGGCGGGGTCGCGCCGGTAGCCGCCCTGCTCCGGACCACCGTAGCGCAGCGCCAGGGGTGCCATGACCTGGAGGTTGGTGTGTCCGGGCGGGCAGACGTGGGGCGACTCGGGGTCCTTCAGGGAGGCGAAGGAGAGGAAGGCGAAGGGGAGTTCGCCGGACGGGCAGCCCTCGGCCACCTCGCGGTACGCGGCCTCGACGTCCCAGCCGTTGTGCCACCACAGGTTGGCGTTCGGGCGGTCGGAGAAGTCGCGGTCGAGGCCCGCGTACAGCACCGCCACCGGCAGCCGCATGGTCGCGTTCCGGGTGCGCTTGACCAGGGCGGGCGGGAAGTGCTCGGCGCCGGCCAGCTCCAGGATGGTGCGCGGGTAGTCGGCGTTCGAGACGACGAGCGGTGCCTCGATCTCCGTACCGTCCGCGAGCCGGACGCCGCGCGCGGTGCCGCGCTCGATCAGGATGCGCTTGACCGCGCTGCGGGTGCGCAGTTCGCCGCCGCGCGCCTCCAGCGCCTCGACGAGCGACGCCACCAGTCCCTGGGCACCGCCCACCGGGTAGTAGGCGCCGCGCAGGTAGTGGTCGAGCACCGAGACGTGGGTGAAGACGGAGGTGGTGCTGGGCGGCGAGCCGTAGTTGGCGGACTGGGCGGCGAGCACCGTACGGGCCCGCGGCGACAGCCCGCAGTGGTCGAACAGGTCGTGGAGCGTACGGCGTCCCCAACGGCCCGTGAGCGGCATCAGCTTGAGCATCCGCGGGTCGTCGAGGTCCATGTCGGCGAGGAGCGCCGCGTGCTTCTCCTCGCCGATGGCCTCGCAGATCGCGGCGAACGCGTCGATGGCCTCGGCGTCGCCGGGCAGGGCGCTCTTCAGCCGGTCCCGGTAGCGGTCCCAGCCGACCGGGACGCGGACGCCGAGGCCGGGCAGGGCGAGTTCGTCGAAGCCGTCCGGGTCCAGGGCGCGGAAGGCCACCCGGCCGGCGAGGCCGAGGCCGGAGAGGATGGCGGGCAGGATGCCGCCGGGTCCGCAGTCGCCGACGTAGTGCAGGCCGACGTCGAACTCGTAGGCGCGGCGCCGCCGGAAGGCGTGCGCGTTGCCGCCGGCCACGTCGTGCTGCTCCAGCACGAGCACCCGGCGTCCGCAGGCCGCCAGGTAGCCGGCGCAGACCAGGCCGCCGAAGCCGCTGCCGACGACGACCGCGTCCCACTGCTCCCCGGGGCGCTGCCCGTTGTCCCCCATGGTGGTCACTCCTTCGTCAGCCGGTCCGGGCCGGCAGACCGGTCAGTTCTTCTTCGATCAGGTCGAGCAGGGCGTCCGCCTTGGCACCCATGCCGGGCTCGTTGCGGCACGAGAGGGAGATCTCGGTGCGGCCCGGCGGCTGGTAGACGGTGAGGAAGGCGGGCGCGTACGGCACGTGCATGGGCAACGAGTACGCGGTCGCGGCCGTGAAGCCGCCGCCGGAGAGCGCGTCCAGGTCGACCTTGCCGAGGTCGGAGACGACCAGCGTGCAGGGATAGGTCTCCCGGTGCTCCCGGGTCGCCCGGGCCGCGCCCAGGGTGGGTGCCATACCGGACGAGGTGACGGGGAACGCGCCGATCGACGACAGCTCCTGCCGCTCGAACATGGCCCGCAGCAGGCGCCCCTGGATCTGCGCCCGGTCGGCGCCGGCCGGGACGTCGACGAACAGCGGCAGACTGAGGTTGGCCGTGGACGCGATCGACGGGTCGTGGCGGCGGATGTTGACCGGCACCATGAAGCGGCAGTCCTCGTCCGGCAGGAGCGCGCACATCGCGGCGGCGGTCCTGGCCACCACGGCGTTGTGGTTGCCCTCGACGGTCCTCCGGCGCCACAGCCAGGGCACGTCGGACGCGGCGGTCCCGGCGTCCGGACCGGCCGGCAGCCGGTCGAAGGGGTTGGGACACTCGGGGGCCGGGCCCGGGGCGGCCGCGCCGGTGCCGAAGCGCTTCACGACGCCCGACTCGGTCTCCACCGAGGGCGCGCCCTCGGGCTCCTCGCCGCGCAGGGCGCGGAAGACCTCCTGCGCCCAGGTCATGACGCCCTTGCCGTCCATGACGGCGTGGAAGGCGCGGAAGACGATCGTCGCGGGCTCGCCGGAGAGCAGCAGCACCTCGCAGTTGGGGCCCTTGACCGGGCTGAACGGCCGGCGCAGCTCCTCGCTGCCGGCCGTGTCGAAGGCCCGGCGGTCGAGGGCGGTGCCGTCCACCTCGATGACGGGCGGGGTGGTCCCGCTGTCCGCCCAGCGGTTGCCCCGCTTGACCAGGCGGGCGCCGGGGCATGCCTCCGACGCCACGGCGACGGCCCGCCGGAGCTCGTCGGCGGTGACGCCGCCCTGGCCCTCGACGAAGATCTGGATGGCCATCGGGGGCGTCACCAGGGCGCCGGCGAGGTACCCGCGTTCGGTGGGCGAGATCGGCCGGCTGTAGCCGGCCTCGGCGCGGCGTGCGCGGCTGACGGCGGTCATCGCTGCGTTCCTTTCGTTCTGGTGAGGCTTTCGGGGGCGGGGGGCTCCCCGCCGGCGTCCGCCGGGAGGGCCGGATCGCCGGCGTCCGCCGGAATGGCCGGGTGCTCCTCGCCGGCGTCCACCGGGAAGGCCGGGTGCTCTCCCGGCCCGTCCGGCGGCAGCGGGCGGATGTCGAGCGGGACTCGCGCCGCCAGCGCGACGTACGTCTCGGGCCGGGAGGACCGGGACGGCCGGGAGCCGGCCGGGGAACCGACCTGTGTGCCGGCCGGGGCATCGGCCTGGGAACCGACCGGGGCATCGACCTTGGCACCGACCGGGGCACCGACCTGAACGCCGGCCAGGCTGCCGCTCCACAGCCACCACCCGTCACCGGCGTCCCGCCACCCCGGCCGCCAGGCGGGCAGCGGCTCCAGCCGCTCGGGCCGGACACCCGCCGTGCCCCGTGCCTTGAGCAGGGCCTCGACCTCGGCCCATTCGCGGAGCGTGGCCACCGACCCGGGCGGCCGGCCCAGGACGCGGGCGAGCCAGCGCAGGGCGGCCGGACGGTCGCGGTGCTCCTGGACGTCCGCCCCCACCCAGGTGTCCCGGGCGAGGGCCGCCAGGCCCAGCGCGCCGGTGTGCGAGACGGAGCCGCGCCAGCCGGAGTCCGGCCAGTGCCAGCGGCCGTCCGGCAGCCGCTCCGGCCGCTCGCGCAGGCCGGCCGCCTGAGCCGCCGCCCCGAGCAGCACCCGTCCGGCGGGGCTGGAGCGGCGGCCGAAGGTGTCGCGCGGGAGCCGAGGGGCGGCGGTGAGGCGGACGTACAGCGTCCCGGTCCGCCCGGTCCGCTCCTCGGCGGGGATCACTTGACGAACCGGAACCGCGGCACGGCCAGGACGAAGAACAGCGCGGCCAGGCCCAGCAGGAAGCCGCTGGCCGGCAGCACCGTCCCGAGGTCGGCGCCCTTGACCATGACCTCCTGGAAGGCGTTGAGCGCCTTGCCGTGCGGGGTGAACCCGGCGATGTCCTGCATGAAGTCCGGCATGAAGACGCCGGGCACCATGCAGCCGCCGAGCGCGGCCAGCACCAGGATCACGATCGTGCCCATGCCGTTGACCTGCGACTCGCTCTTGGCGAACGAGGCCAGCAGCAGGCCGAGCGCCACCGCGCAGCAGCCCAGCGCCACGGTGATCGGCACCAGGGCGACCGGATGCACGCCGAGGTCCATCCCGAAGACGAGCTTGCCGAACGCCATCAGCACGCCCACCTGCGCCACCGCGACCATCAGGTACGGCACCACCTTGCCGAGCAGCAGCTGCCAGCGCGGCACCGGCGCGGACAGCAGCCGGCGGAAGGTGCCCTCGCGGCGCTCGACCATGATCGAGCCGGCCATGACGGTGACGATGAAGAAGACGTACATCACGGTGTAGCCGGGGACGTTCTGCTGGTACACCGAGGGGTACTTCACGCCGGTCATGCCCTTGGGGAAGGTGCTGGTCGACGTCACCCCGCTCCACGTCTCGTCGATCTTGTCGATCTGCTTCTTCAGCTGCGCCTTGCGGACCGGGTCGTGCTCGGCGGCCCGCTGCTTCTCCAGCGAGACCGCGGTGCGGGTGCTGGAGGTGACGGTCAGCACCGCGCTGCGGATGGCGGCCTGGAGCGGGTCGACGGCCTGGCGGGACGACGAGGGGTCGACCACGAAGGAGAAGTGCGGCTTCCGGCCGCTCTCCACCTCCTTCTCGAAGCCGGCCGGGATGACGACGGCGAACGAGTCCTTGCCGTCCCGTACGCGCTTGTCCGCCGCGTCGCCGGACAGGCCCGTGGTGACCTTGAGTTCGTCGCTGCCGCCGAGCGCCTTGACGACGTTCTTGGCGGCGATGCCGCCGTCCTGGTCGACGATCGAGATGTTCATCTTCGGCGCGGAGCCGAGCGTGTCGAAGGAGTTCGACAGGGCGAGGCTCATCACGGTGATGAAGAGCATCGGCGAGACGAACAGGGTGATCAGGGAGGCGCGGTCCCGCAACAGGACCAGCAGCTCCTTGCGAATCATGGCAAACATTCAGGCACCGTCCCTGATCTGGCGGCCGGTCAGGTCGAGGAAGAGGGATTCGAGGTCGGGGCGGCCGAGCCGGATGCCGCCCAGGCCCAGGCCGGTCCCGGCGGCGATCTCGGAGACCTCGCGCAGGGTGGCCGGCATGTCCTTGACCCGGATGCGCAGCACCTGCGTGCCGTCCCCGGCCGCGGCCACGGTGATCTGTCCGTGGTCCGCGAACCGCTTCTCCAGCCAGACCATGCCGCCCTGGAGCCGGTCGAGCTCCTCTCGGGTGGGCGCCCATTCGAGCAGGCCCGCGCCGAGCGGCCGGAGCAGCTCCTCCTGGGTGCCCTCGGCGAGGACCTTGCCGTGGTCGACGATGACGATGCGGTCGCAGAGCTGCTCGACCTCGGGCATGTAGTGGCTCGTGTAGACCACCGACATGCCGAACTCGGCGCGCAGCCGCAGCACCGTCTCGAAGATCTGGTTGCGGCTCTGCGCGTCGACGCCCACCGTGGGCTCGTCCAGGAAGAGGAGCCGGGGCATGTGCAGCAGGGCGGCCGCGATGTTCACGCGGCGCTGCATGCCGCCGGAGTAGGACGCGACCTTGTCGCCGGCGCGGTCGGTGAGCCCGACCACGTCGAGCGCCCAGTCGATCCGCTCGCGGCGTTCGGCGCGGGAGAGCTTGTAGGCGCCCGCGAAGAAGGTCAGGTTCTGCCGCGCGCTGAGCGTCGGGTAGAGCGCGATCTCCTGCGGGACGACGCCGATGAGGGCCTTGGCCCGCATCGGGCCGGCCGCGAATTCGGCGCCGTCCACCTGGATGGTGCCGCCGTCGGGCTTGAGGGCGCCGGTCAGCATGGCGATGGTCGTCGACTTGCCGGCGCCGTTGGGGCCGAGGAAGCCGAGGATCTCGCCGGTGCCGACGCGCAGGGACACCCCGTCCACCACGGCGCGGTCGCCGAACTTCTTGACGAGGCCGGTGGCGGTGAGGACGTCGTCCATACGCACGCCGGCCGCCGGGGCCGTCACAGTGGCGGTCATCACGCGTCCCCCTTTGAGACGACCAGCGACACGTAACTGCCGCCGTAGGCGAAGCTGGAGATCAGGGCGTGGTCGACGCTGCCCTGCCGACCGCCCTGCGGGATCAGACCGGGCAGCTCGTCCGGCGCGTCCGGGACGCCCGCCGTGCCCGGCAGCACGCCGTCGCCCATCGCGCGGAGCGCGGCGGCGAGGGCGAGGCCGGGGGCGGAGCCGTAGGTCTCGCCGAACACCGACTTGGTCGCGGTGACGGGACGTCCCGCCAGGCCGCCGGCGCGGAGCGCGGCGATCTCGGCGTCGTCGACGGCCTCGCGGCCCATGGCCGCCGAGGCGACCAGGCCGATGTCCTCGGGGGTGAGGCCCGCGGCGCGGACCGCCTCGGTCATCGAGCGGGCCCAGGCGGCACCGTCCGGGCGCAGCCCGGCGATGCCGCTGTCGTCGCCGGTGAGTCCGAAGCCGGCGATGCGGCCCAGGACCGGGCGGCCGGACGCCTTGGCGGCGTCGGTGGACTCCAGGGCGATGGCGACCGCGCCGGCGGACAGCACCGTGCCGCCGCCCCCGTACGGACGGACGTCCGAACTCCCCAGGAAGCCGGGGACCTTGACGTGTCCGGCGACCAGGGCGTCGGGGCACTCGTCCGCGACGACCACGACGATGCGCTCGGCGGCGCCGCGGGCGATCAGCCGGTAGGCGTAGTGCAGGGCGCTCAGGGCGCTGGTGCCGCCGCTGCACACGGTGGCGGTGATGCCCTTGAAGCGGTGCAGGATGGCGACGTGTCCGGCGGCGGCGTTCACCACGGTGTTCGGGAAGAACTTCGGGTTGGCACCGGCGGGTCCGCCGGCGAGCACGACACCGCTGTCGAACTCCTGGACCGGGGTGATCGGGGCCAGACCGGTGGCGAAGATGAGCCCGGTCTGGGCGGCCTCCTGGCGGCTCGGCTTGCCGTACGCCCGGTGCAGCTCGGCGACGACGGCCGCGGCCAGCCGGCTGGTGGGGTCCATCCGGCGGAGCACGGCCGGGTTGATGCCGGCGGCGATGGCCTTGAAGTCGACCGTGCCGGCCCGGCGGGTGCCGTAGCCGTCGACGTCGACCTCACCCTGGTAGACGGGGGTGCCCTCGGCGAGCGCCGCGAACAGCTCGTCGTTGCCGGTGGCCGTGCCCGCGATGCCCGCGATGCCGGTGATGACGACGTCCCGGCCCGCGGCGGCCGCGGCGGCGGCCGGCGGCTCGGTGGTGACGCGCTCGGGGTGCCGGATCACCAGGGCGGCGTTGTTGCCGCCGAAGGCGAAGGAGTTGGAGACGACGACGTCGACATCCTGCTCCCGCGCGGCCTCCGGGACGATGTCGAGGCCGCTGGGGGCCTCGGCGCCGCCGGTGTTGGCAGTGGGCGGGAGGACGCCGTCGCGCACCGCGAGGGCGCAGACCACGGCCTCGACCGCGCCGGCCGCGCCCAGGGTGTGGCCGATCATCGACTTGGTGGAGCTGACCGGCGGCGGCGTCTTGAAGAGCGTCTTGATCGCCTTGGGCTCGACCTTGTCGTTGGTCGGGGTGCCGGTGCCGTGGCCGTTGATGTAGTCGACGTCCTCGACGGTGTGCCCGGCGCTGTGCAGGGCGGCGGCCATGGCGCGCTGGGCACCCTCGCCGCCGGGGTCCGGCGCGGTCTGGTGGTAGGCGTCGGCGGAGAGGCCGTAGCCGGCCACCTCGGCGATGGCGGTCATGCCGCGGGCCGCGGCGGCGTCCGCCTTCTCCAGCAGCAGGAAGCCCGCGCCCTCGCCGAGGTTGAGGCCCTCGGAGCGGGTGTACGGGGAGCAGCCGCCGGAGTCCAGCGCGCCCAGCGAGTTGAAGCCGTTGAAGGACAGCTCGGCCAGCGGGTCGACGCCGCCCACGAGCACGGCGTCGGCCTCGCCGCTCCACATGAGCTCCAGCGCGTAGCCGATGGCCACGGCGCCGGCGGCGCAGGCGTTGGAGAGCAGCGAGCGGGGACCGGCCAGGCTCAGCTTCTCGGCCACGGCGTCGGCGACGCTGTGCAGGGCGTAGCCCTTGAGCAGCCGGACGTCGGCCTTGCGCAGGCCCTCGCGGATCCACTGCTGGTGGAACGTGCCGACGCTGCGGCTGGTGCCGAGGCTGCTGCCGATGACGACACCGACCCGCTCGGGGTCGTAGCCGGCCTCGGCGAGGCGGCCGTGCTCGACGGCCTCGGTGGCGGCGGTGACGGCCAGGGTCAGGCAGCGGTCGACGCCGGGGACGTCCTTGACCGGGGACTGCCCGCCCTGGGTGGTGATCAGGCCCGTGGTGTCGACCTCGGTGACCGTGCCGATGCCGCTGCGGGCGGCCCGGATGGCGGTCCAGCACTCGTCGGCGGTGGAGCCGACGGCCGAGATCATGCCCAGGCCGGTGATGACGATGCGCATGGTCAGGCTCCGAGCCGCTCGTTCCAGGACTGCGGGATGACGACCGGGGAGGCGGCGGTGCGCAGCGTGACGGCGGTGCCGTCGGCGGTGCGGCCGGTGAGCTCCAGGCCGGGGACGTCGAAGGGCTTGTCCAGCAGGGCCAGGGCGATCTCCTGGTCGGTACCGGCGAGCGGGGCGACCAGGTGGACGGTGCCGACGGCGCGGCCGCCCGCCTCGACCGGGCTGCCGGCTTCCGGCGCCTGCCCGGCCTCGGCGAGGACGGTGATCAGGCCGCGGCCGGCCTCCTCGGCGGCGGCCAGGGCCTCGCCGCCGCGGAACTCGTCCTCGCGGCCCCAGCTGACCAGCCACTCCAGGCCGGCCTCGCGGACGGTCAGGCCGGCGGACTGGGCGGGGATCTGCGGGTGGCGGACCTCGGTGCGGGCCCGCAGCAGGGCCTCGGCGCCGGCCGGGCCGCCGTCCAGCTCGGCGGCGCGGGCGGCGACCCACTCGGCGGCACCGGAACCGGCCGGGGCGATCAGGAGGTAGCCGTACTCGCCGGTGGTGCCGATGCGGGCGAGGACGCCCTCGGCGCCGCTGTCGCCCGGCAGGGTGACGGTGGTGGCGCCGTGCAGCACGAGGCTGGAGATCTCGAAGTCCAGCAGGTCGGCGGCGATCCGCCAGGACTTGGGGCCCTCGAAGGCGATGGCGACGTGGTCGGCGGCGGCGTCGGTGATCTC
Organism: Streptomyces huiliensis; assembly: GCF_020037025.1. Taxonomy (GTDB): domain Bacteria; phylum Actinomycetota; class Actinomycetes; order Streptomycetales; family Streptomycetaceae; genus Streptomyces; species Streptomyces huiliensis. The sequence goes on along the minus strand of NZ_JAIQLH010000048.1, from coordinate 20,477 downwards.
GACGTCCTGGACTCCGGCGTCGGCGACGGTCTTCTCCAGCAGGCCGGCCAGGCCGTCGCGGGAGTGGGCGAGCAGCCAGCTGGTGTCGTCCAGCTCGATGTGGGTGACGGCGTCCCAGACGGAGGCGTCCTCGTCGAGGATCAGGCTCTCGCGGGCGGTGTCCGGCTCGACGTACTCGCTGTCGCGGGCCAGGGCACGGGAGAGGACCTCGCCGCGCTCCAGGCCGCCGAGGGCCACCAGGCCGGCGCCCGGGGTGCCCGGGGTGTAGACGCCGACGGTGGTGCGCAGGTGCGCGTACTGCTCGGCGACGGTCTCCGGGGTGGCGCTGGTCATGTCGTCTCCTTGGGTGTTCGGGTGTCGGTTCGGTGGGGTGGTGCGAAGTCGTAGGTGATGCGAAGTGGGGGGTGGTGCGGCGGCGGGGTGGTGCCGAGTCGGGTGCCGCCCCGGGCCCGGGGGTTCGGCCCGGGGCGGCGGTCTCAGCGGCCGGCGGCGCGGGTGCGGAGCAGCGCGTCGGCGGCGTCGAGGTCGGGCAGGACGGCGAGCGACCAGCCGGCCGCGAGGGCCGTGCCGCGCGGCTGCCGGGCGACCAGGCCGAGCAGCGGTCCCGCCTTGGTGGCGCGGTGGAGGATCTCGGTGCCGTGCCCGTCCCGCGGGGTGACGGCCAGCCAGCGGCCGTCGGCGAGCCGGAGGGCGAGCCGGTCGGTCCAGCGCTGCCAGGCGCCGGGTTTCCGGATCAGCCACAGGTCGCCGGTCCTGCCGGGCACCAGGATCTCGGGCCGCTTGGCCGCGGCCGGGGTCAGCCAGACGACGGCCTCGCTCTCGTCCTCCCGAGGCTCGGCCCGCAGGCCGACGTCCAGCAGGTCGGCAGGGCCCTCGGCGGGGGCCTCGACGGACCAGTCGAGGCCGGCCGCGCGCAGCCGTCCCGTCGGCTCGTCGAAGCGCCACTCGCCCTGCTCGGCGCCCCAGCCGAGGCCGCGGTCGGCGTCCTCGCGCGGCCCCTGGCGGGTGACCCAGAGGCCGGCCCGCCAGTGCGGGTTGCTGCCGAAGACCCGCTCCTTGGGGAACGGCGTGGCCAGCACGGACCGGCCCGCCGAGCGCCAGGCGGCGACACCGCCGGCCTCCGCGCTGACCAGCAGCGTGTCCTCGCCGACGGCGGCCCGGTGGACCGGCCGGCGGGCCACCAGGCCGGCCATCCACTCCGCCCGGCCCCCCATGGGGGCGGGGGCCGGGACGGTCTCCGGGGTGCGCGGCGCGAGCGCCTCCAGGCCGTCGACGGTCAAGGGCGCACCGCCCGGCCACTCCGTCCGTACGGCGACGGCGTGGCCGTGCCCGGGGGCGAAGTCCAGCAGCAGCAGCGCGTCGGTGACGAGCCGGGCCCGCGCGTCGCCCTGCCGGATGTCGAGGCCGGTGGCGGACTCCTCGTCCCACCAGCCGACCCGTGCGTCCGGGGCGAGTTCGGCACCGGCGGTGGCGAACTCTGTGGCGTCGACGGGGTGCAGACCGCGGCCGGCCGGCACGTGGCCGTCGTCCGTCAGCAGCAGCCCCTTGCGCAGGCCGCCTTCGACGATCGTGCGCAGCGTGCCGGCGGGCGGCTCGCCGCCCTCCCAGCGGAAACGGTTCTCCAGGACGCCTCCGACGAGCGTGGTCTCCCGGTACAGCACCCCGTCGGGGTGCCGCTCCGCGACCAGCCAGCCGGCGCCGATCGGGGTGACCGTCAGGCCGTCCTCCCGCCGCAGGGCGCGGCGGAAGCCCGTGACGTAGGGCGGGCCGAAGACCGGCCAGGTCTCGCGCAGCAGCGGGCCGAGGTGATCCGCTCCGTGCAGCTCGATCCGGCCGTCCCCGTGGTGCAGTTCGAGGCGGAGGCCGTCCGTCTCGACGGTGCTGACGGCCGGTGGCGCGGGCGCGGCCTTGGGCGCCAGGACGGGCGCCTCCTCCGCGTCCGTGCCGACATGCAGCAGCTCGCCGTCCTCGGGATCCAGCAGGACGGTGAAGACCGTCCCCTCGATCGCGAGCTGCGTGCGCAGGACGGCCCGCCCGTCCAGCTCGTCGACGTCGTTGCCGAGGGAGCGGTCCCCGCCGCCGACCATGTACCGCCAGCTGGCGTTCAGTTGCAGCGACTGCGGGATGAGGTGGGCGTAGTCGCGGCGCAGCCGTGCCATGACCCGCGGCATGTAGCTGACCAGCTCGATGTTGCCGTCCTCGGTGGCCTCCACCGGTCCGGTGACGCTGCAGCCGACCTGCCGGTAGAGCGGGAAGGCCAGCTTGTTGCCGGGGTTGGCCGTGAGCCGGATGACCTCCACGCCGGACAGCCGCAGGGTGCGGATGGCCTGCGAGAAGATCCGCCCCGCGATCGAGCCGCCGCGCAGGGCGGGGCTCAGGAAGAACATGTCCCCGAACACCTCGCCCGGGGCGTACGCCCGCCGGACGTGACCCTGGAAGAAGCCGATGGTGCCGTGGATCTCGCCGCCCACCTCGACCACGAGGAACAGCCGCGTGCCGCGCTCGGCCAGCTCGCCGCGGACGAGCTCCGCGTCGAGCTTCCGGTCCACCGGGTTGGGGACGTCGGCGTACCGGTTGTAGAGCTCGGCGACCGCAGCCGCGTCCGACTCCTCGTAGGGCCGGATCACCGGCTCGCTACTGGAGTCCACTCGGGTCCCCCGCGGTGCGCTCGCTGACGGTCAGCGAGCCCTTGGCGGCGAGCTCGCCGTCGACACTGGCCTGCACGGTGACGGGCGTCAGCCGGTCGAAGGGGCGGCCGAGCTCGACCTTCATGGTGAGCCGGTCGCCGGGGACGACGAGCCGGCTGAACTTCATCTGCCGGATCGCCCCGAGGTAGCCGACCCGGGCCGCGACCTCGGCCTCGCCGCTCTGTCCTGTCTCGCCGCTCTGTCCGGCCTTGCCGCTCTGTCCGGCCTCCGCGAGCCACGCGGAGGCGTAGACGACGGCCGTCAGCTGGGCCATGGCCTCGACGATGAGGACGCCCGGCATGATCGACTGGTCCGGGTAGTGCCCGGCGAAGTACGGCTCCGAGATGGTGACGTTCTTGATGCCGTAGCCGGACTTGCCCGGGATGACGTCGTAGGCGCGGTCAACGAGCAGCATCGGCCAGCGGTGCGGCAGCAGCGCGCGGATCGCGTTGGCGTCGAAGCTGAGGGGGGTGGTGGGGGCCGAGGTGGTCACGCCGCCTCCACCTGGGGGATCTCGCCGCGGTCGGCGACGACGAAGTCGATGAGACGGTTGATCGAGCCGAACGCGGAACGGTCGTCGTCGCTGATCGTGACGTCGAGCTGCTCCTCGACCATGACGACGATCTCCAGCGTGTCGAGCGAGTCCAGCTCCAGGCCGCGGCCGAACAGCGGCTGGTCGTCACCGATCAGCTCGGGGCGGATCTCCAGGCCCAGGCTCTCGACGAGCTGGGTCTTGACGTGGTTGTTGAGGGCGGTGCGCGCCTCGGCGGTGGCCAGCAGTTCCTCGTAGGTGGCGGTCATGGCGGTACTCCTGTCTGTGGTGGGTGGCGGCTTGCGGGCCTTGAGAAAGTGACGGGCCTCGGGGTGACGGGCCTCGGGGTTACGGACCTCGGGGCTACGGACCTCGGGGCTACGGACCTCGGGGCTACGGGACGAGCCCGCCGTCGACGACGAGGACCTTCCCCGTGATGTAGCTCGCGGCCGGCGAGGCCAGGAAGGTGACCGCCGAGGCCACCTCCTCCGGGGTGCCGGCGCGCTTCATGGGCACCGTGCCGATCAGTCGCTCGCGCACCGCGGGGGGCATGTCGCGCACCATGTCGGTGTCCGTGAACCCGGGGGCGACGATGTTGACGCGGATGCCGCGCTCGGCGACCTCGCGGGCGAGGCCCTTGCCGAGGCTGATCAGACCGCCCTTGCTGGCGCTGTAGTTGGCCTGGCCGGGCTGGCCGGTGACGCCGCTGGTGGAGCCCATGAGGACGATCGAGCCGCCGGTGCGGTGCATCATCTTGACCGACTCGCGGCAGGTGAGGAACGCGCCGGTGAGGTTGGTGTCGATGACCCGCTGCCACTTGTCGAGGCTCATCGTGGCGAGGAAGCCGTCGGCCGTGATGCCGCCGTTGGCGACGACGACGTCGAGCCGCTTCCACTCGGCGCGGATGGTCTTGAACATCGCCTTGACCTCGGCCTCGACGCCGACGTCCGCGCGGACCACCAGCGCCTTGCGCCCCATCCCGCGGATCTCCGCGGCCACTTCCTCGGCGGCCTCGGTGCGGGAGACGTAGTGCACGACCACGTCGCAGCCGGCCTCGGCCAGGGCCAGGGCGCAGGCCCGGCCGATGCCCCGGGAGGCGCCGGTGACCAGGGCCACGGTGGACGGTTCGAACTGCATGGCTGTACTCACTGTTGTCAGGCCCCCAGGCGGCGCAGCAGCGCGGTGAGGGAGGTCGGCGTGTCCACCAGGGACACCTGCGGTTTGGCGGCGAAGTGCTTGGCCAGGCCGACGAGGGCCTTGGCGGGTCCGACGGCCACGAGCGGCGCGGCGGGCTCCGGCCGGCCGGCCGTCGCGTCCATCAGCTCCCGCCAGCGGACGGGCGCGCACAGCGCGTCCGCGAGGTCCCGGCGCACGGCGTCCTCGTCGGTGCCGAACGCGCCGGTGGTGATGAGCCCGACGGGGGCGGTGGCGGGGCGCAGCCGGACTTCGGCGACGGCCGCCTCCCAGTCGGCGGCGGCGGGCGCCATCAGCCGGCTGTGGAAGGCGTGCGAGACGTCCAGCGGCTTGGCGCGGGCGCCGACGGCCGCCGCGAACCCCCCGATCGCGGCCAGGTCGCCGGAGGCGACGAACTGGCGCGGGCTGTTGTCGGCGGCGATGTCCAGGCCGTGCTCGGCGGCCTGCGCGAGGGCCTTCTCGCGCTCGTCGCCGGTGGCGAGGACGGCGCACATGCCGCCCTCGCCGGGCGCGGCGGCCATGAGCTCGCCGCGCAGCCGGACCAGGCGGACGGCGTCGGCGAACCCCAGCCGCCCGGTGGCCACCAGGGCGGCCACGGCGCCGACGCTGTGGCCCGCGGCGGCGGTCGCGGTGACGCCCTCGGCCTCCAGTACCCGCCAGGCCGCGACCGAGGCGGTCAGCAGGGCCGGCTGGGCGTTGTCGGTCGAGGCGAGCTCGGACGCCGGGGCGTCCCAGCACAGGGCGCGCATGTCGAGGCCGAGCGCGTCGGACGCCTCGTCGAAGACGGCCGCCGCTTCGGGGCGGGCGGTGGCGAAGGCGCGCGCCATCCCGGGGGTCTGGCTGCCCTGGCCGGGGAAGAGGGCGAGGACGTCGTACGGGCCGCCGCTCATCGTCCGGACCCCGCCGCGTCGTGGCCGGAGCCCGTCACACCGTGCCCGAGGAAGCCCTCGACCTGTACACCCAGCCCGCGTTCGGCGGCCTGCGCGCGGACGTACTCGGCCAGCGCCATGTCCAGGATGCCCAGGCCGAACGGCGAGAAGACGGTGATCCGCTCGGGGTCGCGGGTGAACGGCACGGTGCCGCGGACGAGGGCGCCGATGCTCGCGTCGATGAACTCCCGGTGCCCGGCCTGCTGTTCGGCGAGGTGCAGGGAGGTGCGCTCGCGGCAGACGTGGTCGGCGTCGTCGACGATGTTCTGCGCACCGAGGATCACCTCGGGGTGCAGGTCGCGCAGCGAGACGTGCAGGACGACGGTGCCGGGCCGCAGCTCGTCGGAGCCGAGGTGGGGGGTGCCGCTGGTGGTGGCCAGGGCGACCAGGCGGTGCCGGGCGAGCGCGGTGGGACGGTCGGCGGCCACGTCGACGGTCAGCTCCGGGCCGAGCTCGCGGCAGCGGGCGGCGAACGCCTCGGCGCGGCCGGCGTCGAGGTCGAAGACGGTGACCTCGCGGAGTGTGGGCAGGGCCACCAGCAGGAAACGCAGCACCTCGGTGTTGATGACACCGCCGCCCACGAGGGTGACGCCGGTGGGCTCGTCGCCCTCGGTGAGCAGGCGGGCCGCGAGGGCGGCACTGGCGGCCGTGCGCTTCGCGGAGATCTGCGAGCCCTCCAGCAGGGCCACCGGGAAGCCGTTCTCCAGGGAGTTCAGGACGATGGCGGCGCTGGCTCGCGGCAGCCCCTCGTCGATGTTCCCGGGGAAGGAGGCGATCCACTTCATCCCGGCGACCGGGTGGTCGCCGCCGGCGAAGGCGGGGAGGCCGATGACGCGGTTGCGGTCGTCGCCGGGGAAGCGGAGGAAGGTCGAGTGCGGGACGGCGGTGCGGCCGTCCTCGTGGATCCCGTAGGTCTCCTGGACGACGGCGAGGATCTCCTCCTCGCGTCCGGCGAGCACCTCGTGGACGTCGGCGTGTCTGGCGATCAGCACGGAATTGCTCCTACGGTCTCGGGCACCGGGCCCGGGTTCTCTTGCCACAGATGGGAGACGTCACCGAATTTCCGGGCGACCCAGGAATCCGAGTAGATGGTCTCCAGATAACGCTCACCGCTGTCGGGAAAGACGACCGCGACCCGGGAACCGTCCGGTATCGCGTCGCGCATCCGCTCGACGGCCGCGATGACGGCCCCGGACGAACCGCCGGCCAATATCGCCTCGCGGTCGACCAGGCGCCGGCACATGCGCACGCATTCGAGGTCCGACACGTGCACCACGTGATCCGCCGCCCGCGGGTCGAACAGGGCGGGCCGGAGCGCGGCGCCATGTCCCGGCAGCAGCCGGGTGGTTGGCGACTGCCCACCGAATATCGCACTGCCCAACGCGTCGACCGCGACGATTTCCGTGGAAAGCCCCGACTTCCTGACGTAGTCGGCACAGCCACGAAGCGTGCCACATGAACTGGTAGCACAGAAAAGATAATCGAGCCGCCCGTTCAACCCTTCCACGATCTCACGCATCGTCAACTCGTGGGCCGCCGCGTTCAATGGGTTGCCGTACTGGTTGGGCCAGTAGGCGTCGGGCACGGATCGCACGAGTTCCCGCACCCGCCGAATGCGGCTGGGGAGGAACTCGCCGGTTTCCGGGTCCGGTTCGGTGATGACCTCCACTTCCGCTCCGTAGGAGCGGATGATGGCGATGTTCTGTTCCGTCGTCTTGGCGTCCACGACGCAGATGAACCGCAGCCCGAAATACCGGCAGACCTGGGCGAGCCCGATCGCCAGATTACCCGAGCTGGACTCCACCACGGCAGACCGTCCGGGCACCAGCTCGCCCGAACTCACCTTCTCCAGCAGCATGTTGAGCGCTACCCGGTCCTTGACGCTACCACCCGGATTGAACTTCTCCAGCTTGGCGAAGAGGCGGAACGGAAGGTCCGGAAAGATCCTGTCGAGTTCTATCAGAGGAGTGCCGCCGATCGTGTCGAGCACTCCCCCGATCCCTCGACTCGGCATCGCTTGCGTGAGCATGCGAAAGGTCCCCCTTGGCGCGGCGAATGACCGCATGACGTCGTGAAAACGGGACGCCGGTCGGCCTGCGGGCAGCGCGAATCGGCGTGGGTAATCGGCAGCGCGGCGCGCCCGGCCGGAACCGGGATCACAAATGCGTGGCCGAGAAAAAGGTCCTGTCGTTACCGCGCGCCACAGGGCAGCCCGAAGCCGCGCCTAACGGAGCCGGAAAACCGACGAATCAACCCCCCGCGCCCGGCGCGGGGAGATCAGCGTGCAACGGGCGCGTTGACGGCAGCCCGTGAGAACGGTGAACACGAACGAAACGGAAAGCGGCCACAGCCGGGACACGACACCGGCCGGCCCCCTTGGGCCGCTCGTTGATCGAGGCACATCCCCCTGGAATCTCCGTATGGACGGATTCCGGCCCGATACCCTTCAAGACTCTCCCCCGTATGCCCGACCCGCGCGCTTCCGTTACTGCCGGAGCGCGGTGCGTCGGGCTGTTAACCCCACTTAACGCCGGTGAGCTTAGGCAGATCCGGCCGAGAATGCAAGATCGTCCCGAACGCCATTGAACCGACTGGTCAGTAACCACTCGGACTTCAACCACCGAAGCGCCACACCCGCCCCCCACAACAAGCGCCCCCCACTCCGACCCACCCGGACGCACGACACCCCAGCCACCAGCCTCACAACCTGACACTTCGTCAACTGCGTTACTGGGCAAGTGGAATGGCGCCATCCATTCACCTGCCGCACACCGGGCAACCACCGCCCCCAAACCGGAAGGTAACCTTCCACGCCCGAATTGTCGGCAATGTCCGGTGACCATCCCCACAGCTTTGGACCAGACCTATAGGTAACCGCCGGCAACCAAGTAAAAAAGTGGTCATGAGAGACCCGAACTCGGCTTGCGCCGCAGCCTCGTTGACCCTGGCGCAGAAGCTGGAGTACCTGCGGTCCCGAGGCGGCCCCAACGGCACGGAACCGCCGTCGGACCGCCACATCGCCGACGCCGTCAACAAGGAGGCCGGCGAGACGATCATCTCTCACGTAACCCTCGGCAAACTCCGCAAGGGCGAACAACCCACCACCACCGACGCCCGGCTGGCCGCCCTGGCCGACTACTTCGGCGTCGACCCCCTCTTCCTCCAGCGCAGCAGGGAGGAGATCGTCAACGAGATCGCCCTGCGCCTGCGCTACCTCATCGCCCTACAGGCCGACGACATCACCACGACCGGCCGCGCCGCGAACTCGCACGCGGCCCTGGTGGAGTTCGTCGAGCGGGCGGTGAGCGAGCGGCGGGTGGAAGAGGACCGCTGAGACGGGGCACCCGCGCACGTACTCTCGCGCACGGTCAGCCGAGGCCGCTCCCCTCCACACCCGAAGCGCCGAACAACTCGGCGACGAGCCCGCGCGCGAAGCGCTCGTCCGTCCCCGGGACCGAGAACACCACGCGGAAATACAGCGGGGCCACCACCCGGTCGAGCACCCGCTCCAGCGAGGGCACCACTTCACCCCGCCGGGCAGCCGCGTCCAAAGGCGCCTGAAAACGGGCACTGACCCGCCGCAGACAGGCCCGCAGCCCGGCCCGCCGGTCGTCCACGTCCGGTGCCACCTCAGCGCGGAAGAACGCCACCCCGCCCGGCCGGGACAGATCCGAGAGCGTCCAGACCGCCACCCGCTCCAGATCCCGTCGCAGATCACCGAGCAGTTCGGGCGTCTCCTCGCCCTGCCGCCGGGTGGCCACATCCGCCAGCAGGGCGGCGGCCGTCCCCCACCGCCGGTACACGGAACTGGGATTGACGCCGGCCCGCCGCGCCACCGCGGGGATGGTCACCTTGTCGGCGCCGACGTCCTGCACGAGGTCCACCACCGCCTGATGGACCGCGGTCCGCACACGGGCACTCCGGCCACCGGGGCGACTGTCTTTGCTTTTGGCGGGCACGCCTTCACCTTAAAGCAAAGCCTTGCGCCTTAACAGCCCTCCCCCTACGCTCCCTTAAGGCAAAGACCACCGCTTTAAGTGCATCCCGTGGAGGATCCATGCCCCAGTACGAGGCAGCCCACCAACTCGGCACGCGGTTCCACGCCTTCCTCGCCACCGGCGACTGGAATGGCATCCGCACCCTGCTCACCGACGACGCCACCTGGAAGCTCCCCGGCGACAACACCGTCTCCGGCACGGCAGAAGGCGCCGACGCGGTCGTGGAACGCGCCAAGAAGATCGCCGGCTACGGTCTCCACTTCGAGCTGCTGCACATCCTGGTCAGCCGCGAGAACGTCGCCCTGTCCCTGCACAACACCGCCCGCCGTGGCGACCTGCGCCTGGACGAACACCTGGCCACCGTCTGCCGCCTGCGCGACGGCAAGATAGCGAGCATCGAGACGTACCTGTCGGACGTCGCCGGCATGAACGCCTTCTTCGTCTGACGGCCGGACTCGCGGAGGAAGACGACACCGACGGCCCCGACGGCATCCGGCGGACCGCCGAAGAGGCAGGCGCCTTCACCGGCACCGGTGCGCACAGCCGCACCGTCCCGACGAGCCCGCCCCCGGAGCGGGCGCGGTAGCGCTCGGGCGCGGCCGGCCGCTCGCGCCCCGACACGGTCGTCCGTTCCGTGACCGCGCGTACAGATCACTGTCTCCTGCGCGCAAGGTTCCCCACTCACGATGCACACATCCCTGACGTCCACCAAGGAAGTGCTCGTGAGGACCCAACGCACTCCGCGCAGAACCGCCCTCGTCATGGGCGCCGTGCTCGCCGTCCTGACCGCCGCCCCGGCAGGGGCCGATGACCGGGCCCTGCCGACGGTCACGCCCGTCCACGAGACCCTCGCCCTCCATGACGACAAGGCGGGCGGCGACTCCGACGCGGACGACCCGGCGATCTGGCGCAACGCGGCCGATCCCGACCGCAGCCTCGTCATCGCGACGGCCAAGAAGGGCGGCCTGCGCGTGTACGACCTGGACGCCCACCTGGTGCAGTCGCTGCCCGCTCCCCGGCCGCCGGCCCGGGGCGACGCCCCGGGCCGGTTCAACAACGTCGACCTCGTCACCGGTCTGCGCACCGCCGCCGGCCGCGCCGACGTGGCCGTGGTCAGCGACCGGGGCAACGACCGGCTGCGGATCCACCGCATCGACCCGTCGCGGCCCGGTGGCCCGCTGACCGACATCACCGACCCGGCCGCCGCCCCGGTGTTCTCCGCGGACCAGGCCCAGATCAACGGGCAGCGCACCGCCTACGGCCTCGCCACCTGGCAGGACAAGTCCACCGGACGCGCCTACGCCCTGGTGAGCCAGCGGGAGCGGACCCGCATCGCGCTGGTCGAGCTGCGGCCGACCACGAAAGGCACCGTCACCTACCGGAAGGTCCGCACCCTCGACCTGCCCGCGTCCTTCCGCGTCCCGAACGGCACCACCTGGTCCCCCTGCGCGGAGCCCGGCGAACTGCCGCAGGTGGAGGGCATGGTGGTGGACCCGGCCACCGGAACGCTCTACGCCGCCCAGGAGGACGTCGGCATCTGGCGGATGCGCGCCGATCTCACCGGCAAGCCGGTGCTGGTGGACAAGGTCCGCGAGTACGGCGTCCCCGGCGTCTACGACAAGAGCACCGGAAAGTGCACGGCCGGTGCCGACCCCGGCTACGGGGGCGACCACCTGACCGCCGACGTCGAGGGCCTCACCCTGTTCCGGGAACCCGACGGCAACGGCCACCTCTTCGCCTCCAGCCAGGGCGACAGCACGTTCGCCCTCTACGACCTCAAGGTGGGCGAGGACAACGAGTACGAGGGCGGCTTCCGCGTCGGCGCCGCCTCGGCGGCCCTCGACGGGTCGGAGGAATGCGACGGCGCCACCGTCCTCAACGCCCCGCTCGGCAGCCGCTACCCGCACGGCCTGCTGGTCGTCCAAGACGGCCACGACACCCCCGAAGCCCCCGACGGCCGGGGCGGCACCCGTCCGGCGACCGGCTTCAAGTTCGTCGACCTGCGCGACGTGACAGCCGCCGTCGGCCTCTGATCCCGCGGATCCCCGGGGGACCCGCGGGTCAGGCGCCCTACGCCACCGGCTTCAGGATCGCCACGCACTCCACATGGTGCGTCACCGGGAAGAGGTCGAACGCCCGCAGCGTGACCGGGCGGTAGCCCTCCTCCGCGAAGTACTTGAGGTCGCGGGCGAGGGCGGCCGGGTCGCAGGCCACGTAGGCGATGCGGCGGGCGGCGAGGGCGGCGAGGTGGCGGACGGTGGCGCGGCCGGCGCCCGCCCTCGGGGGGTCGAGGACGATGAGGTCGGCGGAGTCGATGCGGGTGCGCGGGAGGACGTCCTCGACCTTGCCCTGTTCGATGCGGACGCGGTCGAGGTCCTGGAGGTTGTGGCGGGCGTCCTCGACGGCGCGCTTGGAGGACTCGATGCCGAGGACGGCGCCCTTGTCGCCGACGCGCTCGGCGAGGGCGCCGGCGAAGAGGCCGACGCCGCAGTAGAGGTCGAGGGCCATGTCGCCCTTGCGCGGCATCAGACCCTGCATGACGGCCTTCACGAGGGTGTCGGCGGCCTGCGGGTGGACCTGCCAGAAGCCGCCCTCGCCGACGCGGTAGGTGCGGCCGTCGGCGCGCTCGCGGACGAAGGGGCGGCCGTGGACGCGGTGGATCCGCTGGTCCTTCTCGCCGACCCGCAGCACGGACACCGGCTTGTCGAGTTCGACGATCGGGAGGCGGCCGCCCGGCTTCGGGGTGAGGACGACCTGGCGGTCGGCCGAGCCGGAGGCGGCGATGGCGTCCACCGACGCGATCTGCGGCCACTCGCGCTTCTCGATGCCCAGCTCGCTCACGCCCGGCGCCGCGATCAGGCAGTGGTCGATGGGCTGGACCTCGTGCGAGCGGTGCTTGCGGAGGCCCGCGTGGCCCTCGGCGTCGACCGCGTACTGGACGCGGGTGCGCCACGCGGGGACCTGACCCGCCGGGACCTTGTCGCCCTCGGCCGGCGCCACCGTGCCGTCCCAGCCGGCCTCCTCGGGCGTCAGGCCCGCGAGGCGGCGGAGCTGCTCGGCGATGACCTCGCCCTTGAGGCGGCGCTGTGCGCCCGGCTTGACGTGCTGCCAGTCGCAGCCGCCGCACTTGCCCGGGCCGGAGAAGGGGCAGGGCGCCGGTACGCGGTCCTTCGACGCCTCCAGGACCTCGACGGCGTCCGCGCGCAGGAAGCGGGACGTCTCCTCGCCCTCGGTGATCCGGGCGATCACCCGCTCCCCGGGCAGCGTGTGGCGGACGAACAGGACGCGGCCCGCCTCCGTCCGGGCGACGCAGTGGCCGCCGTGGGCGACCGGGCCGACCTCGACCTCGTACTCCTCGCCGACCAGCGACTTCGTCGGTTCCGTCTGCATGGGGGAAGAGCTCCTGGGTCGAGTCGGCGAAAAGGTGGTGCGGCGGGGCAACAGCCGTTCAGTCTACGTCCCGCCGCACCACCACCCTCACCGGTTACTTCTTCGCCGCGGCCTTTTCCTTCTTCTGCGGCGGGGCGACCGGGCCGCGCCGCACCGAGCCGGGCGCGTTCCACTCGGCGCGCTTGCGGGCGCGGCGGCGGGCGACCTCGGAGGAGTCGAGCTGCCAGGGCACCGAGGTGACCATCACGCCCGGCGTGAAGAGCAGCCGGCCCTTGAGCCGCAGGGCGCTCTGGTTGTGCAGCAGGTGCTCGTACCAGTGGCCGACCACGTACTCGGGGATGTAGACGCTGACCACGTCGCGCGGGCTCTCCTTGCGGAGCGACTTCACGTAGTCGATGACCGGGCGGGTGATCTCGCGGTACGGCGAGTCGAGGATCTTCAGCGGGACGTCGACGCCCCGCTGGTGCCACTCCTCGCGCAGCGCCTTCGTCTCCGCCGGGTCGACGCTGATGCTCAGCGCCTCCAGGGTGTCCGAGCGCATCAGCTTGGCGTAGGCGAGGGCCCGCAGGGTCGGCTTGTGGACCTTGGAGACCAGCACGATGGAGTGCACCCGCGACGGCCGGACGGCCGCCTCGCCGGGCTCGTCCTCCAGCGCGATCTCGTCGGCGACCCGGTCGTAGTGGCGGCGGATCGCGGTCATCGTCGCGTAGAAGATGACCATGCCGAGCAGGGCGACCCAGGCGCCGTGGGTGAACTTGGTCAGCAGCACGACGACCAGCACCAGACCGGTCAGGAAGCCGCCGAAGGTGTTGATCGCGCGGGAGCGGATCATGTGGCGGCGCTTGCCGGGGTCGGTCTCGGTCTCCAGGTGCCGGTTCCAGTGCCGGACCATGCCGATCTGGCTCAGCGTGAAGGAGACGAAGACGCCGACGATGTACAGCTGGATCAGCTTCGTCGAGTCGGCCCCGTAGATGTACGTGAGGACGATGGCGGCGCCGGCGAGCAGCACGATGCCGTTGGAGAACGCGAGCCGGTCGCCGCGGGTGTGCAGCTGGCGCGGCAGGTAGCGGTCCTGGGCGAGGATCGAGCCGAGCAGCGGGAAGCCGTTGTAGGCGGTGTTCGCGGCCAGGAACAGGACCAGCGCGGTGGCCGCGGCCAGGATGATGAAGAGGAACGAGCCGTGGCCGAAGACCGCCTCGGCGACCTGCGAGATCACCGGGTTCTGGGTGTAGTCGGCGCCGAGCGGCTTGCCGTCCTTGAGCAGGTCGGTCGCGGGGTTCTCCGCCATCCGGACCTTGGTGGCCATGGCCAGGCCGATGATGCCGCAGAACATGGTGACGGCGAGGCCGCCCATCAGCGCCAGCGTGGTGGCGGCGTTCTTCGACTTCGGCTTCCGGAAGGCGGGGACGCCGTTGCTGATCGCCTCGACGCCGGTGAGCGCGGCGCAGCCGGACGAGAAGGCACGCAGCAGCAGGAAGACCAGCGCGAAGCCGGCCAGGCCCTTGTGCTCGGCGTTGATGGTGTAGTCGGCGGTGGGCGCGCGCATCGAGTCGCCCATGAAGACGCCCCGGATGACGCCCCAGGCGATGAGCAGGAAGACGCCGCCGACGAAGACGTAGGTCGGGATCGCGAAGAGCTTGCCGGACTCCTTGACGCCTCTCAGGTTCATCAGGGTCAGCAGCACGATCACTGCGATGGCGCAGGCGGTCTTGTGCTCGACGACGAACGGGACGGCCGAGCCGAGGTTCTCGATGCCGGAGGCGATGGAGACGGCGACCGTGAGGACGTAGTCGACGAGGAGGGCGCTGGCGACGGTGAGTCCGGCCTTGGGGCCCAGGTTGGTGGTGGCGACCTCGTAGTCGCCGCCGCCGCTCGGGTAGGCGTGCACGTTCTGGCGGTACGAGGCGACCACCGTGAACATCAGCACGACCACCGCGACGGCGATCCACGGGCTGAAGTGGTAGGCCGACACACCTGCCACGGAGAGGACGAGGAGGACCTCGCCCGGCGCGTACGCCACAGAGGAGAGAGGGTCGGACGCGAAGACGGGGAGGGCGATGCGCTTGGGGAGAAGGGTCTCTCCCAGCTTGTCGCTGCGCAGCGCCCGCCCGATCAGGATCCGTTTCGGCAGGTCGGTCAATTTGGACACGCAGAGGATCGTAAGCGTTCGGCCCCCGGCTCGCCCACCCGCCACCCACCGGGCCCGCGTTCGGACTGGTGGGTGGCGGACTCGCGCCCGGGGAGGACCGCCCGTCAGCCGTGCAGCAGGGCCGGGAGGGACCGGTGGCCGTTGGAGATGAAGGAGTCCACCGGCTCCAGGCCGCCGGCCTCCGGGGCGAGGCGCAGCTCCGGGAAGCGGGCGAAGAGGGCGGGCAGCGCGACGGCGGCCTCCAGCCGGGCGAGCGGGGCGCCGAGGCAGAAGTGGGCGCCGTGGCCGAAGGCGAGGTGGTCCTTGGTGGCGCGCGTCACGTCGAAGACGGCCGCCCCCTCGCCGTACAGCTCCGGGTCGCGGCCGGCGGCGGCGTAGGCCGCGACGATGGCGTCGCCCTCGCGGAGGACGGTGCCGTCGTCGAGCGTGATGTCCTCGACGGCGTAGCGGAGCGGGAGGTTGGCGACGGGCGCCTCGACGCGGAGCGCCTCCTCGACGACGTCGTCCCAGCCGGCCTGCCCGGAGCGGACGAGGGCGAGCTGCTCGGGGTGGGTGAGCAGCAGGTGGAGGGCGTTGTCGAGGAGGTTGACGGTGGTCTCGTGGCCCGCGCTGATCACCAGCAGCAGGGTGTCGACCAGTTCCTGCTCGCTGAGCCGGGTGCCGTCCTCGTCGTCGCGGGCCGAGATCAGGACGCTGGTCATGTCGTCGCCCGGCTGCTCGCGCTTGGCGGCGACGAGCTCGCCGAGCAGCCGGTAGATCTCGGTGTAGGTGGCGGTGACCTCGGCGGGGTCGGCGGAGGTGTGGAAGATCGAGTCGACGCAGCGGCGGAGCCCCTCGCGAGTGGGCTCGTCGTCGATGCCCATCAGCTCGCAGATGACCTGGATGGGCAGGGGGTAGGCGTAGCTCTCGCGGAGGTCGACGACGGCACCGGGCTCGGCGGCGGCCAGGCCGTCCAGCAGGTCGGCGGTGATCTTCTCGACGCGGGGGCGCATCGCGGCGGTGCGGCGGGCGGTGAACGCCTTGGCGACCAGCGAGCGGAGGCGCCGGTGGTCGGGGCCGTAGGCGGTGAACATGTTCTGCACGGCGACCCAGGTGTAGAGGGACCACTCCGGCGAGATCTCACCGTTGGCCCAGGCCGGCCAGTGCTGCCGCGGGTCCTTGGAGACGCGGGGGTCGGTGAGGAGCCGCTTGAGCAGGGCCTGCGAGCTCACCGCCCACGCCACCACGCCCCCAGGGAGCTCCACGGGGACCGCCGGCCCGTGGGCCCGGATGCGGGCGGCCTCGCCGTGGATGTCCCGGCCGGCGGGGTCGATCGTGACGGGGCAGGTGGGACGTTCCATCTGCGGTCTCCAAAAGTCTCGGGGGTGGGTGGAGGTGCCGGTGTGGCGGGTACGGCGGGTACGGCGGGTGTGGCGGGTACGGCGGAGGGGTGCGGGGCGATCCGGCCGGGCGTGGTGGCCGGGCGGCGCGTGGGAGACGCGCCCGCCGCGCCGCCCGCGCGCCGCTCGGCCGCCGGTACGGGCACCGGCTGCGGCGGGAAGCGGACGGGCAGCGCCGTCAGCGCCCGGTGGAAGGGGCCGGGCCGCCACACCAGGCGGTCGGCGGGGACGGCCAGTTCCAGGTCGGGCAGCCGGTCGAGGAGCCGTTCCACGGCGGCCGAGGCGATGAGCCGGGCCGGGTCCTTGGCCGGGCAGTGGTGCGGGCCGGCGCTCCAGGCGAGGTGGGCGCGGTTGCCGGTGCGCTGCCCGGAGTGGTGGTCGGGGCGGAGGGCGGGGTCCGTGTTGGCGGCGGCGAAGCTGACGACGACGGGTTCGCCGGCGCGCAGCCGTACGCCCCCGAAGTCGAGGTCGGCCGTCGGGTAGTGGACGCCGTAGTTGGCCATGGGCGGGTCGAGCCAGAGCACCTCGTCCAGGGCGTCGTCGACGGGCATGCTGCCGCCGGCCAGGTCGCCCGCGAACCGGTCGTCGCAGAGCAGCAGCCGCAGGGCGCCCGCGATGAGGTTCTGCTGCGGCTCGGTGCCCGCGCCCATCAGCACCACGAGTTGGTGGATCATCTCCTCGTCGGTGAGCCCGGCCGGGTGGGCCATCAGCCAGGAGGTCATGTCCGCGCCGGGCTGCCGGCGTTTGAGGGCGATGAGCTCGGTGAAGGTGGCGGTGACGAGGGCGTTGGCGCGTTCGGCGTCGACCCCGTCGAAGATCCCGGACATGCCCTCGACGAGCCGGTCGCCCAGCTCGGGCGGGCAGCCGAAGAGCTGGTTGAAGACGAGCAGCGGCAGCACCTTGGCGTAGTCGCCGAGCAGGTCGGCCTCGCCGGCCTCGGTGACCCGGTCGACGAGTACGTCGGCGCTGCGCTCCACGTAGCCGCGCAGGGCGTTGGGGTCGATGCGCTCCAGGCTGTCGGTGACCGCCTGGCGGAGCCGGCGGTGGGCCTCGCCGTCGGTGAAGAGGCAGTTGGGCCGGTAGGCCATCATCGGCACGACGGGATTGTCGGGCGCGACGCGGCCGTCCGCCAGGGCGCGCCAGCGGCGGGCGTCCTTGGCGAACGCCTCGGGGCTGCGGAGGACGTCGAGGGCGGCGCGGTAGTCGGTGACGAGGTGGGCCCGGACGCCCGGGGCGAGTTCGACGGGGGCGACGGGTCCGTACCGGCGCAGCCGGCGGTAGACGGCGTGCGGGTCGGCGGCGAAGTCCGGCCCGTGCAGGGGCGTGGCCTCGTCGCCAGGCGCGCCGGGCCCTTCGCCGCGCGCCCCGCCGTGGGCCGGGCAGCCGGCCGGGGGCTCGTCCACGCCGGTCACAGGGGTCACACGGGTCACACAGGCTCCTGGGCGGTGCGGGCGTGCAGGTGGTCCACGAGGGTGATCAGGGCGCGGGTGGCGGAGATCCGGTCCCGCGCGTCGCAGGTGACCAGCGGGGTGTCCGGGAGGAGGTCGAGGGCCTCGCGGATCTCCTCCTCAGGGAACACCGGCGCGTCGTCGAAGTGGTTGACGGCCACGGCGTACGGCAGGCCGTGGTCCTCCAGCAGCTCCATGACCTCGAAGGAGTGGTCCAGCCGCCGGGTGTCGGCGAGGACGAGCGCGCCGAGGGCGCCCTGCGTCATGTCCAGCCACAGCCGGGTGAAGCGCTGCTGGCCGGGGGCGCCGAAGAGGTAGAGGACGAGGCTGTCGCTGAGGGTGAGCCGGCCGAAGTCCATGGCGACCGTGGTGGTGGTCTTGCCGTCGAGCCCGGCCAGGTCGTCCACGTGCGCGCCGGCCTGCGTCATCGTCTCCTCGGTGCGCAGCGGCCGGATCTCCGACAGCGCGCCGACGAAGGTCGTCTTGCCCACGCCGAAGTGGCCGACGACGAGCAGCTTGGCCGCGGTGCGGACGGTTCCGCGCAGATAGACGCCGCTGTGCGTGGTGTGGACTCGGTCAGAGGCGAGCGCGGAGTCCATCGAGCACCTCCTGGAGGATCTGGGCCTCGGGCAGTTGTGCCGAGGGGATGGGCGCCCTGGTGCTGAGGTGGCCGCTGTCCACGAGGTCGCTCAGCAGCACCTTGGTGACGCTGACGGGCAGTTGGAGGTAACCGGCGATCTCGGCGACGGACAGGGCGCCGCCGAGGCAGAGCTCCATGAGGCGGTACTTCTCCGGGCTGAGCCCGTCGAGCGGCCGGTCGCCGTGTGCCATGACCAGGGTGACCAGGTCGAAGGTGTTGCGGGTCGGGTGCGACCGGCCCTCCGTGACGACGTACGGCCGTACCAGCCCCTTGTCGCGCCGGGGCACGGCCGGGGTCACGCCGGGCTGCCGGGGCCGCCCTGCCACCCGGCGTCGTGCCGCGGCGGGCTGACGAGTTCCTTGCCGAGCCGGTCGACCGTCTTCTGCATGCGGTAGGTGACGGCCTCCATGTCGACGTTCTCGGTGGCCGAGACGGCGAGGTAGGCGCCCGGTCCTGCCGCGATCAGGAAGACGTAGCCGTGCGCGAACTCGATCAGCGTCTGCCGCCAGGGCGTCTCGTGCCGGGCCGGATGGGTGCAGAAGTCCGCCGTGGACCGGCTGATCGACTGGAGCCCGGACAGCGCCGCCGCCTGGCGCTCCGCCTCGTCGCGCGCGATGCCCGCCGAGTGGGCGCGCAGCATGCCGTCGGCGGAGAGCAGGATCGCGTGGCGGGCCTCGGGGATCTTCACGACCTCGTCCAGCATCCAGGCCAGATCGTTGTTCAGGTGGTCGTTCACGCGTGCGGGTTCCCTTCGTCTTCTGCGGGCTCGGGGGCGGGGCCGGTGGTGGGCCGCTGGCCTGGGGCGGAGTGGGGCCGGGGATACGCGCCGGGAGCGGCACCGGGCCGGTCCGGCGCGGCGTGGTACGGCTCCGGGGTGCCGGGGTACGGGTGCGGGGCCTCGGCGTACGGCTCCGGGGTGCCGGGGTACGGGTCCTGGCCGACCGGGCGGGACCCGGCCTGCGGCTCCGACATACCGGGGTACGGGCGCGGGGTACCGGCTTGCGGCTCCGAGACGCCGGGGTACGGACGCGGGGCACCGGCTCGCGGCTCCTGACCGGCCGGGCCGGCGGGCGCGGGGGCCTGGCCGGCCAGCGGCTCACGGCCCGTCGCCCGCCCCTGAGCCCGCGCCCGATCCTCGACGCGCGGGGCACTCTCGGCGGATCCGGGGCGACCGGCCGCCGGATACCGGTCGGCGGCATCGGCGTACCGGCCGCCGGTGCGCTGGGCGGACGGGTCGGTGGCGGACGGGTCGGTGCCGCGGGCGCCCCTGCCGCCGGGCTCGGAAAGCCGGCCGGAGTCGGCGGCGGGCCGGCTCGCGTCGGCGGCAGTGCGGCCGGCATCGGATCGGCCGACACCGAACCGGCCCATGTCGGCGGACGACCGGTCCGCGTCGACAGCCCGGCCACCGGACTCGGCAGGCCGACCGAAATCGGCGGCGGTCCGGCTCGCGTCGACGGCAGTGCGACCCACATCGGACCCGCCCATGTCGGCGGACGACCGGTCCGCGTCGACAGCCCGGCCACCGGACTCGGCAGGCCGACCGAAATCGGCGGCGGTCCGGCTCGCGTCGACGGCAGTGCGACCCACATCGGACCCGCCCATGTCGGCGGACGACCGGTCCGCGTCGACAGCCCGGCCACCGGACTCGGCAGGCCGACCGAAATCGGCGGCGGTCCGGCTCGCGTCGACGGCAGTGCGACCCACATCGGACCCGCCCATGTCGGCGGACGACCGGCCCGCGTCGACAGCCCCGCCACCGGACTCGGCGGGCCGGCCGAAGTCGGCGGCGGTCCAGCCCGCGTCACCGGCAGGGTGGCCGGCGTCGAACCGGCCCACGTCGGCAGCCCGGCCGCCAGGCTCGGCAGGCCGACCGAAACCGGCGGCGGGCCGGCTCGCGTCGCCGACAGGGCGACCTGCATCGAACCGGCCGGCATCGGACCGGCCCGTCTCGGTGGCCGACCGGGCGGCATCTTCGGCGGGGCCGCCGGCGTTCTCCGTGGAGCGGCCTGCGCGGCCGGAGCGCGTGCCGCGGGCGAACGCGCCCATGCGGCGGGCCGTCTCCTCGGCCGTGCGCTCGGTGGCGGCGGGGGCCGGTGTCTCGGGGGGCAGGGGTGCGGAGCCGGACGGCGGG
>NZ_JAIQLH010000479.1 GCF_020037025.1 Streptomyces huiliensis | reverse complement strand
CGGTCGCCCGGGCCCGGGCGCCGGGCGCGTCGATCCAGTGCCGGTCGCGGGCGAAGGCGTAGCCGGGCAGGTCCGGCAGGGACCGCCGGGGCACCGGGGTGTCCTCCGCCGGGCGGTCGCCGGGCGGGACGATGTCCACCGCGGCCCCGGCGGTCCACAGGTGAGCGAGGGCCTCCGCCCGCACCCGGGCGTCGGGCCCGGTCGCCCGCGCGTGCCGCATCACCGGGACGGTGACGGGCTCCGGGCCGCCGTCGTCCACGGCCGCGGCCAGCCGCGACAGGACGTCCCCCGGGCCGATCTCGACGAGGACCGGGCCCGCGCCCCCGGCGGAGGCGGCGCGCAGCGTCCGCACCCCGTCGGCGAAGCGGACCGTGCGGCGCGTGTGCGCCACCCAGTGCTCCACCGAGGTGGCCTGCTCGGGGGTGACCCACGTGCCGGTGACGTTGGTGACGTACGGGACGCGCGGCTCGCGCAGTCCGACGCCGCGGAAGGCGGCGGCCAGGTCGTCCAGGACCGAGTCGAGCATCGAGGAGTGGGCGGCGGCGGGCAGCCGCAGCCGCCGGTGGGTGACGCCGTCGGCGACGAGCCGCTCGACCAGCGCGTCCACGGCGTCCACCGGCCCGCCCACCGTGCACGAGGACGGCGAGTTGACCGCCGCCAGGGACAACCCCCCGTCCAGGAGCGGCAGGACGTCCCGCTCGGGCAGCGCCACGCCGACCGCCGCCCCGCCCGCCGAGATCATCAGCCGGACGCGGGTGACCAGCAGCGGCAGCATCTCCTCCAGGGTCATCACCCCCGCGAGGCACGCCGCCACGTACTCGCCCAGGGAGTGCCCCATCAGCGCGCCGGGCCGGACCCCGGAAGCCTCCAGCGAGGCGGCCAGGGCGTACTCGACCACCGCGAGCGCGCACATCGACTCCACACTGAAGTGGTCCGCGTGCTCGTGGAGTGTGTGCCGGATGTCGAGGCCCAGCACGGGCTGAAGGATGGCCGCGCACCGGTCGACGGCCTCGCGGTAGGCGGGGTCGTCGCGGTACAGCTCCGCGCCCATCCCCACGTACTGGGTGCCGCCGCCGGGCAGCAGGAAGACGACCTCCGGCGCGCTCTCCGCCCCGGCCGCCGGGACCGGCGCGGCGGCCAGCGCCCGCGCGGCATCCGCCGCGGTCGCCGCCGCGACGGCGCGCCGGTGGGGGCCCGGGCGTCGGGCGCGCAGGGCGCGCGCCACCTCGGACACGGACAGCTCCGGGCGTTCCTCCAAGTAGCGTCCCAGGCGGCTCAGTTGGCCGGCGAGACCGTCGCGGGTGCGGGCCGAGACCGGCAGCACCGTCCAGCCGGGCGCCTCTTCGGCCGGCTTGGGGGGTTCCGGGAGGCGCGGCGCTTC
>NZ_JAIQLH010000478.1 GCF_020037025.1 Streptomyces huiliensis | reverse complement strand
GCCGGCTTGGGGGGTTCCGGGAGGCGCGGCGCTTCCTCCAGGATGACGTGGGCGTTGGTGCCCCCGACCCCGAAGGCGCTCACCGCGGCCCGCAGCGGGCCGTCGGCCGTCCACGGCTCCAGCGCCGTCGGGACGCGGAACGGGCCGCTCGCGAAGTCGATGAGGGGGTTCGGGGCGTCGTGGTGCACCGTGGGCGGCACGGCCCGGTGTTCGAGCGCGAGGACGGTCTTGATGATGCCGGCGATCCCGGCCGCCGCGCCGAGGTGGCCGATGTTGCCCTTGACCGAGCCGAGCGCGCAGTACCCCCGCCGGTCGGTGGACTCCCGGAACGCCTCGGTGAGGGCCGCGACCTCGATCGGGTCGCCGAGGCGCGTGGCGGTCCCGTGGGCCTCGACGTACGTCACCGTGCCGGCGTCGACGCCGGCCGCCACCTGGGCGGCCACGATGACCTCCGCCTGCCCGGCCGGGCTCGGGGCCGAGAAACCGACCTTGCGCCGGCCGTCGTTGTTGATCGCGGAACCCCGGATGACGGCCCGGATCCGGTCGCCGTCCGCCAGCGCGTCGGACAGCCGGCGCAGGACGAGGACGCCGGCCCCGTCGCCGTTGAACGTGCCCGCCGCGTCCGCGGCGAACGGCCGGCACGCCCCGTCGGGGGAGAGCGGGCCGTCGGGCACGTGGCGGTACCCGAGCATCGCCTGCGGATCCACCGACACCGCGCCGACCACGGCGATGTCGCACGCGTACGCGGCCAGCGCCTCGCCGGCGGTGTGCACGGCGACGAGCGCGGTCGAGCAGGCCGTGTTCATCGAGACGCTCGGGCCCGTCAGCTCCAGGTCGTAGGACAGCCGGGTGGCCAGCGTGCCGAGGGAGTTGGCGGTGGCCGCGTGGATCAGGCCCACGGAGGCGGGCTCGCCGGCGTGCCGCGGGTGCACGTTGTACGAGTAGTAGCGGCTGTCGCCGGCGCCCGCGTAGACCCCGACGACGCGGTCGCCGTGGCCGTCCGCGTACCCCGCGTCCTCCAGCGCGTGGTAGGCGGTCTCCAGGAGCACCCGCTGCTGCGGGTCGATGAGTTCGGCCTCGGCCGGACCGTAGCCGAAGAACGCGGCGTCGAAGCGGTCGGCGTCGGGCAGCACCGCCGCCACACGGACCAGGGACGGGTCCTCCAGGTCCGCCGGATCGCCCCCGGCGGCCAGGAACTCCTCCTCCGTCACCTCCCGGACGCCCTGCCGGCCCTCGCTCAGCAGCGCCCAGAACTCCTCCAGCGTGTTCGCGCCCGGGAACCGGCCGGCCATCCCGACGACGGCCAGCGGCTCCGTCGCCATGTCCTCATTCAGCATGCGATGCCTCCTCTTGGCCCTGCCGGCCCTGCTGACCCTTCCGGCCCTTCCCGTTCCGCTGGGCGCGCGCCGCGAGCCGGCGGCGGGCCTGCTCGCGGGTGGCGCCGAGGGCGCTCCCGGCCGTATCCGACCCGCCACCGGCCTCGTCGCCGCCGGTTCCGTCGCCGCCGTCACCCGGCGCCGTGATGTCCCGCCGGCCCGCCAAGTGCCCGGCGAGCGAGTGCGCGTTGGGGTGGGCGAACAGGTCGACCACCGTCAGCGCGCCGCCCAGGGCCTCGTTCAGCTCGGCCTGGGCCCGCACCAGTAGCAGCGAATGCCCGCCCAGGTCGAAGAAGTTGTCCCCGGACCCCACCCGCTCGCGGCCCAGCACCCGCCGCCAGACGGCGAGGACGGTCTCCTCCAGCACGCGGACGCGGTCGCCGCCGGCCGCGCCGGAAGCCGCGCTCCCCTCGGCGGCGGGCGCCGCCGAGGACGCGGCCCGGACGACCGCGCCGTGCCCGGTGACGCCGCCGCAGGC
>NZ_JAIQLH010000477.1 GCF_020037025.1 Streptomyces huiliensis | reverse complement strand
GGCACGCGCGCGCCGGACACGGGCGGCTCTGCGCCGATCCGCGCCCGGTGGCGCCGCCGCGCGCCGGTGCTCGTCTCCGCCGCCGCGGTGGTGGCGGTCGCCGTGGGGGCGGCGGTCTGGTTCGGGCCGGGGCCCGGCGGGGGGCGGGTCCCGATGGCGGACACGACAGTGGAGCCGTCGGAGAGTGTTGCCCCGTACTGGGAGGAACGGACCGTCTACCTGTACCAGAGCAAGGGATTCCCGGAGAGGTCGGTGGACCGGGCGACCACCTGGTACAGCCGGGACGCGGTCTGGACCCGGCCGGAAGGCGGGCCCGTGCGTCTGGAAGGCGGAGAAAGCAGGGGCCCCGACTTCCAGGTGAACGGCGTGGCCATCCCCTGGGACGAGTTCGGGAAGCTCCCCACCGACCCGAAGGCCCTCAAGGAGAAGTTCGGCTACAAAGGGCCCGCGGGCAACGACATGTTCGAGGGCAGTTACTTCTTCGGCGTCACGGAAGTCCTCGCCCGGTCTCCCGCGCCGTCCCGGCTCCGGGCGGCCTTCGGTGAGCTGTTGTCGACCGCTCCCGGTGTGCGGAAGATCGGCACGGTGAAAGACAGCGCGGGGCGGGCCGGCACGGGCTTCGACTACATCAGCGGTAACCAGCGATTTCGGATCATCCTCGACCGGCACACTCACCGTGCCCTGGAGCGGTCGGAGACGCTGGTGAAGGACGCGGCTCCGGACGACAGGTTCTGGGCGGGCCTGAAGGCCGGAGCTCCGCTCACCCGCACCACGTACCTGGCGTCACGGCCCTTGTGGAAGAGGCCCCCGGAGCTCCCGCCGGAGCCGTCCCGGTTTTCCGGCTCCGGGCAGCCGACGGGGGCGCCCACGAAGCGTTGACGGCCGTCCGGCCCCGGCTCACTCTGTCGGCGAAGCCACCCGCTCCGGAAAATGACAAGCCGACAAATGCCCCTCTCCGCTCCCCTCCGCCCGCACCAGCGGCGGCTCCTCCAGCGCGCACTTCTCCGCCGCCTTCCAGCAGCGGGTGCGGAAGCGGCAGCCGGAGGGCGGGGAGACGGGGGAGGGGACGTCGCCGGTGAGGCGGATGCGCTCCTGGGGGGTCGCCTCCGCCGGGGCGCCCGGCTCGGGGACCTCGGGGACGGCGGAGAGCAGGGCGTGGGTGTACGGGTGCCGGGGACGGCCGTAGATGGCGTCGCGGGGACCCACCTCCACGATCCGCCCCAGGTACATCACCGCCACCCGCTGCGAGAAGTGCCGGACGACGGCGAGGTCGTGGGCGATGAACAGGAAGGCGATGCCCAGGTCCCGCCGCAGCGTCTTCAGCAGGTTGACCACCTGGGCCTGGATGGAC
>NZ_JAIQLH010000476.1 GCF_020037025.1 Streptomyces huiliensis | reverse complement strand
TGCCCAGGTCCCGCCGCAGCGTCTTCAGCAGGTTGACCACCTGGGCCTGGATGGACACGTCCAGCGCGGAGACCGGCTCGTCCGCGATGATGACCCGGGGTTCGAGGGCGAGCGCGCGGGCGATGCCGACGCGCTGCCGCTGCCCGCCGCTGAACTCGTGCGGGAAGCGGTTGTAGTGCTCGGGGTTGAGCCCCACGGTGTCGAGCAGCTCCCGGACCCGGGCCTCCCGGCCGCCACGCGGGCGGATGCCGTTGACCTCCATCGGTCCCGCGATGATCCGGCCCACGGTCTGCCGGGGGTTCAGGGACGAGTACGGGTCCTGGAAGATCATCTGGATCTGGGAGCGGACGGGCGCGAGCTGCCGGCGGCCCGCGTGGGTGATGTCCTCACCCTGATAGGTGATCCGGCCGGCGGTCGGTTCCAGCAGCCGGGTGAGCAGCCGCCCGGTGGTGGACTTGCCGCAGCCGGACTCGCCGACGAGCCCGAAGCCCTCCCCGGCCCGGACGGCCAGGTCGACGCCGTCCACGGCCCGTACCGCGCCCACCCGGCGCCGGACCGGGAAGCCGCCCAGGACGGGGAAGTGCTTGGTCAGCCCCTCGGCGACCAGGATGTCGTCCGTCATGCCTCGCTCCTCGGACCCGCCGGCGCGTCGATGAAGTCGGGGTGCCGCCGCCCCGGCGGCAGGTGGCAGGCCGCGCCGCGGCCGGCGGGCAGATCCGGGCGCTCGCCGGCGCAGCGGTCACCCGGCACCTCCCCGGTCCAGGCGCAGCGCGGGTGGAACGGGCAGCCGGGCGGCGGCGCCAGCAGACTGGGCGGCGCGCCCGGGACGGGGACCAGCGGCGCGTCCGGGTCGGAGGACAGCCTCGGCATCGAGCCCAGCAGGCCCCACGTGTACGGGTGACGCGGATCGCTCAGCACCTCCCGGACGGAGCCGCGCTCCACGGCCCGTCCCGCGTACATCACCAGCAGGTCGTCCGCCGTGCGGGCCACCACGCCCAGGTCGTGCGTGATGAGGACGATCGCCGAACCGGTCTCCCGCTGGAGCTCCTTGAGCAGGTCGAGGATCTGCGCCTGCACGGTGACGTCCAGGGCGGTGGTCGGTTCGTCGGCGATCAGCAGCTCGGGGTCGCAGACCAGCGCCATGGCGATCATGGCGCGTTGGCGCATGCCGCCGGAGAACTGGTGCGGGTAGTCGTCGACGCGCCGCGCCGGGTGCGGGATGCCGACCCGGTCCAACATCTCGACCGCCCGCAGCCGGGCCGCCCGCCGGGAGGCGCCGGTGTGCTTGCGGTACGGCTCCGCGATCTGCCGGCCGACCGTGTAGTACGGGGAGAGGGCGGTCAGCGAGTCCTGGAACACCATCGCGGCCTTGGCGCCGCGCAGCCGCTCCAGCGCGGACTCGGACGCGCCCGTCACCTCCTGCCCGTCCAGCAGCACCTGCCCGGTGACCTCGGTGGTGCGCGGGTCGTGCAGGCCGAGGACGGTCAGGGCGGTGACGGACTTGCCGGAGCCGGACTCGCCGACGATGCCGAGGGTGCGTCCGCGCTCCAGGCCGAGGGAGAGCCCGTCGACGGCCTTGACGACGCCGTCCTCGGTGCGGAAGCGGACGCGCAGGTCGCGGATGGAGAGGAAGGGCGGGGGCGGCTGCGCTTCCGCGGGGCCGGGCGGCGGTGGGGTGGCGTTCATCGGGGGGTGACTCCTCGCGTGTCCTGGGGGCGGCACCGGGACCGGCGCCTCAACCGAGCCGCACCCGCGGGTCGATCACCGCGTACGCCGCGTCGACGACGATGTTGGCGACGACGATCGCCGTACAGGCGACGAGCATCACGGCCATCAGCGTGGGCAGGTCCGTCTCGCTCACGGACGAGACGGCGAGCCGGCCGAGCCCGTGCAGGCTGAAGGTGAACTCGGTGACGATCGCGCCGCCGAACAGCGAGCCCAGGTCGATGCCGAAGAGGGTGACGATCGGCGTCAGCGCCCCCCGCCAGGCGTAACGGAAGAAGACCGTGCGGCGGCCGAGGCCCTTGGCGCGGGCGGT
>NZ_JAIQLH010000475.1 GCF_020037025.1 Streptomyces huiliensis | reverse complement strand
CGGCCGGGGCCGCGGCGCCCCCGCCCGCGCGACGAGTCCGGTACCGGTCGGGGCGGTGGCGGGCACGGCACGGGCCGTCGGCCCGGAGCCGGCCACGGCGGGGCCGGTGTGCCGGACGGTGCGAACGGGCAGAGTGCGGACGTGAAGAGGACGGCAACCCGGCTCGCCGACGGCCGCGAGCTGTTCTACTACGACGCCCGGGACGGTACGGTCCGCGACGCGATGGACCGCCGTCGCCCGGGCTCCGACGGGCTGGGCTCCGGCCGGCTGGGCTCCGATGCGCCGGATT
>NZ_JAIQLH010000474.1 GCF_020037025.1 Streptomyces huiliensis | reverse complement strand
GGACCGCCGTCGCCCGGGCTCCGACGGGCTGGGCTCCGGCCGGCTGGGCTCCGATGCGCCGGATTCCGACGGTCCGGGCCCCGACGGTCCGGGCCCCGACGGTCCGGGCCCCGACGGTCCGGGTCCCCTCGGTCCGGGGCCCGACGAGCCGGGCCCCGACGGTCCGGGCCCCGACGGTCCGGGTCCCCTCGGTCCGGGGCCCGACGAGCCGGGCCCCGACGGTCCGGGCCCCGACGAGCCGGACGCGCCGGGGCGGCCGGACCCCTCCACCCCGGCCCGCGGCAGCGAACTCCGCGCCGACCCCCTGCTCGGCGACACCGTCGTCATCGCCGCCCACCGCCAGGGCCGCACCCACCACCCGCCGCCCGACGCCTGCCCGCTCTGCCCCTCGCGCCCGGGCCGGCCCACCGAGATCCCGGACGCGGACTACGAGGTCGCCGTCTTCGAGAACCGCTTCCCGGCCCTCGCGGGACCCGCGGCCGGCCGCTGCGAGGTCGTCTGCTTCACCGCCGACCACCACGGCTCCGCCGCCGAGCTGGACGACGAGCGCGCCGCCCTCGTCCTCGCCGCCTGGACCGACCGCACGGCCGAGCTGTCCGCCCGCCCCGGCACCGCACAGGTCTACTGCTTCGAGAACCGCGGCGCGGAGATCGGCGTCACCCTCGCCCACCCGCACGGCCAGATCTACGCCTACCCCTTCGTCCCCCCGCGCACGGAACGCGCCCTCGCCTCCGTCGCCGCCCACCGCGAGCGCACGGGCGGCCGGAACCTGTACGACGACGTCGTGGCCCGCGAGGAGGCCGAAGGCCGCCGCGTCGTCCTCGCCGGGGAGCACTGGACGGCCTTCGTGCCGTACGCCGCCCGCTGGCCGTACGAGGTCCACCTGTACCCCCGGCACCGGGTGCCCGACCTGCCCGCCCTCGGCCCGGCGGCCCGCGCCGAGCTGCCGGGCCTCCACCAGGAGCTGTTGCGCCGCCTCGACCGCCTCTTCGGGCCGGACGCGCCGCCCACGCCGTACGTCGCCGGCTGGCACCAGGCACCCGTGCGCCACCCCCTCAGGAGTGAATTCGCGCTCCACGCCGAGCTCTTCACCGTCCGACGGGCTCCCGGCAAGCTCAAATTCCTCGCGGGTTCCGAGTCCGGCATGAACGTGTTCATCAACGACGTGCCGCCGGAGACCGCGGCGGAGCGACTGCGAGAGGCGGCGACCGGATGACCGAGAACCGGATGACCGAGAACCGGAAGACTGAGAAGACGTGCCTGGTCACGGGCGGAGCGGGCTACATCGGCAGCGTCGTCGCGGCCCACCTGCTGGCCGCCGGGCACCGCGTGACCGTGCTCGACGACCTGTCCACCGGCCACCGCGACGCCGTCCCGCGGGGCGCGCGGTTCATCGAGGGGCGCGTGCAGGACGCCGGGCGCTGGCTGGACGGCTCGTACGACGCCGTCCTGCACTTCGCCGCCTGCTCCCAGGTCGGCGAATCCGTCGCGGCCCCCGAGAAGTACTGGCGCAACAACGTCGGCGGCAGCCTCGACCTGCTCGACGCCATGCGGTCGGCCGGCGTCCGCACCCTGGTGTTCTCGTCCACGGCCGCCACCTACGGCGATCCGGCGGACTCCGCCCCGCTGACCGAGAGCGACCCCACCCTCCCCACCAACCCCTACGGCGCCTCCAAGCTCGCCGTCGACCACATGATCGCCGGGGAGTGCGCGGCGCACGGCCTCGCCGCCGTCTCGCTGCGCTACTTCAACGTCGCGGGCGCGCACGGCCGGTACGGCGAGCGGCACGCCCCGGAGACGCACCTGATCCCGCTCGTCCTCCAGACGGCCCTCGGCCGACGCCCGGAGATCACGGTGCACGGGGACGACTACCCCACCCCGGACGGCACCTGCGTCCGCGACTACCTGCACGTCGCCGACCTCGCCGAGGCCCACCTGCTCGCCCTCGACGCCGCCCGCCCCGGCGAGCACCTGATCTGCAACCTCGGCAACGGCAACGGCTTCTCCGTCCGCCAGGTCGTCGAGACCGCCCGCGAGGTCACCGGCCGGCCGCTCCCGTGCCGTACGGGCCCCCGCCGGCCCGGCGACCCGGCCGTCCTCGTCGCCTCCGCCGAGCGCGCCCGCGCGGTCCTCGGCTGGAAACCCCGGCGGCCGGAACTGGCCGGGATCATCGCGGACGCCTGGGAGTTCGCCCGCGGCGCGGAGCCGCGGTGAACCCCGCGGCCGGGTTCCGGGCCGTCCACGGCCGCGCGCCGGACGGCGTCTGGTCGGCGCCCGGCCGCGTCAACCTCATCGGCGAACACACCGACTACAACGACGGCCTAATGCTGCCGGCGGCCCTGTCCCGGCGGACCCGGGTGGCCGCCGCCGCGCGGCCGGACGGGCTGCTGCGGCTGCACTCCGCGCGGGCGGCCGGCGGAGTGGTCACGCTGGAACCGGGCGCGCTGGTCCCGGGGAGGGTCCGTGGCTGGGCCGCCTACCCGGCGGGCGTCGTGTGGGCACTGCGCACCGCCGGCCTCGCCGTGGGCGGGGCGGACCTGCACGTGGAGAGCGACGTGCCGCAAGGGGCCGGCCTCTCCTCGTCCGCCGCACTGGAGATCGCCACGGCGCTGGCCGTCACCGCGCTCCACGGCCTCGCGCCGGACCCGGGCGAACTGGCCCGGCTGGCGCGGCACGCGGAGCACGCCTTCGTCGGCGTCCCCTGCGGGATCATGGACCAGACCGCCGCCGCCCGCTGCCGCGCCGGGCACGCGCTCCACCTCGACACCCGCGACCTCACCGTCCGCCACCTGCCGTTCGACCCGGCCGCGCACGGGCTGCGGCTGCTCGTCGTCGACGTCGGCGCCCGGCACGCGCTCGCCGACGGCGCCTACGCGGCGCGCCGCGCCGCGTGCGAGGCGGGCGCGCGGGCGCTCGGCGTACGCGCCCTGCGGGACGTGGCACCCGCGCAACTACCGGACGCGCTGGGCGCGTTGCCGCCCGGACTGCGGCCGATCGTCCGGCACGTCGTCACGGAGAACGAGCGGGTGGCGCGGGTGGCCGCGCTGCTGGCGGCCGGGGAGCTCGGGGCGGCCGGGCCGCTGCTCACCGCCGGGCACGCCTCGCTCCGCGACGACTTCGCGGTCTCCTGCCCGGAGCTGGACCTGGCGGTCGACACCGCCCGCGCGGCGGGCGCGCTGGGTGCCCGGATGACCGGCG
>NZ_JAIQLH010000473.1 GCF_020037025.1 Streptomyces huiliensis | reverse complement strand
GCTGCGCGGCCTCCGGCGCGCTGCGGGTGGCGGCCCGGCTGGCCGACCCGATGGCCACCGCGGCGCACTGGCGGCCGAGCGGCCGGGACGACCTGGAGGACCTGGCCCGGATGGCCGGGCTGCGGCCGGACGGCTCGGGGCGCGTCGCCTGCCCGTACGGCTACGCGGACCTGGCGAGCGCGGTCCGCGGGCTGCTCTCGACGGGCGCCTTCGACGCGGCCGCCCGGACCACCGACCAGGAGCAGGTGTCCAAGGAACTCACCGAGGCCGTCCACCCGTATCTGCGCGGGGACGGCACGGTGTGGATGCCCAATGTGTTCCGCTATCTCATCGCCCGCGTGTAGCGGCGGCGGGGCGCGCGCGGGCACGTGAAAAGCCCCCGGCCACGCGGGCCGGGGGCTTTCCGCCCGGGATGCCCCGGGCCGTTCGGGCTCAGCCCATGAACTTCTTGAATTCGTCGGGAAGTTCGAAGTTCTTCGGGTCCTGTCCCGCGGGCAGGCCCAGCGGGTTGTTCGCGGCCTCTTCGCGGCGCGCGGCGGCGGCCTGCTCCTCCGCCTTGCGCTTCATCGGGTTGCCGCTCTGGCGCTTGCCCTTGGCCTGCTTCTGCTGCTTCTTCTTCTTGCCGGCGCCGCCGCCCATCCCGGGGATGCCCGGCATCCCCGGCATGCCGCCGCCCTGCGCCATGCGCGACATCATCTTGCGGGCGTCGAAGAAGCGCTCGACCAGGTTCTTGACCGCGCTGACGTCCACGCCCGAACCCTTGGCGATACGCGCCCGGCGCGAGCCGTTGATGATCGTCGGGTCCTGGCGCTCGGCCGGCGTCATCGACTTGATGATCGCGGCCGTGCGGTCGACGTCGCGCTCGTCGAGGTTGTTGATCTGGTCCTTGATCTGCCCCATGCCGGGCAGCATGCCGAGCAGCTTGGAGATGCTGCCCATCTTCCGGACCTGCTCCATCTGGGCCAGGAAGTCGTCGAGCGTGAACTCCTTGGGGCCCTTCGCCAGCTTGGCCGCCATCTTCTCGGCCTCGGCCTGGCTGAAGGTCTGCTCGGCCTTCTCGATCAGGGTGAGCATGTCGCCCATGTCGAGGATGCGGGACGCCATGCGGTCCGGGTGGAACGCGTCGAAGTCGTCCAGCTTCTCGCCGTTGGAGGCGAACATGATCTGCTTGCCGGTGACGTGCGCGATGGAGAGCGCGGCACCACCGCGGGCGTCGCCGTCGAGCTTGGACAGCACGACGCCGTCGAAGCCGACGCCGTCGCGGAACGCCTCCGCCGTGTTGACGGCGTCCTGACCGATCATCGCGTCGACGACGAACAGCGTCTCGTCCGGGTTCACCGCGTCGCGGATGTCCGCGGCCTGCTGCATCAGCTCGGCGTCGATGCCGAGGCGGCCGGCGGTGTCCACGATGACGATGTCGTGGACCTTCGACTTCGCGTACTCGATCGAGTCCTTGGCGACCTGCACCGGGTCGCCCACGCCGTTGCCCGGCTGCGGCGCGTAGACGGCCACACCGGCGCGCTCGGCGACGACGCTGAGCTGGTTGACGGCGTTCGGGCGCTGGAGGTCACAGGCGACCAGCAGCGGGCTGTGGCCCTGGTTCTTCAGCCAGAGGCCGAGCTTTCCGGCGAGGGTCGTCTTACCGGCACCCTGGAGACCCGCGAGCATGATCACGGTGGGGGCGGTCTTGGCGAAGCGGAGGCGGCGGGTCTCGCCGCCGAGGATGCCGACCAGCTCGTCGTTGACGATCTTGACGACCTGCTGCGCCGGGTTGAGGGCCTTGGAAACCTCCTCGCCGGTGGCGCGCTCCTTGACCTGCTTGATGAAGGCCCGGACGACCGGGAGGGCGACGTCCGCTTCCAGCAGGGCGATGCGGATCTCGCGAGCGGTGGCGTCGATGTCCGCCTCGCTCAGGCGCCCCTTGCCGCGGAGGCTCTTGAAGGTGGCTGCGAGGCGATCGGAAAGGGTATCGAACACGGCGCTCGTCGGTCCTCGGGGTCGGGGGCGGTGGAATCGCCCTCCAGGGTATCCGCACCTTCGGCGGGGGTGGCCCCGGTCCCGCCTAT
>NZ_JAIQLH010000472.1 GCF_020037025.1 Streptomyces huiliensis | reverse complement strand
CCCGTCCGGCGTCTGAGGACAACCGCGCGAAGCGCGGTTTCAGGGGGTCTGGGGGCTCGCCCCCAGGAATCGGCGAAGGGGAGGGACCGGGGCACCGCCCGCCGCAGGCGCTACCGCAACGCCCGCTCCACCGCCTCGGCCACAGCCGCCGCCTCCCCCAACGGCAACCCATCCACGCCCGTCACATAAAACGCATCCACCACACTCGCCCCCAACGTCGACACATGCGCACTCCGCACCCAAACGCCCGCCCCCTCCAAAGCCCTCCCGATCCGGTACAGCAACCCAGGAGCATCCTCGGCCCGCACCTCCAGGACGGTCGCGTCCTCGGAACCGTCCGCACAGACGGAAACCGAGGGCGGCGCCGAAGGCAGACCACGCCGCCTCCCCGCGTACGCCGCCTCCCGCTCCGCCAGCCGCCCGCCGACGTCCAGCGACCCGTCCAGCGCCCGCACGAGATCGTCCCGCAGCCGGACCGCAGCCGGCGGATCGCCGTACTCCGCCGCCACCCGCCACCGCAGCAGCAGGACACCGCCGCGCACGGACCGCAGATCCGCCGCCCGCACGGTGAGCCGCCGCAGCGCGAGCACGCCCGCGGCGGCGGCCAGCACACCGGGCTGGTCGGGAACGGCCATCAGCAGCTCCACGCCGTCGGCCCCGACGGACAGCGTGACCGCAGGGGAACCGGCCCCCCGCGCCTCCTCCGCCAGAAGCTCCTCCGCGGCGGTGGGCGGCGAAGGCTCCGCACGCCCGGCCGCCGCCGGCTCCCCTGCCGGAACCCCCGCCGCGCGCCGCACCAGGCCGGAGACCAGCGACGCCCGCCACGAATTCCACGCCGCCGGCCCGGTGGCGAGCGCGTCCGCCTCCGTAAGCGCGTGCAGCAGCTCCAGCGTCGGAACGTCCGGAACCGCCTCCGCCACCACCCGTACCGTCGCCGGATCGTCGAGATCACGCCGCGTCGCGGTCTCGACGAGCAGCAGGTGGTGTCGGACGAGCGTGGCGAGGACCTCCGTGTCCTCCACGCCGAAGCCGAGCCGCGGCGCGACCTCGCGGGCGATGGCCTCGCCGGTCACGGAGTGGTCGCCGGGCAGTCCCTTCCCCAGGTCGTGCAGCAGCGCCGCGACGAGCAGCAGATCCGGACGCCCGACGCGGCGGGTGAGGGCGGCGGCGCGGACGCAGGTCTCGATCAGGTGCCGGTCGACGGTCCAGCGGTGGACGGGGTTCCGCTGCGGGCGGCACCGGACGCGTTCCCACTCCGGCAGCAGCCGCGACATGACCCCCTCCGCCTCCAGCGCCTCCCAGACGTCGACGGTCCGCGGACCGGCCCCGAGGAGGGTGACGAAGAGTTCGCGCGCCTCGGCGGGCCAGGGTTCGGGCAGCGGCCCGGCGGCGGCCAGCCGGCGGACGGTGTGCGCGGCGAGCGGCAGCCCGGCGCGGGCGGCCGC
>NZ_JAIQLH010000471.1 GCF_020037025.1 Streptomyces huiliensis | reverse complement strand
CGGATCGGCCTGCCCCGCCGGAGCGGCCTGCCCCGCCGGCCCGCCCGGCTCGCCGCCCACGCCCGGCTCGCCCCGCGCGGCGGACTCGCCACGCGCGGCCGGCCGCGGCAGGCGGGGCAGTGCCGTCAGCAGCCCGGCGGTGAGCAGCACCGCGGCGCCGGACAGCGTGGCGAACGCGGCACGCCATCCGAAGGCGTCACCCACGAGCGTGCCCAGCGGAACGCCCACGACCGAGGCGGCGGCGACCCCGCCGACGGTGAACGACACGGCCAACGGCCCGTTGCGCGGCGCCACGAGCCGTACCGCCACCGCCGAGGCCAGGCCCCACACACCTCCCATCCCCACCCCGACGACGACCCGGGAGACCGCCAGCGTGCCGAAACCGTCCGCGACGGTGGTCAGGGCGTTGCCCGCCGCCAGCACCAGCATCGCCGCCGCGAGCACCACGCGCCGGTCGAGCGCGCCCACCACGCGGACGACCAGCGGAGCGGTCACGGCGGTCACCAGGCCCGTGACCGACAGGCTCAACCCCGCCTGGCCCCGGGAGATCCGCAGACCGTCGGCCATCGGGGTCAGCACGCCGACCGGCAGCATCTCCGACGTCACCACCGCGAACGTACTCAGCGACAGCACGGCGACCGCCAGCCACTGCCACGGTCTGGTGCGGCCGGACGGACCGGTGCCGGAACCCTGCGAACCCTGTGCATTCATGGCACCCAGCCAAACAGCAGGTCAGGGCCCGGATCATCGGCCGATTCCTCATGCGTCGATCAACTAGAGTGATCGATGGGCCGATCCGCGAGCCGGCCTGTCAGCCGGCCGGCACGGTCCGTCGGAAGGGGAGCACGATGAACCCGGTGCACGTCCAGGAGATCGAGTGCCTCCTCGCGCTCGCCGAAGAACTGCACTTCGGCCGGACGGCCACGCGGCTGGGCTGCTCCCAGAGCCGCGTCAGCCAGCTGGTGGCCGCCCTCGAACGCCACGTCGGCGCGCGCCTCGTCGAACGCACCAGCCGACGCGTGGAACTGACCAGGCTGGGCGCGCAGTTCGTGGACGAGGTGCGCCCCGCCCACCAGGCGTTGACCACCGCGTTCGACCAGGCCCGCGAGCGCGCCCGGCGCGGCGCCCTGTGCCGGTTGCGCGTCGGGTTCCAGGGGAACGTCTACGAGGAGGTCACCGAGGCGTTCCGCCGGCTCCGCGCGCACCACCAGGTCACGATGGCGCTCAGCGAGATCCCGTTGGGCTCGCCCTTCACGGCCGTGCTCGACCACCGGGTCGACGCGGCCGTCGTCGAACTCCCCGCCAGGGAGCCGGAGCTGACCGTCGGCTTCCGTTTCCCTCCGCAGGACCGGTTCCTCGCCGTCGCCACCTCCCACCCGCTGTCCGGCTCCGACCGCGTCCACGCCGAGGAACTGGCCGGGCTGGACGTCCTCCACCCGGCCGGGGACGCCCCCGACTACTGGATGGCCGCCCACGTCCCGCGGTCCACGCCCGCCGGTGCGCCCATCCACTCCACCCGGGGGATCAGCGGTGTCCAGGAAGGACTGGCGCTCGTGGCCGCCGAGGACCACGCCATGTTCGTCTGCCGGCCACTGGCCGAACGCGTCCCACGCGGTGACGTGCGCTACGTCCTGGTCGAGGGTCTCGGCGCGCCGTCGCAGATGGGCCTGGTCTGGCGCACCGACCGGACCACGCCGCAGCTGACCGCGCTCGCCGGCCTCCTCCACGAGGAGTTCACCCGGACCGCCCTCCCCGCCGCGCCGCGGTCCGCCCGCCCCGGGCCGCCGGAGGGGTCCGGGGAGCGGGAGCCCTGCGGCCTCCGGCCCGGGCCCGCGACACCTGGGCAGCCCGCGTAGCGCCGTCCGGCGGAGCGCCCCGGCAGGCCGCGCCCGGCAGCCGCGGCGATGTCCGGGAAGCCGCGGAAGGGCGGGTCGGACGCTGCCGAAGACGTACGCGCGAACCTGCCTCTTCGGCCGCCGGCTTCGCGCGCCTACACCGGCGAGCGCTCCCGCGCCACCGCCGGGACGGCTCCCGCGCCCGCCGGGTGGAGGGCCGCGGGCTCGGTGAAGGCCGCGGTGCCGAGGGAGGTCAGGGAGGCCGTCGCCCGTTCGAAGGTGACCGCCGGTTCGGCGCCGCGGTCGCGCCAGGGGTCGGCGGCGGGGGCGGAGGCCGGCACGAGCAGGGTGAACCACACGGCCTTCCCGCCCTCGGGACACGGCTGCACGCCCCAGCCGGAGCTGAGCGCCGCGACCAGGGCGAGGCCGCGCCCGTGGGTGCTGGTCTCGTCCGGAGCGCCGACGCGCGGCAGCCGGGGGTCGTGGTCACGTACGGACACGGTGAGCCGGTCGAGCATGAGGGAGATCTCGACCGTGCACCGCTTGTCCGGTTCCGCGTGCTGGTGGACGTTGGTGAGGAGCTCGGTGACGCCGAGCGCGGCGGGGTCGATGAGCGGATCGAGATGCCAGTAGCGCAACTGCGCAGAGACGATTCTGCGCACCTGCCGGATCCGCTGCGGCAGGGCCTGGAGCTCGACGGTGCAGTGCTTGTTCACTCGGCTGATCACGGCTGCGACTCCCTGAAGAAGTAGGGCTAGCCTGATGCAGATGCGTGGCGCGGTGCGCGCCCGTCCCGGTCCGGCGGGCGGGCCGGACCGCACGACGGAACCGATCCGGAACGCGACCGTCGATGAACCCTCAGTGATGCTGTGTACGCCTCAAGGTTCGACCCTCGCCGTCCCGGGCGCAACTCGTGCGCCCCCACCGTGCACCCGTGCCGCCCCTGTCGCGCGTGCGCCCCGGCGGGTGCGCGGTGCCGCTTCCGGGAGGGTGGGCCCTCAGGGCGGCCCTCGGCGCCCGTGTCCGGGGGCGTGCTCACCCCGGCCCGTCGCCGCGCGC
>NZ_JAIQLH010000470.1 GCF_020037025.1 Streptomyces huiliensis | reverse complement strand
GGGCGGCCCTCGGCGCCCGTGTCCGGGGGCGTGCTCACCCCGGCCCGTCGCCGCGCGCGGCCTCCACCGCCTCCAGGAACCGTTGGACCGCCGCTTCCGGATCCTGCCCGGACTCCCCGAGGTCGAGGACGTACCGGTTGCCGTTGAGCGTGGCCCGGGCCCGGTCGCGGGCGGCGAACCAGGGTTTGCGGGCCTGGACGGCGTCCACCGGCGCGCTGTCGATCTCCACCCCGTAGCTGGTCAGGAGCTCCAGGCGACCGTTGTGAATCTTCACCTGACCGGCCCGGGTGAGCGAACGGAGCGATTTCTCGATCCGTACCCCCGTCGCCTTGAACTCCGGTTCCGCCACGGTGCACCGCCTCTCCGCCGATGGCCGATGGGTGTCTGCTGCGGGTGTCTGCCGCGAGTGTCTGCTGCGCAGTGTGCCCGGGAGCCGGGGGCCGCACCAGGGGCCGACTTCCGTTCTCGGTCCCGGGCGCCGGGGCACGCACCGGCGGCGCGGGGACGGCGCACCGGCCCGGGCGGCCGGACGGCGAGGGGTCCTCGGCCGGCATGCCCGCCACGAACCGTCTGGTGAGCGGCGGTCGAGCGGCAGGCGAGCGGCGCGACGCGCCGGGGAGGCCCCCGGCGGCTCCGGCGCACGGC
>NZ_JAIQLH010000047.1 GCF_020037025.1 Streptomyces huiliensis | reverse complement strand
GCGACGACGCGGACGGGCCGGGGCCTCCGCCTCGGCGGCGGCCTCGGGCTGAGCGGTTTCGGCCTGGACGGCCTCGGGCTCGGCGGCCGGCGCGGACGTCTCGCCCGTGCTCACGACGGGGCTGGTGGCCTTGCGGACGGCACGGCGGCGCGGACGCGCCGGGGTGGCGGGCGCCTCGGCGGCAGCGGTCTCGGTGGCAGCGGCCTCGGCGGGGGCACCCGCGTCGGCGCTCACCTCGGCGGCGGGCTGCTGAGCGGCACCCTCGGCCGGGCCGCCGGCCTTGCGGACGGCACGGCGGCGCGGACGCGCCGGGGTGGCGGGCGCCTCGGCGGCAGCGGTCTCGGTGGCAGCGGCCTCGGCGGGGGCACCCGCGTCGGCGCTCACCTCGGCGGCGGGCTGCTGAGCGGCACCCTCGGCCGGGCCGCCGGCCTT
>NZ_JAIQLH010000469.1 GCF_020037025.1 Streptomyces huiliensis | reverse complement strand
CTGCATCCGCCGCCACACCCAGCTCCAGTCGCGGCTCCTGGAAGCCGGCCCGCTGTTCCGCGCCGAACAGGACCGGCAGGCGTTCGCCACCCCGTCCTCCGGCGCCGGCCTCGACCTCTATGGGCAGCTCCTCGCCCCCGTCCTGCCGCTCCCGCTCGAACAGGCCGGGCGCGTCACCGACGCCTTCTTCGCCCGCGGCACGGGTCTGCGCACCCCGGCGTCCGTCCGCGTCGGCGACCTGGTCGACCTGCTGCTGACGCCGCCTGCGGAGCGGGAGCATCTCGGCGCGGAGATGCCGGAGCCGGATCTGATCGCGACTCCCGACGACAGCCGCTTCAGTGAGGAGCAGCTCGCTCATGCGATGGAGTTGCTGACGCTGCCTGCGGACGCGCCGCGGCGGCTCTCGGGTCTGCTTGCCGAGGCGCGTCTCCGGGATCCGGAACTGCCGTACCTGGTCGCTCTGCTGGCGGTGCACGCGGCGAGCCCGGCGGTCGGTACTGCCTATCGGCAGGGGGAGCGGTCGCTGCTGTTCGCCGTGGACGACGGGACGGTGCTGGACGATCCGGAGTTCGGCGGGGCCGATTTGATTGTGGGCACTGCGCTGCTGGACGCGGCGGGTATGGCGGCGGATCGGTCGGAGGCGTCGTGAG
>NZ_JAIQLH010000468.1 GCF_020037025.1 Streptomyces huiliensis | reverse complement strand
ACGACGGGACGGTGCTGGACGATCCGGAGTTCGGCGGGGCCGATTTGATTGTGGGCACTGCGCTGCTGGACGCGGCGGGTATGGCGGCGGATCGGTCGGAGGCGTCGTGAGTGTGCCCCGGTCCCGCCCTTTCACCGTTTCCTGGGGCTCCGCCCCAGACCCCGTTATCGCGGCTTCGCCGCTCGTCCTCAAACGCCGGACGGGCTGGATTCGGCCTGGGCGTGCTCTTCAGCCCGTCCGGCGTTTGAGGACAACCGCGCGGAGCGCGGTTTCGGGGGTGCGGGGGCTTGCCCCCGCAAGAAACGGTGAAAGGGCGGGACTGGGGCAAGCCCTCCCCAACAGCAGCGACAAGCACAGGAGCACCAAACCGTGACTGAGTACGAGGCCGACGAGACGGCGTACGAGGGCGCGCCCGACGAACAGCCGGAGCGTCCGGCAAACGCCCCCCTCACCCCCGCCGACGCCGCGGACGCGGCCCGGCTCGTAGCCTTCGGCCTCCAGCCCAAGCTCCAGCCCGCCCGCGACGCCGACTACACCGAACTCCTGCGCCGCCACCGCGACGACCCCGCCTTCGCCCGGCTCGCCGACGCCGTCGCCGCCGGGCTGGGGCTGGTGGTGCTGGAGGTGTCGACGCGGGCCGGCATGGCCGTGACCGCCGCCGAGGACTCCGTCTTCGCGGTCCGGATAAGCGACTACGCCCGCCGGGCCACCGCCGACTCCGGCGACCGGTTCCTGCACGGCCTCGCCCACCTGGCCGTCGCGGCCATGGCGTTCCCCCGGCCCGAGGACCTGGCCGACGACGGGTACATCGGCCGGATCACCGTCAACGGCGTCGACGCGTTCGTCCGGCAGGCGTGCCGCCGGCTGGAGGAGCGGGCGGCGGAGACGGGGGAGAACACCGACCCCGTCACCGACGCGCCCGGTCTGGAGGCCGCCTGGCGGGTCTACGCGCGGCGCAGCGCCACCGGCGCCACGAAGGACGCCCGCAGGCTGGCCGGTTCCACCACGGGCATCATCGCCAAGGCCGTCGCCTTCCTCGTGGACTCCGGCTTCCTCCAGCGCACCGGCGACGACGCCGGCGGCGCCTTCCGCACCACGCCGCGCTACCAGCTCCAGGTCCGCGACATGGCCGGCAGCGCCGCCATGGCCGAGCTGCTGGAGCTGGGCGTCGTGCCGGTCGGCGACGGCGCCGCCACGCTGCTGCCGCCGGACGACGCCGAGGACCTGGACCTGGTCGCCGACGCCGGCCTGCCGTTCCACTCCTGACCGTTCCCGTCCACCGATCTGCGACGAAGACAAACGAGAGTCCGCCATGTACGAGCTGTCCCGGGTCCGCCTCTACTCCATCGGGCCCGCCGGTGCGCGCTACGCCGACACCGTGCTGGACCTGCGGGGGGTGGGCGCGCCCGTACCGTCGCCCGCGCCCGCGCAGGCGGATTTCTTCGAGGAGGAGCCGGTCGGCCCGCCGCGCCGGCCCGCGCCCGCGGGCGTGCTCTTCCTGGAGAACGGCGGCGGCAAGTCCGTCCTGCTCAAGCTGATCTTCTCGGTGATGCTGCCGGGCCACCGCAACACCCTCGGCGGCGCCAGCTCCGGCGTGCTCCGCAAGTTCCTGCTGGCCGACGACTGCGGGCACGTCGCCCTTGAGTGGCAGCACGTCCTGACCGGTGAGTCGGTCGTCGTCGGCAAGGTCAGCGAGTGGCGCGGTCGGCAGGTCTCCAACGACCCGCGGAAGTTCGCGGAGGCGTGGTACTCGTTCCGGCCAGGACCGGGGATGAGCCTGGACGCGCTGCCCGTCGCGGAGTCGACCGCCATGCGCCCCCGCGCCGAGGGCGCCTCCACGGCCCGCGGCCGCCGCCGCACGATGAAGGGGTTCCGCGACGCCCTCACCGAGGCCGGCAAGGCGTACCCCAACCTGGACGTGGTGTGGGAGGAGGTCCACGAGCGCTGGAACGAGCACCTCGGCGAGCTCGGCCTCGACCCCGAACTCTTCCGCTACCAGCGGGAGATGAACGCCGACGAGGGCGAGGCCGCCGGCCTCTTCGCGGTCAAGAACGACTCCGACTTCACCGACCTGCTGCTGCGGGCCGTCACCGACACCCGTGACACCGACGGCCTCGCCGACCTCGTCCACGGCTTCGCCCACAAGCTCGGCCGCCGCGCCGAGCTCACCGCCGAACGCGACTTCACCGCCGGCTCCCTCGACCTGCTCTCCCGCATCGTCGAGGCCGGCGCCCGCCGCGACCAGGCGCGGGGCGTGCACGCCGGTGCCGAGCGCCGTACCCGCGTCCTCGCCCGCCGGCTCTCCGCGCGCGCCGCCGAGGAGCGCGGCCGCGCCGGCGAGCTCGCCGACCAGGTGGCCGCCGCCGCGCACCGCGTCACCGACGCCGAGACCGCCCGCGAGCACGGCTCCCGGATCGCCGCCGAACTCGCCTACCGGCACGCCTCGCTGGCGCTCGCCGCCGCCGAGAAGTCGGCCGCCGCCCAGCGCCGCGAGCTCAACGACGCCCGTACCCTGCACTCCGCCTGGCAGGCCGCCGAGACCGTGCTGCGGCACCGGGCCGCCGCCGACCGCTCCGCCCGCGTCGCCGCCGCCATCCACGAGGCCGAACGCGACGCCGCGCCCGCCCTCGCCGCCCGCACCAAGGCCGCCGCCGCCCTCGTCCGTGCCCTCAACGCCGCCGCCGAGCAGGGCGAGCGGCTCGCCGACGAGCAGGAGGAGCGCTCCGCGGTCCTCCAGGAGACCGGCGAGGCCGCCCACCGCGACGCCACCGCCGCCGCCACCGAGGCCCAGCGCGCCCGCAGCGAGGCCGGCCACCTGCGGCAGCGGCTGGCCGAGGTCGAGCAGGAGACCGCCGAGGCCGTCCGCGCCGGCTGGCTCGACGACAGCGCCCCCGACGCCGACCCGGCCCGCGCCGCCCT
>NZ_JAIQLH010000467.1 GCF_020037025.1 Streptomyces huiliensis | reverse complement strand
CGATGACCGGCCGCGCGCCCCGCCCGCACCCCGCCCTCACGTCACTGCTCGGCGCCTGGGCACTGGCCGCCTGCTCGCCCGCCGAGACCGCCGCCGTCGAGGAGCACCTGACCGACTGCGCCTCCTGCGCGGAGGAAGCCGTCCGGCTACGGGACGCGGTCGCCCTGCTCCACCCCGAGGACAGCCTCGACCTCGACCCGTCGCTGCGCTCCCGGGTGCTCTCGCACTGTCTCGGCCGGCGCCCGGCCCGGATCCCGGTGCCCGGCTGGGCGGCGCCCTACGAGGCGGAGACGGCCCGCCTCGACGCCCTGCTGCGGGACATCGACGAGCAGGACTGGCGGGCGCCCGTACGGCTCGCCTGGTTCGACGGGCGGCGGCCCGCCGAGCGGGAGGTCAGCGTGGCCGCCGTGATCAGCCACCTCACGGCGGTGGACGGACTCGTCGCCGGCTCCCTGGGGCTGCCCGACCCGGTGCCCGCGCCGGCTGCCGCCGTTCCCGTCCTGTCCGGCGGCGGTGTGCCGGAGGCGCCGGCGGGCCCGGTGCCGGCGTCGCCCGACGGACGGACCGAGGCGCTGTGGACGGCCGAGGACGGGCTGTCGTCCGGTAGCGCGCACAGTGCCCACGCGGCCTGGCGCGACCAGAGCCGCGCGCTGATAAGGAGCGCGTCCTTCGCCGCCGCGGACACGGCGGCCGCCACGAACGTCGCGTACGGGCCGTTCAGCCTGCCGCTGCGGGACGCCTTCCTCGACCGCGCCTTCGAGTGCTGGGTGCACGCGGAGGACGTCGCCGACGCGGTCGCGTACCCCTACGAGCCGCCGGCGCCGTCCCACCTCCACCGCATGATCGACCTGGCGGCCCGGATGCTCCCGGGCGCGATCGCCGGCCGCCGCCGCGCCGGTCTCGCCCCGCCGCCGCACATACTGACCACCGCCGGCGCCCCGGGGCGCGCGCTGCACCTGGAGGTGGAGGGCAGCGGCGGCGGCCACTGGTACATCGCCCTGGACTCCCCCGCCGCCCGTGCTTCCCCGGAGACGGAGGTGGCCCATGTGGCGCTCGACGGGCTGGAGTTCTGCCGGCTGGCCGCCGGGCGCGTCGAGCCGGAGGAGGCCGCGGCCGGGCAGGACGGCGACCCGGAGGCGATCCGGGACGTGCTCTTCGCCACGGCCTCGCTGTCTCGGCTGTAGCCGGCAGGGGCTGGGAGGAGGGGGTCCGCTACGCGAAGACGACCGTGCGGCGGCCGTTCAGCAGCACCCGGTGCTCGCTGTGCCACTTCACCGCGCGGGCCAGGGCCTGGCACTCCACGTCCCGGCCGATGGCGACCAGCTGCTCGGGGGTCACCTCGTGGCCGACCCGCTCGACCTCCTGCTCGATGATCGGGCCCTCGTCGAGGTCGGCGGTGACGTAGTGCGCGGTGGCACCGATCAGCTTCACACCGCGCGCGTGCGCCTGGTGGTACGGCTTCGCGCCCTTGAAGCTCGGCAGGAAGGAGTGGTGGATGTTGATGATCCGGCCCGACAGCTCCTTGCAGAGGTTGTCGGAGAGGACCTGCATGTAGCGGGCGAGGACGACGAGTTCGACCTGCTCGTCGCGGACGATCTCCAGCAGCCGGGCCTCGGCCTCCGCCTTGGTGTCCTTCGTCACCGGGATGTGGTGGAAGGGGACGCCGTAGGAGCCGACGAGCTCGGCGAAGTCGGTGTGGTTGGAGACGACCGCGGCGATCTCCACCGGCAGGGCGCCGATCCGGGAGCGGAAGAGCAGGTCGTTGAGGCAGTGCCCGAACTTGGACACCATCAGGACGATGCGCATCTTCTCGTCGGCGCGGTGGATCTGCCAGTCCATGTGGAACGCGTCGCCGATGGCGGCGAAGCTGGCCCGCAGCTTCTCCAGCGTCACGGGCGCCTCGGCGCCGAAGTGCACCCGCATGAAGAACAGCCCGGTGTCGTGGT
Organism: Streptomyces huiliensis; assembly: GCF_020037025.1. Classification (GTDB taxonomy): domain Bacteria; phylum Actinomycetota; class Actinomycetes; order Streptomycetales; family Streptomycetaceae; genus Streptomyces; species Streptomyces huiliensis. The sequence continues at coordinate 255 of NZ_JAIQLH010000467.1, read as the reverse complement.
CGCCGAACTGCTGGCTGTCCTCGATGTTGCAGCCGGTCATGAAGAGGTAGCTGGACACCGCGTGGACGATGCCCTGCTTGTCCGGGCAGGAGAGGGTGAGGACGTACTGGTCGGGCTGTGCGGTCCGCGCGGGCGGCGCCGGCTGCGAGGCGTTCATAGCCCAATAGCGTCGCATACCCGCGGGGCTCCGCCGGACCACCCGGTTCCGCGGGACGGGACGAGGGGGTGGGGCGGGCGCCGGGGCGGGGCGGGCGC
>NZ_JAIQLH010000466.1 GCF_020037025.1 Streptomyces huiliensis | reverse complement strand
GGGGGTGGGGCGGGCGCCGGGGCGGGGCGGGCGCCGGGGCACGGAGCCCCGGCGCGGGTCGGCTCGGCTCCTTCGGGGTCAGACCTTCGTCAGCACGGCGAGGACGGGCAGGGAGCGCGGCGGGACGTCCGGGTCGTCCCCGTCCCCCGCGGCGAGCCGGACGTGCGCCTCGCGCGCCGCGCGTATGGCCTCGGGCCAGCCGTGGTGCTCCAGGTAGGCCGAGACCGGCGCGTCCGCGCCGACCTGGTGCATGATCCGCAGGACCCGCAGCACCGCCACGTCCACCAGGGCGGCCTCGCCCGAGTCGCGGAACACCGTTCCGACGTATTTCTCCGCCGACCAGTTGTCCAGCCAGGTGTCCTCGACCAGGCGGTAGACGGCGTCCGTCACGTCTCCGTACCCTTCGCGGCCGGTCAGCCAGCACTCCTGCTGGAAGGCCGGGTCCGAGAGCATGTGCAGCGCCGAGCGGACGTTCGCGCGCCAGCGCCACCATGGCATGTCATTGAGCGGCATGCCGTCCATGGTGGTCGAGCGACGGCCGCGACGGGAAGACTTCTCCGAACCTTGCACAGCGATCGATCGTACGTTCCCGCCTCGGAGCGCTGTCCAGGGGTGTACGCAAGGGGCCGGACCGCGTCAGAGCTGCGTCCACTGGCGCTGCGGCAGCCCGTACTTCTTCGCGATCGGTTTCCACAGCTCGGCCGCCCGCTTCTTGGCGGCCGTCGCCTCACCGCTGGCCCGGTCGCCGGCGAGGGCCTCCTTGCTGGGACGGGCGTGCCCCTTGTGGCAGCCGTGCTTGCCGCCGACCTGGTCGGCCCAGGCCGCGTAGTGGCTGTCCGCGGACGCGGACGACTGCCACGCCTTGGTCAGCTGCGCCGTCAGGTCGCCGTGGCCCGGCAGCTTGTCGACGGGCGTCTTGCGCAGCCGGTCGACCAGTCCGTTCCGGTCCTTCGCGGCCTCGCGGAGGTCGCCGGCCGACTTGCCCAGGTCCTTGCAGCTCCTGGTGGCGTCCACGGCATGGATGACCGTGCCCCGGCTGCTGCCGCTGTCCTGGAGCAGCGCGTCCAGGGCCTTGGCCTGGCCCTCTCCGGGGTCCGCGGGCTTGGGCTTCTTGCTCTTGGGGGCGCCGGGGGTGGCCGGGGCGCTCGGTTCCGTCGTGGCGGCGGCGGCCTTCTGGGGTTCCTGCTCCTTGTCGCCGTCGCCGCCTCCGCCCCAGAAGAACGCGCCCGCGGCGAGTCCCGCGACGGCGCAGCCGGCGACGACGCCGCCGATCACGGCGAGGCTTCGGCCCCGGCCCGAGCGGCTCGGCTTCGCCGGGGCGGGCGGGGGCGACGGGTAGCCGGCGTGGGCGGCGGGGCCGGGCGGCGGCGGG
>NZ_JAIQLH010000465.1 GCF_020037025.1 Streptomyces huiliensis | reverse complement strand
GGCCATGCCGACGACGGCGATGGGCTCGGCGGCGGTGGCGTTCCGCCGCTTCAGCCGGGCGTTCTCCTTCATGGCCGCTCGCAGGGCCGCCACGAGGTCGTGGTTGTCGACGGTCATCTCTCGTTCCCTCACTCGTCGCCGCCGCGCAGGGCCAGGCGGACCAGGGTCTCGGTGTCCATGGCGTCGAGCGCCGCTTCCTCGTCGTCCGCGCTCTCCTGCACAGGCTCCTCCGCGTCCGGGAACAGTCCGGCCTGGAGAAGCGCGGCGACGGCCCGTGGGGTGGGGTGGTCGAACACCGCGGTCACGGGCAGCCGCAGGCCGGTGACGACGCCGAGCCGGTTGCGCAGCTGGACGGCGCCCAGGGAGTCGAAGCCGAGCTCGTTGAACGGCCGGTCGGGGCCCACGGCGTCCGGCCCGGGGTACCGCAGCACGGTCGCGATCTCGCTCCGGACGAGGCGCAGGAGCGCCCGTTCGCGCTCCTTGCCCGTGCGGGCGGTGAGGTCCGCGAGGAGCGCGGCGGGTCCGGCGGTGGATCCGGCGGGCCTGGCCGCGGCCGGGGCGAGGGACCGCAGCACGGCCGGCAGCGTCCCGGCCTCGGCCTGGGCGCGGAGGGCGGCCGTGTCCAGGCGGGCGGCCAGCGGCGCGGGGTCGGCGGAGCCGAGGGTGGCGTCGAAGAGGGCCAGGCCCTCGTCGGCGGTGAGGGCGCGGACGCCGTCGCGGGCGAGCCGTGCGGTGTCCGCGCCGCTCAGATGGCCGGTCATGTCGCTGCGTTCGGCCCACAGGCCCCAGGCGACGGAGACGGCGGGCAGGCCCTGGGCGCGGCGCAGGTGGGCGAGGGTGTCC
>NZ_JAIQLH010000464.1 GCF_020037025.1 Streptomyces huiliensis | reverse complement strand
CGGCCCACAGGCCCCAGGCGACGGAGACGGCGGGCAGGCCCTGGGCGCGGCGCAGGTGGGCGAGGGTGTCCAGGAAGGTGTTGGCGGCGGCGTAGTTGGCCTGGCCGGGGCCGCCCAGGGCGCCGGCGAGCGACGAGAAGAGGACGAACGCCGTCAGGTCGAGGCCGCGCGTCAGCTCGTGCAGGTGCCAGGCGGAGTCCGCCTTGGCGCGCAGCACGCCTTCCAGTTGCCCGTCGGTCAGGTTCGTGACGAGCGCGTCGTCCAGGACGCCGGCCGCGTGCAGGACGCCGCGCAGCGGGCGGTCGGCGGGTACGGATGCGAGGAGCCGGGCGACGGCGTCGCGGTCGGACACGTCGCAGGCGGCGATCCTGACGTCCGCGCCCTGGGCGGTGAGTTCGGCGGTGAGGGCCTGGGCGCCCGGGGCGTCGGGGCCTCGGCGGCCCACCAGCAGCAGGTGCCGGACGCCGTGCCGGGTCACGAGGTGGCGGGCCGCGAGGGCGCCCAGGCCGCCGGTGCCGCCGGTGATCAGGACGGTCGCCTCCGGGTCGAAGGGGGTGCTGCCCGTCCCCCTGCCTCGGGCGGCCCGGGGCGCTAGCGGCGCCCCTTCGCGGACGGCGAGTTGGGGCTCGTCCAGGCCCAGGGCGCGGACGAGTTCCGCGGGCCCGGCGGCCGCGTCGAGGTCGACGAGGGCGAACCGGTCCGGGTGCTCGGCCTGCGCGCTGCGCACCAGACCCCACACGGCGGCCGTCTCCGGCGCGACGCGGGCCTCGTCCCCGGGCCGGGCGGCCACGGCCGTGCGCGTGACGAACGCCAGGCGCGGCCGGTCGCCTTCGAGGCGGGTGCCGCCGCCGCGCCCGACGCCGGCGGCGTCGGTCTCACCGGCGGCCGGCCGCTCGTCCGCCTGCCACTCCCGCAGCAGGGCCAGGACGCGGCCCGTCAGTGCGCGGGCGGCGGCGGGCGGCGTGGCGCCCTCGGGCGGAGCGACCGGGACGACGACCCACCGGACGTCCGGGTCCGGAGCGGCCGGGTCGTAGACGGGGAAGGGCCACTCCTCGGCGCTCTCCAGCACCGCCACGGCCCCGGGCGGCGACGGTACGGGCGGCCCGGCCGCAGGAGTCCACGCGATGGTGAACAGGCAGTCCGCGGCCACCGGCCGGGCCGCGGCGAGCCGGTCGGCCGACACCGGCCGGGCGAGGACGGACTCCACGGACGCGACGAGGCGTCCCGCCGCGTCGTGCGCGGTCATCCGCACGGCGTCCCCACCGGCGGGCGCGAGCCGCACCCGCAGTTCCCGGGGAGCGCTCCCGCCCGCCGGCAGCCGCACCCCCGACCAGGCGAACGGCAGCAGCGCCGCGCCGGACGCGCCTTCCGTGCGGTCGGCGAGGGCTGCGTGGAAGGCCGCGTCGAGCAGGGCGGGGTGCAACAGGTGCCGGACGTCGGGTGCTTCACCGCCCGCGTCGAGGACGACGTCGGCGGCGATCCCGTCCGCGCACCGCCAGGCGGCGCGAACGCCCCGGAACCAGGGCCCGTACTCGACGCCGCACTCGGCGAGGCGGGCGTAGAGGCCGTCGAGGGCGAGGGGGGTGGCGCCTTCGGGGGGCCAGGGGGTGGGGTCCGCCGGAGCGGAGCCTGCGGGCTCGGGTGCGTGCCCGGCGGAAGTACCGGGCGTGAGCACGGCGTTCCCGGCGCCCGACGGGGTCTCGGCGGACGCCGGCCCGGCGACCGTGCCATCGCCGACCCGCCCGACGCCCACCGCCACCTCCGGCGCGGCACTCGCGGACGCGTCGGTGCGGGACACGGCCGCCCCGGCCTCCCCCGCGGCGTCAGCCGGCTCGCCGGAGCGGAGCGGGGAGGTGCCCGTCGGCTCTCCGGGCCGGGGTACGGCGTCGGCCGGTGCCGCCGCGAGGGTGCCCGATGCGGTGCGCGTCCAGCCGTCCGCGCCGTCCTCCGCGTGGAGGGTGAAGGGGGATCGTCCGTCGGCGTCGGGGTCGGCGATGTGGAGTTGGAGGGCGCAGCCGCCGTCGCGGACCAGCAGCGGGGACTCCAGGGTCAGTTCGTCGACGACGGGGGTGCCCAGGCGGGTGCCTGCCGTGGCGGCGAGTTCCAGGAGGGCCGTGCCGGGGACGACGATCTCGCCGTGGACGGTGTGGTCGGCGAGCCAGGGGTGGCGTTCCGGGGAGATGTGGCCGGTGAAGAGGTGGCCGCCGCCGACCGCGAGCGGGACGCTGCCCGCCAGGAACGGGTGGCGGGTCGGGGTCAGGCCGGTCGTGCGCAGGTCGCCCGTTTCGGTCGAGCCGCCGGCAGTGGGCCAGAAGCGCTGCCGGGTGAAGGCGTGGCCGGGGAGGTCGACGCGGCGCGGGGTGGTGTGCGCGTACGTCGGGGACCAGTCCACGGGGACGCCGGCCGCGTAGGCGTCGGCGAGGGACCGCAGGAAGTCGTCCGGTTCGCCGTGGCCGCGCCGGAGGGAGCCGATGACCGGGCCCGTGCCGGCCGGGTCGGCGCCGTCGAGGACCTGGCCGACCGGCGCGGTGAGCACGGGGTGCGGGCTGACCTCGACGAAGACCCGGTAGCCGGCGTCGGCCATGTGCCGCAGGGTTTCCTCGAAGAGGACCGGCCGGCGCAGGTTGGTGTACCAGTAGTCCGCGTCGAGTCCGGCCGTGTCGACGGCCTCCGCGGTGACGGTGGAGTGGAAGGGGACGTCCGCCGTCCGGGGCCGTACCGGGGCGAGGGCGGTGGCCAGTTCCTCG
>NZ_JAIQLH010000463.1 GCF_020037025.1 Streptomyces huiliensis | reverse complement strand
GCCGGCCGCGCCGTCCGCCCGGCCCGCCGTCCAGCGCGGGCTCGGCAGGCCGCCGGCGAAGCACGCCAGCCCCTCGGCCAACCCCGCCGCGTCCGCCGCGGCCACCGCCAGGCGTTCCGGGCCGGGGCGGACGGAAAAGGGCCGGAGCTCATCCGGGCGAGCGCCGCCGGCCAGCAATTCCGCCGTTCTTTTCGCGCCCTCCGTCAACTCCGTGCGCGTGGCCGCGGAAAAAAGCAGCAGCCACGGCGGGGGAGGCGGCAGCGCATGGTCGAATGTCATGAGCCCCTCGTCGTCCGGTGCATCGGAACGGGCGGCACGCCGGCGCTTGCTACGATCGCCGCACCGGCCGTTACCGACCGCCGCGCCGACCGCCGCTCCACGCTTTCGACACAGCGACACCCGCGAAGAATTCGAAAAGTTCGAGAAGTTCGAAGAGTTCGAAAAGGAGTAGAGGAAGAATGCCGGAGAACTCCTTCCAGGGCCTGGTCGTCGACACCGAACCCGCGTCCGACGCCTACCTCGTCATCGGCATTCCCGGATCCGGGAAAAGCTCGGTGTCCGACGCCCTCGCCCGGCGCTTTCCCCTCGGCGCGCACATCGAGGGCGACCACATCCAGGACCTCATCGTCTCCGGCGGGCACCTGCCCTCGCCGGAGGAGGACCTGGAGGCCGACCGCCAGCTGCTGCTGCGCGCCCGCAACGCCTCGGTGCTCGCCCGCAGCTTCCACGCCGCCGGGGTCGTCCCCGTCATCGACGACGTGGTCGTCCGGCGCGCCCACCTCGACTACTACCTGGAGCAGCTGAAGGGCCTGCCGCTGCACCTCATCGTCCTCGCGCCCACGGCGGACGTCGTCGCCCGGCGGGTCGCCGAACGGGACAAGGTGCTGGCGGACGACTGGTCGTTCCTCGACGAGGCGATGCGGTCCGAACTCGACGGCCAGGGGACGTGGTTCGACAGCTCGGACCTGACCCTCACCGAGACCGTCGACGCGATCCTCGCCAAGGGCTGAACTCCGCCGCCCGGTGCGGGAGCGTCCCGACGAGCCCCGCGCCGGGCGCCCTCCCGGCGGCCTCGTGTGCCGTCTCGTGCGCCGCCTCATGCGCCGTCGATCCGGCGGACCGCGGTCAGCCAGGTGCGCATCAGGTGGGCGCTCCGGTGCAGGAACGCCCGCGCGTCCTGCGTCCAGGCCGGGCCGCGCGCCTGCTCGGCGAACTCCCGCAGACCCTCCGCGAGCGAGGCGTACGCCTCGCGGTAGTCGCTCCCCTCAAGGCGGAACTTGCGCAGCCAGTCGAGGAGTTCGTCCATGAAGCGGATCGCCGGAAGCTCGCCGGCGAGGTCGGCGAACAGGTCGTGCGCGTTCCGCTCGTGGTGGACCAGCGGGCCGCCGAAGCGGACGGCGTGCCCCAGGTGCTTGGCGCACGCCGCGACGAAGTACCCGCTGAAGATGTCCCCGAAGCGCTCCAGGGGTACTCCGCCGACCGGCTGCCCCATCCGCAGGAAGTAGTAGGCGGGCAGGGCGTCCCGGTGCACCGCCGTGTTCTGCGAGTTGACCGGGCACCAGGTGTCCCGCGCCAGGACGGCGGGCCGCCCCCGGTAGCCCGTCACCTCCGGCCGCACCGCGAGCCGGGTCACCGCGTCCACGTCCGGATCGCCCAGCCACAGCCCGGCGTTGACGCGCACGTCGGCCCTCTCCTCCGTCCACGTCGGCGCGTCGGACGCCGTCCGCGGCCCGTAGGGGAAACCCCGGGGGTGCACCCGGCAGGGCGTCACGTCCAGCAGGTCGCAGGCGTTGAACCAGCCGGACGCCGACGACACCGTCCGGTGCCGCGCGGGACCCGCCAGCACCACCCGGTGCTCGTCCAGGAACGGGCTCGCGGCGGGCAGGTTGTCGTCGTCCATGGACACGGCGCACGCGCTGCCGTCGAGGTACGAGAGCAGGTAGCCGATGTTGCGCCGGTTGTCGGAGTCGTACGGGACGAGGTCCGGCACCCCGAGCTTCGCCAGCAGCCGGTCCTGCTCCGCCACGTCGGGGGAGACGACCGAGGCGCCCCGGGCGCGGGCCCGGTCGCAGGCCGCGTGGAAGGCGGCGGGCGTCCGGCGGTCCGGGACGGCGACGAGCCGGGCGCCGCCCTCCGCGAGGGTGTCGGCGTAGCGCTCCAGGAACTCCCCGGAGCCGATGGTGGTGATGACGATGTCGATCGTTTCGGACATGTGTCACTCCAGAGTGGGAATGTCCCGCCAGAACCGCAGCCGGGAGGAGGCGGTGACGAGGGGGGCGCCGATCCAGAGGAGCATCACGACGGCCAGCCCGAGCCGCGGGCCGAACAGGCTGCCGAGCAAGCCGCCGACCAGTCCGCCGACGAAGAGCATGCCGCGGCTGACGAACCGGACGCAGGCGACCGTCCGCTGCAACAGGTCGGACGGGGTGAGCAGTTGGACGAGCGTGGCCTGGCCCACCGAGAACACGGCGAACCCGGCGTGGAACAGCAGCGCGCCGCACAGGAACAGGAACAGCCCGGAGCCCGGCCCGGTCAGCGGCAGCAACAGCCCCGCCGGGGCGCACACCACGGCGGGGATCCACACCGCGCGCGCCGACCCCAGCCGACGGCTGACCCGGCCCGCGCCGAACGCCCCGACCAGCCCGCCGACGCCCACCGAGCCGATCAGCAGGCCCAGGGTGCCGGGGGCCACCCCGACGTCGTCGGCCAGGAACAGGATCACCAGTGCCTCGTAGGCGGCGAAGCAGCAGTTGCCCAGGGCGGAACCGGCGATCGACGCGAGGATGACCGGCCGCCGGGCTACGAACCGGAACGCCTCCGCGAGTTCGGCCCACAGGCCCGCCGTGCGGGACGTCGCGCCGGGCGCCTCGATCCGCGCCCGCATCAGCAGGTTGCACGCCGCCGAGGCCACGAAACCGCCCGCGTTGAGCAGCGGCGCGTGCTCCGGTCCCAGCGCCTGCACGGTGAACCCGGCCACCGCCGGGCCGAAGGCCAGCGACATCGCGCGCGCCATCTGGAGCCGGACGTTGCCGTGGACCAACCGGTCCTTGGGCAGCATGCGGGGCGGCATGGACAGGTAGACGATCTCGTAGAACACCGTCGCGCAGCTGACCAGGACGTTGGACAGGTACAGGTGCCACAGCGCCAGGTGCCCCGCCGCCGCCAGGACCGGCACCATGGTCACGATCCCCGCGCGGCCGAGGTCGGCGAGGAGCAGCAGCGTCCGCGGGCGCAGCCGCGCGCAGTACACGCCGGCCGGCAGCGTCAGTACCAGCCAGGGCAGATAGCCCGCCGCCGTGATCAGGCCGACCTCACCGACCGACGCGCCCAGCGTGCGGGCCGCGAGCAGCGGGAACGCGACCACCGTCGCCATCCCGCACAACTGGCTGATCGCGCTGCCGATCCACAGCAGGCGGAAGTCCCGTTCGAGGGCGCGGGTGGGGGTGGACGGCAGGGTGGCGAGGTCGGACATGGCGCGTGCTCTCTTCCTCTCGGTGCACCGCGGGCCGCCGGGGCATGGGGCGCGCCGGCGGGCGCGGACGTGCTGGCTGGTCGGGAACCCGGTCGGCGTCCGGGCCGCGGCACCGCCCGGGCGGCGGCGGCCGGCC
>NZ_JAIQLH010000462.1 GCF_020037025.1 Streptomyces huiliensis | reverse complement strand
GGCGGCCTCGCGGGCGGCGGCCACCGCGGCGTCGGCCTCGGCCAGCGCATCCTTGGCGGCCCGCAGCCCGTCGGCGAGTTCGGCGTCACCGGCGTCGGTACCGTCCGCCTCGGCCTGCCGGAGCTCGTACTCCTCCCGCGCCGCCGCCGCGCGCTCCCGGGCCTCGTCGCGGGCGGTCGCCAGCCGGCCGGCCTCGGCCTCGGCGGAGGCCACCCGGCCGCGGGCCGCGGTGACCCGGCCCTGCAACCGGGCCAGTTGCTCCCGCCGGTCGGCGAGGGCGCGGGCGGCGTCGCGCAGCCGGCGCTCCTCCTCGGCGAGGCGGCGTTCGAGGTCGGCGCGGTGGGCGGAGGTGTCCTCCAGGGCCCGGTCCGCGGCCTCCA
>NZ_JAIQLH010000461.1 GCF_020037025.1 Streptomyces huiliensis | reverse complement strand
GCGGCGTTCGAGGTCGGCGCGGTGGGCGGAGGTGTCCTCCAGGGCCCGGTCCGCGGCCTCCACGGCGGCCTCCAGCTCGGCCTCCTGCTCGCGGATCCGGGCCGCCTCACGCTCCAGGTCCTCGGGGTCGCGGCCGCGCCGCTCCTCGGCGGGGGCGGCGGTGGCGCTGGTGACCCGGGCGTCGGCGAGGCCGATGGTGCCGCGCACCCGCTCGGCGAGGCGGGAGAGTTCGTACCAGGTCTGCTGGGCCGTGGCCAGCCGCGGCGCCAGCTCCTCGACCTGCCGTTCCAGGTCGGCCTCGCGCCGGGCCGCCTCGCGCAGTTCGGCCTCGGTGGCGTCCTTGCGGCTCTTGAGTGCGGCCTCGTCGGCGATCTCGGCGTGGAGCGCCTCGCGGAGGGCCGTCAGGTCGTCGGCCAGCAGCCGCAGCCGGGCGTCGCGCAGGTCGGCCTGGATGACGGCGGCGCGGCGGGCCACCGCGGCCTGCCGGCCCAGCGGCTTGAGCTGGCGGCGCAGTTCGTCGCTGAGGTCCTGGACCCGGGCGAGGTTGGCCTTCATCGCGTCCAGCTTCCGCAGCGCCTTCTCCTTGCGCTTGCGGTGCTTGAGGACGCCTGCGGCCTCCTCGATGAAGGCACGGCGGCCGGTGGGGTCGGCGTGCAGGACGGAGTCGAGCTGGCCCTGGCCGACGATGACGTGCATCTCGCGGCCGATGCCGGAGTCGGAGAGGAGCTCCTGGATGTCGAGGAGGCGGCAGGTGTCCCCGTTGATCTGGTACTCGCTGCCGCCGTTGCGGAACATGATCCGCGTGATGGTGACCTCGGCGTACTCGATGGGGAGCGCGCCGTCGGAGTTGTCGATGGTGAGCGAGACCTCGGCGCGGCCGAGCGGCGGCCGGCCGGTCGTCCCGGCGAAGATGACGTCCTCCATCTTGCCGCCGCGCAGCGACTTGGCGCCCTGCTCGCCCATGACCCAGGAGAGGGCGTCCACGACGTTCGACTTGCCGGAACCGTTGGGACCCACGACACAGGTGATGCCGGGCTCGAACCGCAGGGTCGTGGCGGAGGCGAAGGACTTGAAGCCGCGCAGGGTCAGGCTCTTGAGGTGCACGCGGACCGACTTTACCGTTCTGTCCTGCGTCGTTCCGGGCCCGCGCGGGCCGCTGGCGCGCCGCCACGCGATCGACGGGCCGTGGTTTCGCCCCGGAACGGGGAGGGCACAGTTGCGGTACGGGACGGGGGGCGAACGCCAGTGGACGACGGACGGAACGACGGGGGACGCCGAGGGAACGCAGCGGGTACGACGAAGGGACGCCGAAGCGTCCCTTGCAGATTCTCGAGCGGCTGACAGTGCAGCCCGACCGTGCCCCCCGGGGTGGGGCGAGGCGGTCAGGCGAGCGCAGGCTCCGCCTTGGAAACGTCGATGCTGTCGAGCAGCGAGTCACCGCGGTGAGCGGCGGCAGACAGCGCGTCGTTCTCGGCCTGCATCCGGATGAGCTCGGATTCCAGGTCCTGGACTCGCTGCTGAAGCCGTCGCATCTCGGAGAGGACTCGGGGGTCGGAGCCGCCGACGTAACCGAGAAGCGCCTTTGCCATGATGGATGGTCCTCCACACTGAGTGACCGACCTAAGCGGTGTGGGTCGTGAGGGATTCGCACCCGCGGTGCTTGGCCTTCGCTCTTGCTCGTGTCTTCCATGCCAAACAGCTAAGGTGCGCGGGGCTTCCAGAGTCTCACCAAATGGTTTGACGGTCAACACGATCACACCGCGTATCGACGGGCGTCCCGGCGGTGCGCGGCGGGTGAATACGCGGCGCCTTTCCCTGGCCGGGCCCGGAGGGTGGGGAGATCATCCGTTGGGGTGCAGCCTTCCACGGCGGCGCCGTCTTGGCAACCATCAGGCAATATTCCGCGAGCGCATATGCCAATGGCATATAAACAGGAGTACGGCCCTTTCGGATTCCGCCTCTCTCCCCTCCCCCTACCGCCCTCCGGCGGTGGCGGTCAGCGCATCTCGAAGCCGTCGTAACCGCCGCGCGGTGTGGCCCAGATCTCGGTCACGCCGTCCACGCGCCCGGGCGTGTCCCCGCCGCGCAGCCAGTCGAGCAGCCTTTCGCACGCCTCACGCGGCCCCTCGGCGACCACCTGGACGCGGCCGTCGGCGAGGTTCGAGGCGAAACCGATCAGCCCTCCGATGCGCAGTGCGTTCTCCCGGGTGAACCAGCGGAAGCCGACACCCTGCACATGACCACGAACCCAGGCGGTGAGACGGACACAGTCGTTCATGTCTGCACGCTAACCGGCCAATTAGATAAGCAGCACTTCAGCCCCTCATTTCGTGCCGTACAGTCGCGCCTCGAAAAGGACTAGCCCGTACGAGTGACACCGTACGCACCGTGACGCCGAGCACCCAAGGAAGGCAGCGGATGGGTCGCCATCGACGCTCTGCCCCCGTGACCTCCGAGACCTCCGACGAAGCGACAGCGAGTCCCCGGGCACCCAGGGATCCCCTGACGAGCGAGACGACCGAGACGATCAAAACGGCTGGTGCGATCGAGCCGGTCGTGACGGCCGAACCGTACGACCCGTACGACCCGGACGAGGCACCCACCGTCCCCCTGCCGTTGGCGGTCCCCCTCCCGGCCGGCACCGGGCGGCACCGGGCCGCGCACGTGGCCCCGCCGGCACGGCCGGCTCCGGCCCCGCCGGCCCCGGTCGCGCGGTCCGAGAGCGGCCGGCCCCGGCCGGAAAGGCGGCCGGAGAAACAGCCCGGGGAGAAGGCCCGTCAGGCGGGGAAGCCGCCGCGCAAGGGACGGGAGCGCGGCCGGGGCGCCGTGGCGAAGGGCGCCGGGGCCGTCGGCGGCGGGGCCGTCCGGCCGCCGAAGACGAAGGCCCCGGCCAGGACCGGGCTGCTCGGCGCCTCGGCCGCGGTGGCCATAGGGGCCGTGGCCATGGTGTCGGGGCTGCTGCCCGGCAATCCGCTGACCGTGGGCGACAGCAGCGGCGGCCGGAGCGGGGTCCCGGGCGGCCAGGTCCGCGCCGACGCCCCGATCGAGGTGCCGGCCGGCGCCCGGCCCGGGCGGCCGGCGGCCGGGCACACCGGCCCGACGGTTCCGGTGGCGCGGCCGGGAGCGGCGGTCGGCACGGCGTACGACCAGACGTACGAGCATGAGAGCGCCCGCTCGCTGGTCCGGGCCGTCGCCGGGCGGACGTCCGCCGACCGCCCGGCGGCCGTCGCGGACACGGCGGCCTCGGCGGCCTCGGCGGACACGACAGCGTCAGCCGCATCGGCCGCATCCACCGCCGCGTCCGTCTCCGTCCCGGGCTCCGCCGCGGCCCGGGTCGCGGTCGACGCGCACCGGGGGGACGCGGTACGGGACGCCCCGGCGCGCCCCGAGCGGGCGGACTCCGCCGC
>NZ_JAIQLH010000460.1 GCF_020037025.1 Streptomyces huiliensis | reverse complement strand
GGGCCGCCGCGCCGGCCGGGGGCCGCGGCGCCGCCAGGCGCGGCACGGTCCGGACGCCGCCGCGGACGGCGGCTTCGATGTCACCCCGACGGGCCCGCAACTCGCCCAGAACGAAGGGTAGTTGTGTGTCGGCCGGGGCCTCCTGGAGGTCCAGGTGCGCGCAGTCGAGCCACGGGAGCTCCTGCGCGAGGCTCGTCAGCAGACCCAGCCGGGCCGCCCG
>NZ_JAIQLH010000046.1 GCF_020037025.1 Streptomyces huiliensis | reverse complement strand
GCCGGGGTGGCGGGCGCCTCGGCGGCAGCGGTCTCGGTGGCAGCGGCCTCGGCGGGGGCACCCGCGTCGGCGCTCACCTCGGCGGCGGGCTGCTGAGCGGCACCCTCGGCCGGGCCGCCGGCCTTGCGGACGGCACGGCGGCGCGGACGCGCCGGAGTGGCAGGGGCCTCGGCGGCCCCGTTCTCCGTCGTGGCAGCCTCCGCCGTGACCGCGGTCTCGGCGGCCGGCTTGGACGCGGCACGGGTCGCACGGCGACGCGAGCGCGCCGGAGCCGCGGCCTCGGCGGCCGGCTCCGCGGAAGCGGAAGCAGATCCGGATCCGGAAGCGGCCTCGGACGCCGCGGAGGCGTCGACGCCGCCCTCGGCCACCGGCGGACCGGCCGGGCGGGAGGCCACGCGGCGACGGCGGCGCGGCGGCAGCGTGTCGCTGGGGCTCCCGGTGTTGTCGTTGTTCCCGGGCGCGTCGTGCGCGTTCCCGGATTCCATGGGCTCAGTGGGTTCGAGCATGCGGGCGGTTCTCCCGTCACGCTCCCGGGCGCCGCGCCGGATTCCGGCCCGCCGGTCCGCGTGATGAGCGCGGTTCCGCCGTCCGGGGCGCGGTCGCCGCACGGGAGCTGTCGTCTCGCTCGCCGGGTCCGATCTGCGGCACCGGCGAAAGTCTCCTGGTCAATGCGCCTGCCGGACCGGGGTGGCTCCCTGGTGCACCGGCGGCGCGCGACGCGTCCTTACGCTGGTCCGCCCGCTGCCGTCGCCGCGCCGGTGGCCGGTGATGAAGCGGCCGTGGCAGCGTCGCGATCGAGCGCGAGCGGATCGGTCACCGTTCCGGTCTCATCGTCGAGCGGCCCCTGCGCCAGCCTGGTCACCGCAGCGGGGACCGGCGGCGCCAGGTCGGCCGTGGCGCGGAGCCCGGACAGGACGTCGTCGGGTCGAACGGCGGGTGTCGAATGCCGAACAACCAGCCGCAGTATCGCACAGGCACCGGTACCGGGCCTATCGGCCGGATCGGCCGAGGCCTCGAGTCGGCACACGGCACCCCGCGCGTCGAAGGTGCGCATCCCGTTCTTGGTGCGGCGCGCGACCTCCACGGTCTCCGCCGCGAGGAACGCCGCCACGGCTCGCTCGGCCTCGGCGACCTCCACCCCGTCCAGCCGCAGCTCCCACAGGGAGCCCTCCAGCCGGTCGGCGAAGGAGGACGTCCGCGCCTCCACCGCGTCGACGATGTCGAGCCCGGTGGGCAGCGACTCGTCGAGCAGCTCCCGCAGCAGCGCGGGGTCGCGCGCCTCGGCGAGCTGGATCTCCAGGTACTCGGCCTCACTGCCCGTGCCGGTGGGTGCGGCATTGGCGTACGACACCTTGGGGTGCGGCGTGAAGCCGGCCGAATACGCCATGGGCACCTCGGCCCGGCGCAGCGCCCGCTCGAAGGCGCGCTGGAAGTCACGGTGGCTGGTGAACCGGAGGCGGCCGCGCTTGGTGTAGCGGAGGCGGATGCGCTGCACCGCGGGTGCGGGCGGCGGGCCTTCGGGCTGTCGCTTGCCCAGTGGTCTGTTCCTTCGTGAGAGCGGTCGTACTGCTACCTAGCGTACGCGCAACAGGGGCCCCGCCAACCCGGCAGGGCCCCCGCCCGGCACGCGCACCCGATCCTCGACGCTTGAACGCGACAGCGAGCCTCAATAGGCCGAACGGGCGGCCCCTCGCCGGGGCCACCCGAAGGAGTGTGCCGTGTCCTCTCTCTATAGAGAGGAAGGCGCACAGATGAATCAGGGACAGCACGCCGAACAGCGGGGCCTGCTCACAGCCCGGCTTACAGGCCCCCTACGACTCGAGCACCACCGCGCCGCTCCTCTCTGCCGGCCCAGGTTCCGCCGGCACTGCCGAGCGGTCCGGCCGAGCGGCACCGCGGGCGGGCCGGAAGAGCTTTCGCAACCGAACGGCGTGGACGTCCACACCCCGGGATGCGGCGCAGACCACCGCCCCCAACATGGTGAGCCCGAAAGAGACGATCCCGAGCTGCAAAATGATCAATACATGGAGGCAAGCACTGATCCCCGCGGCCACCGCCTGCGGGAACCCGCGCCGCAACAGAAGAAGCGCTATCAAGCATTCGACGGCGATCGTTCCCCAAGCGGACAGGAGGGCGATGATGGTGACGCTCGTTGCCGAGCGGAACAGATCGGCGAAAAGGCCGGCCGCCCCGAAGTTCTCCATACGCGCGACGTAATAGGTCGCGCTGCCTTCCGTCCACGGATCCACGGGCAATTTCGCCAGTGCACTGTTGAGATAAATATAGGAGACCTGGAGCCGGACGCCCCACCAGCCGGCCCAGGCGAGCCCCTGCCAAACCGAATCGCTCTTCCCTCCGTCCGATCGCTGCCAGTGCCAGACTCGCCTGTCATTGATACAAGCCAGCATGAGAAAGAAAGTGACGACCTGAGCTACGGCATCGCCACCGTCAGGGAGCGATATCGACTGACCGATGGAGAGCGATGCCCAGAAGTGCAGCACAGTGGTGTACCGAGGCAGGATTCCGCTCGCCACGACCAGAAGAACGACCAGAAGAACAAGATTGAGGAGCTGCCGGTCTGCGGAATCCGCCAGGCAGTACAGTGATGCCCCCTGCGCCAGGGACGAGCAATCGACCTTGGTTTCCGTTCCACCCACCGGGACGAAGAGATGAGACGCCGGGGTGAAAATCAAGATGGACGCCTGCGCGAGCGCAATCAGGGATCTGCCCACGCCCAGCGCTCGGGATTCGGCAGGAAAGCACCGAAGGGAACGCTCCATCGACACGGCTAGCTTTTTCGCGAGCACTTGGCCTCCACGAGAGCGGCCTTCTTGTCGAGGCGCCATCCTTCGTACCTGTCACGGAACTTCCACGGGACAGGTCTCGTCTCCACCAGAACCAAGCGCCCGCAAAGCGTCGGGACCGGAGATGAGTTCGTGACGGTTTCTGGAGCCGAAGACCCGGCGACCGCCGCCGGGCAATCTCCTTTGAGTTCCTCGCAGTCCTTCCACGCTCGGACCTGGTTTGCCATGCCGGCGACTTCTGGGCCTTGCGCACGCTGGCGCCGTGTCAGCCCGTACAAGTTGTCCGACCGGGAATTCGGCAGATGTGCCGCATAGGCGACATCGTCGCCGGACACCACGTAAGGAACCAGTTCCGGATCGTTCGGCGGTTTGGTGAAGAAGGCCCAGCTTTGGGGCATGAGCCTGGCCGACAGCGATCGAAGATATCCTCCGTCACGCGTGGAAAGTACGTTACTGGGAAGAGAGAAGAAGATCGACCCGGCCAGCAGAATCCCGACCACGACGAGACCGCCGGCAGCAGAGGCCAGAGCCGGCAAGGAGCGAATCGGCTCGGGACAGCCCTCTGCGGCGGGGCGTCCGTCGGAGTTCTGCCCGATGGTCACCGGGTCGCGACTCATGTCAGCGCGGAAGTAAGAGCATCGACAAACGCGTCACGCTCTATATCCGAACCGACCGGCTTGCCGTCCTCGAGGTACCAGGTGACGACCACAAGGGTTGCGAGAGCGTTGGTGGCGACCCCGGCGTTCGTGTACGCCAATGCGTTGGCGGCCCCCACGGCATTCGCATATATGATCACATATGCGCCCATCCAGGTCCAGCCGCTCGCCAGGGCCGGCCCCTTGCCGCCATTAACAGGACGAGCGTTCTTCTTGATGAACTGGTTGAAGGTCACCGAGAAGTCACGGAGAGCGGCCCCGACACGCACGGGGTCCCCGGATTGGAACGGAACGGCCATCGCCCTGTGGAACTCGGGGTGTGCGGCCAAGTAGCCGGCAATGACCTTGTCCAGCGCCGCTTCATCGGTGCGCGGCTTCGATGCGTCGAACCCAAGCATCCGCTTCAGCTCCGGATGCGCGTCGGCAATGGGCCCCTGAGCGGCGAGCAACAGCTGCAGCAACTCCGCGTCACTGAACTTTGCCGTTTCCTTTGCCGCCTCCTTGAGCTGCGCCTTGCTCGGCACCGCCCCTCCGGGGGCGCCGTCGGCAACAGCGCTCTGCGTAGTCACACCACCTACCACAATAATGGAGCCGGCAACCAGCGCGGCAACCGCGTTTCTGGTCCTGATTTTCACACTGTCCTCCCCTATATCGATGCAATTCAGCAACGACTGGACTACCCGCCCTCAGGACCGGCCGCGCGCGCAGCCGAGTTCGCTCTGCCCGCCGCCGTCGCGAGAAGTGCGAGAACCACGACGATTCCGACCAGCGGTACAATGATGACGGCCGGGTTCTCGGCATCGCTCAGCGACAGAGCCAGGCTGATCGCCAAAGAAACGGCGCCTACGCTGTAGGCGGTCAAATAGGCCACCATCAGCAACGGCGACGCCGACGCATGCCCGGCCTTCCAGGCGTCGTCCGAAGACATCGTCGCCTTGGTCCGGATTCCGATCATGGAATTGCGCTCGATATTCCCGCTTGCGACCTGACTTTTGACGTAATGGATCATGGCACCCAGCGTCACCAGACCTACACCGAAAACCAATCCCGCGACCGGATCCATTACTCAGCCCCCAAGAACACATGCATCGTCGTCACCGGCAAGAAAACCCTGCCCCCTCGCTCGTCAACGAACAACAGGCCACCATCCTCCGAGCGGCCCGACCTTTCCTTTATGCGAACAGGTAGTAATTGCTACATGCAATCATTGCAGGCACCGCAAGGCTAGTGTCTTTACCGGCCCGGCTGAAGATCGTTTCAAGCCAGCTCTGGCGCAGGCGTGGCGTGCAATGAGTGGCGTGGAATTCGCGGGTCGCGCACAGGGCCAGAAGTGGGCGGTAACCCGGAGAAGCCGGTCTCGCCGCGAGTCGCCGGGAAGCGATCGGCGAGGCGCCAGGGCAGCGGCGGCCCATGCCGGCTGGGAAGGCGATACGAAGAAGGCACCTGCCAGCCCGGACAGGTGCCTTCCCTGAGAATCGCAGTGGGTGCGCTTACTTCTTGACGCTGAGCGGCAGCAGCTTCTTGCCCGTGGGGCCGATCTGGATGTCGAGGTCAAGCTGAGGGCACACGCCGCAGTCGAAGCACGGCGTCCAGCGGCAGTCGTCGACCTCGGTCTCGTCGAGGGCGTCCTGCCAGTCCTCCCAGAGCCAGTCCTTGTCGAGGCCGGAGTCCAGGTGGTCCCAGGGCAGGACCTCCTCGTAGGTGCGCTCGCGGGTGGTGTACCAGTCGACGTCGACGCCCTGCGGGGGGAGGGTCTCCTCCGCGCACTTCATCCACTGGTCGTAGCTGAAGTGCTCGCGCCAGCCGTCGAAGCGGCCGCCGGACTCGTAGACGGCGCGGATCACGGCGCCGACGCGGCGGTCGCCGCGGGAGAGGAGGCCCTCGACGATGCCGGGCTTGCCGTCGTGGTAGCGGAAGCCGATCGAGCGGCCGTACTTCTTGTCGCCGCGGATCTTGTCTCGGAGCTTGGCCAGACGGGCGTCCGTGTCCTCGGCGGAGAGCTGCGGGGCCCACTGGAACGGGGTGTGCGGCTTGGGCACGAAGCCGCCGATGGAGACCGTGCAGCGGATGTCGTTGGAGCCGGAGACCTCGCGGCCCTTGGCGATGACGTTGACCGCCATGTCGCCGATCTGGAGGACGTCCTCGTCGGTCTCCGTCGGCAGGCCGCACATGAAGTACAGCTTCACCTGGCGCCAGCCGTTGCCGTACGCGGTGGCGACGGTCCGGATGAGGTCCTCCTCCGAGACCATCTTGTTGATGACCTTGCGCATGCGCTCGGAGCCGCCCTCGGGGGCGAAGGTGAGACCGGAGCGGCGGCCGTTGCGGGTCAGCTCGTTCGCGAGGTCGACGTTGAAGGCGTCCACGCGGGTCGACGGCAGCGAGAGGCCGATCTTGTCCTCTTCGTAGCGGTCGGCGAGGCCCTTGGCGATGTCGCCGATCTCGGTGTGGTCGGCGGAGGACAGCGACAGCAGGCCGACCTCCTCGAAGCCGGTCGCCTTCAGGCCCTTGTCGACCATCTCGCCGATGCCCGTGATCGAGCGCTCGCGCACCGGGCGGGTGATCATGCCCGCCTGGCAGAAGCGGCAGCCGCGGGTGCAGCCTCGGAAGATCTCGACGGACATCCGCTCGTGCACGGTCTCCGCGAGCGGGACCAGCGGCTGCTTGGGGTACGGCCACTCGTCGAGGTCCATGACGGTGTGCTTGGACACGCGCCACGGCACGCCGGAGCGGTTGGGGACGACGCGGGCGATGCGGCCGTCGGGCAGGTACTCGACGTCGTAGAACCGGGGGACGTACACGCCACCCGTCTTCGCCAGCCGGAACAGCACTTCCTCGCGCCCGCCGGGACGGCCCTCGGCCTTCCAGGCGCGGACGATGTCGGTGATCTCCAGGACCGCCTGCTCGCCGTCGCCGATGACGGCGCAGTCGATGAACTCCGCGATCGGCTCCGGGTTGAACGCGGCGTGGCCGCCGGCCAGGACGATCGGGTCGTCGACCGTCCGGTCGGCCGCCTCCAGCGGGATGCCCGCGAGGTCGAGAGCCGTGAGCATGTTGGTGTAGCCGAGCTCGGTGGAGAAGCTGAGACCGAAGAGGTCGAACTCCTTGACCGGCCGGTGGGCGTCCACCGTGAACTGCGGCACGCCGTGCTCGCGCATCAGCGCTTCCAGGTCGGGCCAGACGCTGTACGTGCGCTCGGCGAGGACGCCCTCGCGCTCGTTGAGGACCTCGTACAGGATCATGACGCCCTGGTTGGGCAGCCCGACCTCGTAGGCGTCCGGGTACATGAGCGCCCAGCGGACGTCGCACTCGTCCCAGTTCTTGACGGTGGAGTTGAGCTCTCCGCCGACGTACTGGATGGGCTTCTGGACGTGCGGGAGAAGCGCTTCCAGGCGCGGGAAGACCGACTCGACAGGCATTCGCGGATGTCTCTCATGAGCGGGCAGGGTGACCCTCAAGAGTAACGTGCCCGGCGGCGTGACGATCCGGGTCGGCCGTCACACAGCGTAACTCACAGTGACACCTCGGCGGCCTTCTCCCACACCCCCGCCAGCTCCCGCTCGCACTCCGCCGCCCGCGCCTCCTCGCGCCCGTACAGCAGTCCGTACGTGAACGTCGCCTCCCCCGCGACGGCCGCCTGCGCGGCGATCAGGCGCAGCGCGTCGCGGGTGAGGACGCTGTCCTGGTGGTCGCCGAGGACGGTCTGGACGGCCTTGAGCCGTTTGGCGAGCCGTCTGGCGTCCTTGCCCAGGGCGGGGGCGGCGGACTCGGCCGCGTAGCGGGCGCGTTTGGCGGCCTTGCGGGCGTCGTGGAGGGCGGCGTCGCGGGCCGGGCCCGGGTCGGTGGCGAGGGCGTGCGCGATGCGGGCCGCGAGCCGGTCCCGGTCCCGGCGGACCGCCTTGGCCAGGTCCTTCTCGGCGGCTTCGGCGGCGGCCGGGCGCAGCGGCGGGTCGGTGACGAGGGCGTCGAGCCGGTCGAGCAGGGTCAGGTAGCGCGGGCTGTCGAGGGCGGTGGTGACGCGGCGGCGGGCGTCGACGCGGCTGCGGTTGGACCAGATGCGCAGGCGGGCGCGGACCGGGCCGCGGACGAGGGTGCGCGGGAGTTCGTCGAGGCGCTGCCGCAGCCGTTCGGTGACCACCTCGCGGTCGCGGTCGACGCCCAGTTCGCCGGCGAGCCGGCGGAGTTCGGCGCCGAGGGGGTCGGTGGCGCGGGGGTCGAGGAGCTTTCGGTGGGTGCGGAGGGCGCTGCGCAGCCGGCGGGTGGCGACACGGAGTTGGTGGACGGCGTCCTCGGTGCCGAGCCGGGCGCCGGGGTCGAGGGCGGCTAGGGCCTCGGTCTGGGCGCGGAGGTGGGCGAGGACGACGCGGGCGGCGTCGCCCGTGCCGGGTCCGGGCGGCGGGGGCTCCGGGGCGCTCTCCCCCGCGACGGGGGCGGTCCCGTCGGCTCCGGCGAGGGCCCGGGCGACCTTGCTGCCTGCGCGCGAGGGGCGGAGTCCGGCCTCCCGCAGGGGCCGTTCGAGGACGTCGAGGAGGCCGGGGTCGGCGCCGGGTGCGAGCTCCACCTCGATCTCGGTCCACGCCGTCGTCGTACCGGGGTCCTCCCCCGCGGGCGCCCCGGCGGTGACGGAGTCGGTGGCGACCTCGGCGAGGAGGGTGCCGCCGGCGTCGAGGAGGTGCCGTACGTCGCGTCGTGAGACGACGCGGGCCAGCGGGACGAGAGGCGCGCCGCGGGTGCGGGCGCGGACGAGGCCGGCGAGTCGGCGCGGGATCCCGTCCGTGAGCGGGGCGCGCACCTCGTCGCGTACGCCCGGCGCGACGGGGAGCTTGAGGTGCCATCCGGCGTCGCCTCCGGTGCGGCGGCGGAGGGTGATGCCGGCGGCGAGGAGCCGGCGGTCGGCGGTGTCGTAGTAGACGGCGTCGAGGACGTCCGTCCCGCGGTCGACGACGCGGGCGACGGGTCCGGTCCGGCCCAGGTCGGGCAGGACGACGGGCGCCGTCCCGTCGTCGGCCTCGTACTTGCGCTCGATCTCCCGCACGATCGCGCCCCGGAGCCGGTCCATGCCGCCGAATCTAGTCGCCGGAGGCGCCCGGCGGCAGGCCGGAAGTCGGCCACCGCCCGGCGGGCGCGCGCTAGGCCGAGGCCAGCGGCCGCTGGACCTTGATCGACTGGAGGAGTCCGACGGCGATCCAGGCGGCGAACATCGAGGAGCCGCCGTAGGAGACGAAGGGCAGCGGCAGTCCGGTGACGGGCATGATGCCCAGGGTCATGCCGATGTTCTCGAAGGACTGGAAGGCGAACCAGGCGATGATCCCGGCGGCCACGACCGTCCCGTAGAGCTCGGTGGTCTCGCGGGCGATGCGGCACGCGCGCCAGAGGATGACGCCGATCAGGAAGATGATCGTGCCCGCCCCGACGAAGCCGAGTTCCTCGCCCGCGACGGTGAAGATGAAGTCCGTCTGCTGCTCGGGGACGAACTGCCCGGTGGTCTGGGAGCCGTGGAAGAGGCCGGAGCCGGTGAGGCCGCCGGAGCCGATGGCGATGCGGGCCTGCTTGGTGTTGTAGCCGACGCCGGCGGGGTCGAAGGCGGGGTTGGCGAACGCGGCGAAGCGGTTGATCTGGTACTCGTCCAGTATCCCGAGCTGCCAGATCAGCACGCAGCCGAGGAGTCCCGCGCCCAGCAGGCCGGCGATCCAGCGGTTGGAGGCGCCGGAGGCCAGCAGCACGGCGAGCACGATGACGACGAGGACCATGACCGAGCCGAGGTCCGGCATCAGCAGGATGACCAGGATGGGCACGGCGGCGATGCCCAGGGCCTGGAGGACGGTGCGGTGGTCGGGGTGCGGCCGGTCGCCCGCGTCCACGGCCTGGGCCAGCAGCATGGCCATGCCCAGGGTGATGGTGATCTTGGTGAACTCGGAGGGCTGGATGGAGAAGCCGCCGCCGAGCTGGATCCACGACCGGGCGCCGTTGATCGTCGCGCCCAGCGGGGTGAGGACGGAGAGGCAGCCGAGCACGGAGACCACGTAGAGCACCGGGACCACGCCGCGCAGCGCCCGGTGGCCGGCCCAGACGGCGCCGGCGGCGAGGGTCAGCCCTATTCCGGTGTTGAGGACGTTGCGGAGCAGGAAGTAGTACGGGTCGCCGTGGGTGAGCTCGGTGCGGCCGCGGGTGGCGGAGTAGACGAGCAGGGTGCTGAAGCCGGACAGGGCCAGCGCGGCGAGGAGCATGACCCAGTCGAGGCGGCGGACGACGGAGTCGCGGTCGGTGAGCCGGGCCCAGGTGGAGCGCTGGGGGGCGAAGCGGCGGATGCGGAAGCCGTCGGCGCTCATACCGCTCATGTCGCTCACTCTTCCTGCTTCTCTTCCTTGCGGGCGGGCTCGGACGGCGGCGGGTCGATGTGCGCGGCGACGATGCTGCCGTCCTTGTCGATCTTCGGCAGGCCGGCCTCGGGCGCGGGCAGCAGCGCCTTCTTGGCGTCGATCTTCCCTTGCTCGTCCACCCCGTACAGGGCGTTGTAGATCTTCCGGACGGCCGGTCCCGAGGCGCCGGATCCCGTACCGCCCTGGGAGATCGTCATGACGATGGTGAAGTCCTTGGTGTACGTGGCGAACCAGGAGGTCGTCTGCTTGCCGGCGACCTCGGCGGTGCCGGTCTTGGCGTGCATCGGGATCTCCTTCTGCGGCCAGCCCTGGAAGCGCCAGGCGGCGCTGCCCTGGGTGGCGACGCCGGCCAGCGCGGAGTCGAGCTGGTCGCGGGTCTTCCGGTCGAAGGGCAGCTGCCCGTGCGCCTTCGGCCGGATCTCCCGGATCCGCTTGCCGTCGGGGCTGACGATCGCCTTGCCGACGGTCGGGTCGTGGAGGGTGCCGCCGTTGGCGATGGCCGCGTAGATGGTGGCCATCTGGATCGGGGTGACGAGGGTGTCGCCCTGGCCGATGGAGTAGTTGACGGAGTCGCCGGCGCGCATCCGGGCGAACGACTCGCAGTTCTCCTTGGCGATCTGGGCCGCGTAGTCGCCCTTGTCGCCGGTCTTGCCCGCGCCGGCCCCCTGCTTGCACCAGGCGTCCTTGTTGAGCTCCCAGTACCGCTTCTTCCAGTCGCGGTCCGGGACCCGGCCGCGGACCTCGTTGGGAAGGTCGACGCCGGTGGGCTTGCCGAGGCCGAAGTCGTGAGCGGTCCGGTAGAACCAGTCCTTGGGGTGCTTGGGGTTGTTGCCGCCGTCCTTCTGCCACTGCCGGTAGGCCAGGTCGTAGAAGACGGTGTCGCAGGAGACCTCCAGCGCCCGGCCCAGGTTGATCGGGCCGTACCCCTTGGACTCGAAGTTCTTGAAGACCTGGTGGCCGATGCTGTACGAGCTCGAACAGTTGTATTTGTCGGTGAACGCGTAGCCCGCGTTGACGGCCGCCGTGGCCGAGATGACCTTGAACACCGAGCCGGGGGCCGCCTGCCCCTGGATGGCCCGGTTGAGCAGCGGGTAGTCCGAGTCCTTGCCGGTCAGCGCCTGGTAGTCCTTGGCGGAGATGCCGCCCACCCAGACGTTGGGGTCGTAGGTCGGGTTGGAGGCCATGGCGACCACCCGGCCGGTCTTGGACTCCATGACGACGACGGCGCCCGCGTCGGCCTTGTAGGTGGTGCCCGTGTTGCGGTCCATCTCCTGCCGGGCGTCCTTCATCGCCTGGTCGAGCTCGCGTTCCGCTATGGCCTGCACACGGGCGTCGATGCTGGTGACGACGTTGGAGCCGGGTTCGGCGCGGTCGCTCCTGGCCTTGCCGATGACGCGGCCGAGGTTGTCGACCTCGTACCGGGTGACGCCGGCCTTGCCGCGCAGCTCCGGGTCGTACTGCCGCTCCAGGCCGTTGCGGCCGATCTCGTCGGAGCGCATCAGCGGCGTGCGGGAGTCCTTGGCCTGGGTGATCTCCTCGTCGGTGACGGGCGACAGGTAGCCCAGGACCTGGGCGGTGTTGGAGCCCCCGGGGCCGGGGTAGCGGCGGACGGCCATCGGCTCGGCGGTGATGCCGGGGAAGTCCTCGGCGCGCTCGCGGATCTGGAGGGCCTGCTGGGTGGTGGCCTCGTCGGTGATGGGGATCGGCTGGTAGGGCGAGCCGGCCCAGCACGGCTTGGGCGTCTTCGCGTCGCAGAGCCGCACCTTCGCCGCCACGTCCTCCGGCTTCAGGCCGAGCACCCCGGCGAGCCGGGCGAGGACGCGCTTGCCCTTGTCCTTCATCTTCATCAGGTCGGTGCGGTCGGCCGAGACGACCAGCCGCGTCTGGTTGTCGGCGAGCGGGATGCCGCGCGCGTCCAGGATCGAGCCGCGGGTGGCCGGGACGATGACCTGCTGGATGTGGTTGCTGGCCGCCTCGGCGGTGTACTCGTCGCCGTTGCGGATCTGCAGGTACCACAGGCGCCCGCCCAGCGTGAGCAGGAGCGAGACGACGAGGATCTGGATGACGACCAGCCGGATGGTGATCCGGTTGGTCCGGCCGGTCTCCGGGATGTTGCTCACCGGGCGGCTCCCCGGGGGCGGGGGTACGGCGGGGAGGGGTGCTGGGTCACAGGTGCTTGCCGCCCTTCCACTTGCTCCGCGTCCCCCGTGAACTCCGTGACATCAGTGAGCCGCGCGACATCCGTGAACCGCGTGACAGCAGCCCGCCCCGCGCCCCGCCCAGCCCCTTGCCGCGCCCGCGCCCGCCCAGGCCGGGCATCCGGCCGTATCCGCTCTCGCCGGCCGCGACGGCGGTGGCGCCCTCGGCGGTGAGCGGGTCGTTCTCGGCCCGCCGCGCCAGCGCCATGATCAGCGGCACGGTGAAGGGCGCCAGCAGCAGGTCGTACAGGGCGGCGGTGAGCAGCAGCCCGGTCAGCCCGACGTGCCGGGCGGCGGTGTCCCCGACCAGGGCGCCCACCCCCGCGTACAGCAGGGTGGAGACGACGGCCGCGCCGAGGACGACGAGCAGCGGGACGGTGGCCGAGCGCAGCCGCCCGGTCTCCGGCCGGGCGAGCCCGACCAGGTAGCCGACGACGCAGAGCACCAGCGCGTAGCGGCCGGTCGCGTGGTCGGCGGGCGGGGCGAGGTCGGCGAGCAGTCCGGCGCCGAAGCCGACGAGGGCGCCGCCGGTGTGCCCGTAGACCAGGCCGAGGGCGACGACGACGAGGAGTAGCAGGTCGGGGACGGCGCCGGGCAGGTGGAGCCGGGCGAAGACGCTCACCTGGAGGACGAGGGCCACCACCACCAGCGCGGTCGAGAGCAGGATCCGGTTCAGGCGCATGGGCATGGGGTCAGTCCCTGGGTTCGGCGCTCGGCGTCGGGGTGGCCGTGACGGTCACCGTGGGCGTGGGCTTGGGGGCCTCGGGCTTGGGCGGCAGCACGCTGTCGCGCGGGTCCGCCTTGGGCGGTTCGACGACGACGCCGACGAGGTCGAGCTTGCTGAAGCCGACGAAGGGCCGCACCTGGAGGGTGCGGGTGAGCCGGCCGCCGGAGGGTTCGACGCGGACGACCTCGCCGACGGGGACGCCGGGGACGAACGGCTTGTCCTTGCTGGAGCCGAAGGTGACCAGCCGGTCGCCGGGCCGGACGGCGGCCTTGCCGTTGAGCAGCTCGACGCGCAGGCTGCTGTCGCCCTGGCCGCCCGCGAAGCCGATCTCGCCGCTCTTCTCCAGCCGGGTGCCGACGGTGAACTTGGGGTCGGTGACGAGCAGGACGGTCGACGTGGACGGGCCGACGGTGGTGACGCGGCCGACGAGCCCGTCCCCGTTGA
Organism: Streptomyces huiliensis; assembly: GCF_020037025.1. Taxonomy (GTDB): domain Bacteria; phylum Actinomycetota; class Actinomycetes; order Streptomycetales; family Streptomycetaceae; genus Streptomyces; species Streptomyces huiliensis. The sequence continues at coordinate 10,656 of NZ_JAIQLH010000046.1, read as the reverse complement.
GGACGGTCATGTCGCGCTTGACGCCGTCGTGGCTGCCGAGGTCGATGGTGACGGTCCAGGAGAAGCCCTGGGCCGCTCCTATGGCGATGACCCGGGCGCCCTTGATGCCGTACTGGCCGCGGCCCGCGGTGCCGAGCATCTTGTCGAGCTCGCGGACCCGGGCGTTGTTGCGGTCGTCGCTGCCGAGCTTCTGCTTGAGCTCGGTGTTCTCACGCTCCAGCCGGGTGATCCGGTCGCTGCGGTCGCCCGAGTCGCGGACGGCGGCGACCGCGTCGGCGACCGGGTCGACGATCCCGGCGACGCCCTTCTCCACCGGCCCGAAGGCGGTGGCGGCGGCCCGCCGGGCGCCGTCGAGGGGGGACCGGTCGCCGCCCCGGATGTCGACCGTGATCAGCGCGAACGCGACGGCGATCAGCAGTACCAACAGCAGCCGGCTCTCTCGTGTGTCCCTCACGTGCGGCGGCATGCCCTTCTCGTCGGGTCTCCTGTGACCGGCGGGCCGGGCGGACGCCGGTCACCGGCAGCAGCGTTCTGCCTGTATATCAGGTTGTTTCCGCCGGGCGGCGGCGCCCGGGGCGGGTCACCTGCGGGGCTGCGCGTCCAGCACCTGCTGGAGGGCCTCGAACTCCTCCACGCACTTGCCGGAGCCGAGGGCGACGGAGTCCAGCGGGTCCTCGGCGATGTGGATCGGCATGCCGGTCTCGCGGCGCAGCCGCTCGTCGAGGCCGCGCAGCAGGGCGCCGCCGCCGGTGAGCACGATGCCGCGGTCCATGACGTCGCCGGAGAGCTCGGGCGGGCACTTGTCGAGGGTGGTCTTGACCGCGTCGACGATCGAGTTGACCGGCTCCTCGATGGCCTTGCGGACCTCGGCGGCGGAGATGACGACGGTCTTGGGCAGGCCGCTGACCAGGTCCCGGCCGCGGATCTCGGTGTGCTCGTCCTGCTCCAGGTCGTAGGCCGACCCAATGGTGATCTTGATCTGCTCGGCGGTGCGCTCGCCCAGCAGGAGGCTGTACTCCTTCTTGATGTGCTGGATGATCGCGTTGTCCAGCTCGTCGCCCGCGACGCGGATCGACTGGGCGGTGACGATGCCGCCGAGGGAGATCACCGCGACCTCGGTGGTGCCGCCGCCGATGTCGACGACCATGTTGCCGGTGGCCTCGTGGACCGGCAGGCCCGAGCCGATCGCGGCGGCCATGGGCTCCTCGATGATGTGCACCTGCCGGGCACCGGCCTGGGTGGAGGCCTCGATGACGGCCCGGCGCTCGACCCCGGTGATACCGGAGGGCACGCAGACCACCACGCGCGGGCGGGCCATCCAGCGCCGCTTGTGGATTTTGAGGATGAAGTAGCGGAGCATGCGCTCCGTGATCTCGAAGTCGGCGATGACGCCGTCCTTCAGGGGGCGGACCGCCACGATGTTGCCGGGCGTGCGCCCGATCATCTTCTTCGCCTCCGCGCCGACCGCGAGGATGCCGCCCGTGTTCGTATTGATGGCGACGACGGACGGTTCGTTGAGGACGATCCCGCGGCCTCTGACGTACACCAGCGTGTTGGCGGTCCCGAGGTCGACTGCCATGTCACGACCGATGAACGACATGTTGTTCCCCATGAGGATACGTCTGGCCTTCCCAGCTGGAGCGATTGCTTACTTGAGGTCGGCAGGTGGTGCGCTGCGGGGCGCGGAAGCTCTCATCGTAGTCTCGCCGACGGAAAGCGACGCGACAGCTGCTCCGCCATTGTCGGCGGAACGCGAGCCCGCCCCGGTAATGGTGACGTCGTGTCGGAGTGAGAGGTTCCCCCGATCGGCCACGCATATGTCAGAGGGCGACCGAAAAGAAATCGGTCGCCCTCTGATCAGAATGAGAGCCGGCCTGATCCGGTATCAGCCGCGGTCGGGAAAGAAAATCTTGATTTCCCGCTCGGCGGACTCCACCGAGTCCGAGGCGTGGATGAGGTTCTCGCGCGTGATGGTGCCGAAGTCACCGCGGATGGAACCGGGGGCGGCCGCGATCGGGTCGGTCGGGCCCGCCAGCGCCCGGACGCCCTCGATGACGCGCTCGCCCTCGACGACCAGGGCGACGACCGGACCGGACGACATGAACGCCATCAGCGGCTCGTAGAAGTCGCGGCCGACGTGCTCGGCGTAGTGCTGTTCGAGGACGGCGCGGTCCAGGGTGCGCAGCTCCAGCGCGCTGATCGTCCAGTTCGCCTTCCGCTCGATGCGGGCGATGATCTCGCCCACGAGCTTGCGGGCGACCGCGTCGGGCTTGAGGAGGACGAGGGTGCGCTGGCTCATACTGCGGCTCCTTGCGGATGATCGTGTGTGTGGGGCCAGAGGGTACAGGGGCGTACGCGCCCGTCCGGCACCCGGTACGGGCGCGGGTGCGCGGCGGCGCGCGCCCCTACGAGGCTGACGCCCGCCCCTACGAGGCTTCGGCCTCCGCCGCGAACCGCGCCTTCGCCTCGTCGATCTTCCGGCCGAAGTGCACCGACGCCCACCACAGGGCGCCGAAGACCAGGCCGAGGACGAACATCACCGGCACCACGAAGCCGCTCGCGAGCAGCCCGGCCTGGAACAGCCAGCCCAGCTGTACGCCACCGGGACGGGTGATCACCCCGCACAGCACCACGCTGAGCAGCATCGCCGTCCCGCTGACCGCCCAGACCGTCCCGGTGGACAGGCCGTCGTCCTTCATGGCCACCAGCCCGGCGAAGCCGATGACGAAGAATTCACCGATCAGGGTGCTCGCGCACAGCGTCCGCATGGTCAGTCCCTTCCGAGCAGCAGCAGGCGGGCGTCGCCCACCGTGAAGACCGAGCCGGTGACCAGGACGCCGGCGCCGGCGTACTCGCCCTCTTCCTCGGCGAGCGTGATCGCCGCCTCCAGGGCGTCGTCCAGCCGCGGCTCCACCTGGACCCGCTCCTCGCCGAAGACCTCGACGGCGAGCGCGGCCAGCTCGTCGACGTCCATGGACCGGTCGGTGGAGTTGCGGGTGACGACGATCTCGGCGAAGACCGGCTCGAACGCCTCCAGCACCCCGCGCACGTCCTTGTCGGCGCTGGTGCCGACGACGCCGATGAGCCGGCTGAAGCCGAACGCCTCGGTGACCGCCTCGGCCGCCGCCCGGGCGCCCGCCGGGTTGTGGGCGGCGTCCAGGACGACCGTGGGGCTGCGGCGGACGACCTCCAGCCGGCCCGGGGAGGTGACGGAGGCGAAGGCGCGGCGGACCACGTCGAGGTCCAGGGTGCGGGCGTGCTGCGAGCCGATGCCGAAGAACGCCTCGACGGCCGCCAGCGCCACGGCGGCGTTGTGCGCCTGGTGGGCGCCGTACAGCGGCAGGAAGACCTCGGGGTACTCGCCGCCGAGGCCGCGCAGGGTGAGCAGCTGCCCGCCGACCGCGACCTCGCGGGCGACGACGCCGAACTCCATGCCCTCGCGGGCGACCGTGGCGTCCACCTCGACGGCGCGCTTGAGCAGCACCTGCGCCGCGTCCACCGGCTGCTGGGCGAGGACGACGGTGGCGTCCTGCTTGATGATCCCGGCCTTCTCCAGAGCGATCTCGCCGGGGGTCGAGCCGAGCCGGTCGGTGTGGTCGAGCGCTATCGGCGTGACCACGGCGACCGTGCCGTCCACCACGTTGGTCGCGTCCCAGGTGCCGCCCATGCCGACCTCGACCACCGCGACGTCCACCGGGGCGTCGGCGAAGGCCGCGAACGCCATGCCGGTGATCACCTCGAAGAAGGAGAGCCGGATGTCCTCGCGCTCGTCGACCATCCGCACGTAGGGCTCGATGTCTTGGTACGTCTCGACGAACCGCTCGGCGCTGATCGGCGCGCCGTCCAGGCTGATGCGCTCCAGGTAGGTCTGCACGTGCGGGCTGGTGTAGCGGCCGGTGCGCAGGTCGAAGGCGCTCAGCAGGGCCTCGATCATGCGGGCGGTGCTGGTCTTGCCGTTGGTGCCGGTGATGTGGATGGACGGGTACGCGTGCTGGGGCTGGCCCAGGACGTCCATCAGCTTCCGGATGCGCTCCAGCGACGGGTCGAGCTTGGTCTCGCCCCAGCGGCCCGCGAGCTCGGCCTCCACCTCGCGCAGCGCCCGCTCGACCTCGGGGTCGGTGGGACGCGCGGGGATGCCGTCGCCCTGCGGCGGGCCGGCCTGGGCGCGCAGGGTGCGGCTGCCGGCCTCGATCACCGCGAGGTCGGGGTCTCGGGTGGTCTCGGCGTCGACGATCTCCTCGAAGCGGTCGGTGCCGTCGGGGCCGCCGGATCTCGGATCGTCGTGGTCGTCGTGGTGGTCGTTCTGGGGGCGCTCGCTCACGGGGCCCAGTCTACGGAGCCGGGGCGGCACGCCGGGGCAGGGGCCGGAGTCCGGACGGCACTGCGGGAGCGTTATGTTCCGCTTTGCCCTACGGTTTTAGTGCGGATTTCATTGGATTGCGGAGGGATTCGCCGGAGACGTCCGTGGGAGCGGGTGAGAAACATGGGCTCCGAGGACCGTGACCTGCTCCAGGACCGTGACCTGCTCCAGGCCGTCCTGGAGGCCCTGCCCGCGGGCGCCCTGCTGCAGAGCCCCGCCGACGAGATCCTGGCGGTCAACCGCCGCTTCGCCCACATGTTCGACCTGGAGGGGCGGGTGGACCTCTCCCGCGGCGCCCCGATGCGTCCGGTCGTCCCCCTCGTCCGCGCCCGTTTCGCCCCCGGATACACCGCCCCCGGCAGCCCCGGCGAGATCCTCGCCCGCCGGCCCGTCCACCGGGAGGCCGAGATCCCGCTCGCCGACGGGCGCGTCGTCCGCCGCGAGGTGGAGCCCCTGCGGCACGCCGGCGTCTACCTCGGCGCCCTGTGGTTCTTCACCGACATCACCGACCGGAAACGCCGCGAGCACGACCTCGAACGGGACAACGTCGCCCTCACCGAGCTGGCCCGGCAGCGCAACGCCTTCACCGCCGCCGCCTCCCACGAGCTCCGCACCCCGCTCACCACCGTCATCAGCTTCGGCGAACTCCTCGTCGACCCGGCCTTCGGCGCCCTCACCGACCAGCAGCGGGCCTTCGTGGACGCGATCCGCCGCAACGGCGAGCGAATGCAGCGGGTCATCGCCGACCTGCTGTTCACCACCCGGATGCGGGCCACGGGACCCGAGCTGGAGTTCGGCCGGGTGGACGTGCCCGGGATGCTGCGTGACGCCGTCCTGGAGTCCCTCTGCGTCCCGCCCGGCGGCCCGCCGCCCGTCTTCACCGTCCTGGAGTGCGCCCCGGGACCACCCCTGTGCGGCGACCGCCACCGCCTCCGGCACGTCCTGGGGAACCTGCTGGAGAACGCGGCCAAGTTCACCCCGCCCGACGGCCGGATCGCCGTCACCGCCGCACCGTGCGGCGAGGACTGGGTGATCGAGGTCGCCGACACCGGCATCGGCATACCCGAGGCCGCGCGCGAGGAGATCTTCACCGGCTTCGTCCGCGCCGCCAACGCCCGCTCCGGCGGCTACCCCGGCACCGGCCTCGGCCTGGCCATCGGCCGCACCCTCGTCGAACTGCACGGTGGCACGCTGACCGCGGGCGGCAGGGAGGGCGAGGGCGCCGTCTTCCGCGTCACCCTCCCGGTCGCGGGCCCGCCGGGCCTGGTCCTGGAGGACGTCCCGTGACCCGCGTCCTCGTCGTCGAGGACGACCCCGACCTGGCCCTCGCCCTGCGCGTGCTGCTCGAACGCGCCGGCCACACCGTGATCCCCGCCGACGACGGCCGCGAGGCGCTGCGGCTCCTCTTCGCCGAGCGCCCCGGCCTGGTGATCCTCGACATCGGACTGCCCGAGCTCGACGGCTGGGAGGTCCTGGAACGCACCCGCGACCTCAGCGACCTCCCCGTCCTCCTGCTCACCGCCCGCGGCGCCGAGACCGACCGCGTCCGCGGCCTGCGCGCCGGCGCCGACGACTACCTCCCCAAGCCCTTCGGCAACGACGAGCTCCTCGCCCGCGTCGAGGCCCTGCTACGCCGCGCCGCCCCCGCCCGCTGGGCCGGCGAGTCCTTCGACGACGGCCTCCGCCTCGTCCCCGAGCGCCGCTCCGCCGTCTGGCAGGGCCAGGAGGCCCGCCTCAGCGACATCGAGTACCGCCTCCTCCAGATCCTCGTCCGCAACCGCGGCCGCGTCATCACCACCGAGCAGCTCCTCGACCGCGTCTGGGACGACCACGACGCGACCGGCCGCGAACGCGTCAAGTTCGCCGTCCTGCGGCTGCGGCGCAAGCTGCGGCAGGCGGCGGGGGACGAGGCGGCGGATCCGGTGGAGGCGGTGCGGGGGCTGGGGTACCGGTACCGGACGTAGTCCGGTGGGGTGTGCCCCGGTCCCGCCCCTTCGCCGTTTCCTGGGGGCAAGCCCCCAGACCCCCTTGTCGCGGCTTCGCCGGTCGTCCTCAAGCGCCGGACGGGCTGGCATATAGCCCGTCCGGCGCTTGAGGACAACCGCGCGAAGCGCGGTTTCGGGGGTGCGGGGGCTTACCCCCGCAAGAAACGGTAAAGGGCGGGACCGGGGCAACCCTCCGGGACGAAAGTCCCGACCTGAACCCGCAACCGTCGAGCAACCGGCGCTCATCCGGGGGCGCAACCGACCCACCGCAATCTCGAGGCTGCCCTCGTCACCGCAGCCTCAGGAGAGCCCGTGCCCGCGCCCCTCCCCCGCCGCAGCATCGCCATAGTCCTCGGCACCCGCCCCGAACTCGTCAAGCTCACGGACCTCGTCCGCCTCCTCGGCCCCGCCGCCCACCTGATCCACACGGGCCAGCACTACGACGAGAACCTCTCGGGCCGCTTCCTGACGGAACTGGGTCTCCCGGAGCCCACCCTCCTCACCGGCGTCGGCGGCAAGCCCCGCGCCGTGCAGATCTCCGCCGCCCTGGAGCAGCTCGACGAGCTGTTCACCGCCGAGCCCCCGCTCGCCGTCGTCGTCCAGGGCGACACGAACGCCGCCCTGGCCGGCGCGCTGGCCGCCAACGCCCGGGGCATCCCGCTGGTGCACGTCGAGGCCGGCCTGCGCAGCCACGACCGGGACATGCCCGAGGAGCACAACCGCGTCCTCATCGACCGCATCGCGGACGTGCTCTGCGCGGCCACCGAGGACAACCGCGCCAACCTCCTCGCCGAAGGCGCCGACGACACCCGGATCGCCGTCACCGGCAACACCGTCGTCGAGGCCGTCCGCAACCAGCTCCCGGCCGCCGCCGAGCGCGCCGCGCTGCTGGACGCGCACGGGCTGACCGCCGACGGTTACGTGCTCGCCACCGTGCACCGTCCGGAGAACACCGACGACCCCGCCGCCCTGCGCGCGATCCTCACCGAGCTCGCCGCGCTGGTCACGGACGGCCGCCCGGTCCTGCTGCCGCTGCACCCGCGCACCCGCGCCCGGATCGAGGCGGCCGGCCTCACCGCCCTCCTGGCGCCGCTCACGGTGACCGCGCCGCTCGGCTACTCCGAGTTCCTGGCCCTGGCCCGGCACGCGGCACTGCTGGTGTCGGACTCCGGCGGCATCCAGGAGGAGTGCACGGTCCTCGGCCGCCCGCTGGTGGTCGTCCGGCGCTCCACGGAGCGGCCGGAGGCGATGACCGACTTCGCGGAGCTGGTCGTTCCGGGCCCGGCGATCGGCGCGGCCGCGCGCCGGCGGCTCGCGGAGGGCCCCGAGGGCCTCGCCCGCCTCGCCGCGCTGCCCAGCCCGTTCGGCGACGGCCTCGCCTCGGAGCGGATCACGGCCCTGCTGGCCGGGATCGCGACGCCGGTGCGCCTGGCCGCGTAACCGCGCGCCCCAGCCCCCGCCGCCCGCTCCTCCGCCCCACCAGGACTCCCCTTGCTCCACAACCCCTTCTTCCTCATATTCCCCTTCTTCCTCCTCGCCTGCTTCCTCCTCTACTGGGCCGGCGCCCGGCACGCCTACACGCGCCGCCCGCTCGCCGAGCACGGCGACCCCGGCGCCTTCGACTGGCACTTCTTCGTCCCCTGCCGGGACGAGGAGGCCGTCGTCGCGACGACCGTCGGCCGGCTGCGCGCCGACCACCCCCGCGCGCACGTCTGGGTCATCGACGACGACAGCGACGACCGCACCGGCGCGATCGTGGCCGAGCTCGCCGAGCGCGACCGCCGCGTCCACCTGGTGCGCCGGCACCGGCCCGAGGCCCGGCAGGGCAAGGGCGCGGCGCTCAACGCCGCGTACGACGAGCTGAACCAGTTCCTGTCCCGGGAGGCGGACCGCGAGCGGATCGTCGTCTGCGTCGTCGACGCCGACGGGCAGCTGGACCCGAACGCCCTGAACGTCGTCAGCGGCCCGCAGGGCTTCGGCGACCCCGAGATCGGCGGCGTCCAGGTCAGCGTCCGGATGCGGAACACCGAGGACAAGCGCCCGCTGCCCGACCGCGGCCGGGTCCGCAACGCCTTCGCCCGGCTCCTGGTCCGCATGCAGGACATGGAGTTCTCCGTCTCCAACGCCGGCATGCAGCTGCTCCGGGCCCGCACCGGCTCCGTCGGCCTGGGCGGCAACGGCCAGTTCACCCGCCTCGCCTCGCTCGACCGGATAGCCTCGGCCGAGCGCCGGCCCTGGCAGCGCGGCGCGCTGCTGGAGGACTACGAGCTCGGCCTGCACATGATCCTCACCGGCGACCGGATCAACCACCTTGCCGACACCTGGGTCTCCCAGGAGGGGCTGCCGCACGGCCGCCGGTTCCTCACCCAGCGCACCCGCTGGGCGCAGGGCAATCTCCAGTGCGTCCGCTACGCGCCGCGCATCATCTCGTCCCGCCACTACGGTGGCCGGGGCATCCTGGAGACCCTGTACACCTTCCTCCAGCCGGTCGCCCACCTGGTGACCCTCGCCCTGTGCGCCCTCATGTTCGCCCTCCTCGGCCTGACCGCGGCCGAGGACGGCTTCGGGGCGGCGTTCGGCGGAATGCTGGCCCTGTGGCCGCTGGTCGTCGCCCTGGCCGTCGTCTCGGTGCTGCCGTTCGTGCTGTGGGGTCCGGTCTACCGCCGCGACCGCGCCGACGACCGCTCGCTGCTCACCGCCCTGCTGTGGGGGCTGGCCCTGTGGCTGTACGCGTACCACCTCTTCCCGGCGTCGGCCCGCGGCTTCGTCCGGATGCTGCGCGGCCGCAACGGCTGGGCCAAGACCCGCCGCAACGCGGAGGCGACGGACTCGGGCCCGGTGGCCATCGAGGCCTGAGGCCCCTCCCTCCTCCGTCCGGAACACGGTGTTCCGCTGCTCACATCCGCCGCCCGGGAGCAACCCCCGGGCGGCTTCCGCCATCTGACCGCCGGTGACAGTTGTGCCCGGAGCAGACGGCGGCCGGGTGACGGAACGGGAGCATGGTGCGGATACCGGAACTCAGCACGCGGACACACTTGTTGCTGCTCACCGCGTGGGCCGCGCTCTGGTTCGTGGTCGTGGAACCGAGCGGCGGCTTCTCCTGGCACTACCTGCGCACGGGCGGCGAGCTGATCTACGACGGCTCGTCGGGCGACGGCGGCCTCAACCTCTACGCCCGCCACCCCGAGCTCCAGATGGGGCCCGTCAGCTTCCTGGTGGCCGGGCTGTTCAACCCCTTCCCCGCCGAGGTCGGGCAGGTGCTCGCCGAGGCGTTCATGTCGGTGCTCGGCCTGGTGGTCCTGGTGCTCACCGGGCGCAGCGCCGCCCGGCACTTCCTGGGCACCGGCACCAACCACCAGCGGCTGCGGCGGCGCGTCCTCATCGCCGGACTGGCCTTCATCCCGATGTGGATCGAGGTCTCGGTCCGCTTCGCCCACCTCGACGACGTGCTGGCGCTGTTCTTCACCGCCCTGGCCGTCCGCTCCATGACGCGCTGCGACGCGGCGGCCACCGGCATCTGGATGGCCCTCGCCCTGGACTCCAAGCCCACCGCGCTGGCCTTCCTCCCGCTGCTGCTCGCCCTGCCGAAGGAGCGGTGGCTGCGGGCCGGGCTGTGGTGCGCCGGCCTGGTCGCCGTCGCCTGGGTGCCGTTCTTCCTCGTCGACTCGCAGTCCTTCGCCGCGGCCGAGTTCACCATCCCCAACAACCCGGCCTCCGCGCTCCGTTGGCTCGGCGCCAACGACCCGGAAACCCCGAGCTGGGCCCGCCCCGCACAGGCCGCCCTCGGCCTCTTCCTCGGCACCGTCGCCGTCTGGCGCGGCCGCTGGGCCGCGGTCGTCCTCCTCGGCGCCAACGCCCGCATCGTCCTCGACCCCAGCGTCTACACGTACTACACGGCGTCCGTGCTCCTCGGCACGCTTCTGTGGGATGTGTGCGGGCAGCGGCGGCTGGTGCCGCTGTGGTCCTGGCTGGCGTTGGTGGCGTTGTACGGGAGCGTCTTCGTCGTCCACGACGATGCGGCGCGGGGCTTGATCCGGTTGGCCTTCGTCGTCGTCTCGACGGCGTACGTCCTGTTCGCGCCGGTACGCGACCGGCGCCGCCGCTCCCCCGATCGCGCCGAGCTCCACGACGAGCCCGTCGAGGGGCCATGGGGGCCGATGTGGGACCCGGGGCGCTCGCGGCCCTGGTCGCGGTGAGGGTGCCCCGGTCCCGCCCTTTCACCGTTTCCTGGGGCTGCGCCCCAGCCCCCCGTAACCGCGCTCCGCGCGGTTGTCCTCAAACGCCGGACGGGCGGGCTTGGGGCTGAGCGCC
>NZ_JAIQLH010000459.1 GCF_020037025.1 Streptomyces huiliensis | reverse complement strand
AGTTGTGTGTCGGCCGGGGCCTCCTGGAGGTCCAGGTGCGCGCAGTCGAGCCACGGGAGCTCCTGCGCGAGGCTCGTCAGCAGACCCAGCCGGGCCGCCCGGCCGGCGTCGACCAGGTCGCCGGGCGCAGCGTGCTGGGTGTGCCGTCCGACGACGCGCAGGGTGATCCGGGTGTCGTCGGCGCGCCGGGCGGCGAGCGCCTGGACGAGGTGGACCAGCGCCGCCGTCTCCCCGGAGACCGTGGTGCCGTGCGGGGCGGGCGGGGCGTACGTGGTGAGGTCGAGGACGTCCGTCACCGTGTGGCCGTCCGCCGCCAGCGCGTCCAGGACGCGGCCGTGGTCCTCCGCGCGGTCGAGGCGGATCCGGAAGCGGTCCTCGGCGACGCGCCCGTACTCCGGGCCGTTGTCCACGCGCACGACGCGCCGGCCGCCCACGGCGAGCTCCGGCAGCAGCCGGTCGGCGAGGTCCAGGGGATCGGCGAGCACCAGCAGCGTGCCGTCCGGGTCCGGGGCGGGCCCGGGCAGCGGGCGAGCCGGCCGCCAGACGCGCTCGTGGAACCAGTCGGGCAGCGTGGTGCGCTCGTTGCCCAGCAGCAGGTCCACCTCGGCGAGGACGGCGTCGAACCCGCCGGAGTGGAAGCGGTGGCGCAGCGCCGCCCGCTGGATCTTGCCGATCTCGGTCTTGGGCACGTCCTCGCGGCCGACCGGCACGACGTGGCGCGGGTTGAGGCCGGCCCGCCGGACCAGCAGGGAGCGGATCTCCCGGACCGTCGCGGCGACGTCCGCGCCGGGCGCAGGGTGAAAGAACACGGCGAGGACGTCCGTCGTCGCCCCGGCGTCGCGGACCGCGCAGGCGGCGGTGAACGAGTTCTCGACCCGTTCCAGCTCCTCCACCACCGACTCGATCTCGTGGCAGTAGTGGTTGACGCCGTTGATGATGAGGACGTCCTTGGCGCGGCCGGTGATGGTGACCGCGCCGTCCCGGACGACCCCCAGGTCGCCGGTCTCGAACCAGCCGTCGGAGGTGAAGGAGGCCCGGTTCTCCGCCTCGTTGTCGTGGTAGCCGGAGGTGACCGTCGGGCCGGTGACCTGGAGGCGGCCGGGCACGCCCTCGGGCACGGTCTCCCCGGCGTCGTCGACGATGCGCAGCGTGGTGCCCGGCAGCGGGCGGCCGACCTCGGTGAACGGGTCGGTGTCGGACGTCGTCGCCAGGGTGAAGGCGTCCGAGTAGGTGACGGCCGACGACGTCTCGGACATGCCCCAGGACGGGCGCATCGCGGTGGCCGGCAGGCCGAGCGGGGCGAGGGCCTGGAGGAAGCGGCGGGCGACGCGCGGCATGATGGCCTCGCCCGCGTTCTGGATGAAGCGCAGGCAGGACAGGTCCCAGCCGCGCCCCGCCGCGTCCGCCACCCGGCCGTTGACCAGGCCGAAGGCGAAGTTCGGTGCCCAGGTGAGGGTCACCCGGTGCCGGTGGACGACGTCGAGCCAGCGGAGGGGGTCCTCCAGTACCCAGCCGGTGGGCGCGTGGAGCTGACGGTTCGTCAGGTAGACGTCGCGGACGTGGAACATGACGATCCCGCCGACGTGGTCAAGCGGCATCCAGTTGAACGTGACGTCCCCCGCCCCGAAGCCGTTGGCGGCGGCGGTCCCGGCGCAGCGCGCCAGGACGTTGCGGTGGCGCAGCGGTACGGCCTTGGGGGTCCCGGTGCTGCCGGAGGTGAGCAGCAGCAGGGCGACGTCGTCGGGTGAGCACGGGTGCTCGTCCGGGGCGGGCGAGTGGCCGCGCAGCTCCTCCAGGGCGCCGGTGCGCAGGGCGGCGCCCCAGCCGCGCCGGCCGGCGAGACCGTGCAGCTCGGCGGCGGTGGCGCCGTCGGCGAGGATCAGGGGCCGTCCGAGCAACTCCCATGCTCCCGCGAGGCGTTCGACGGCGGCGGTGTCCTCCGCGTAGCTCTCGGCGGGGGCCAACGGGACGGGGACGAAACCGCCGAGGAGGCAGGCCCAGAAGGCGGTCAGGAAGTCGCGGTGGGCGGGGCACTGGAGGATCGCCCGGTCGCCCGGGCGCAGCCCGAGGGCGCGGAGACCGCCCAGCACCCGGGCCGCGTCCTCCGCCAACTCGGCGTACGACAGCTCGCGTTCGGCGCCGTGGCGGTCGACGATCACGATGCCGCCCCGGTCCTCGCGGGCCGCGCGGCGCAGGGCCTCCGGCAGGGTGCGGACGGAGGGGGTGACGGCCGGTGGTCCCGCGGCCACCGCCGGGCGCCCGCCGTCCGCAGGGGCGGACGGGTGCGGGGTCTCCTCGCCGGGTCCCCGCGGGTCCTCGGCGGTGGGCAGCGGGACGTGGACGCGCTCCTCCGGCTCCGGGGCCGCCTCCTCGACGAGGACGGCGACGGCCGGACCGCCGGCCGCCGTCAGCTCCCGCTCCCAGGCCCGCGCGGCGTCCTCGTCCACGACGGGCAGCGCGGCGAGCGCGGCGGTGTCGACCCGCCCGGACCGGTCGCGGGGGAGCGTGGTCACGGGCACGACGGTCCGCGGCACGAGGGCGGCGGGCAGCAGGGCGGCGGCCCGCTCGCGCGCCCGTCGGGCCGAGAACGGGCCGGTGGGCACGGCGTACGCGACGAGCTCCGCCACCCCGTCGGTCGTCGTCCGGGGCAGGACCGCGCAGGCGGCCAGGGTCTCGTCGGCGAGCAGGGCGTTCTCGACCGCCGCGAGGTCGACGGCGTACCCGTCCAGGCACGGCGGCGCGTCGTCGGCGACGGCGAGCCGCCCGTCGTGGAGCCGGCGCCCGCGCCAGGGCGTGGGTGCGGGGGCGGCGGCACCCGGCCGGTGGACGTACAGCCGTCCCGGGGCGCCGCCGGGCAGCGGCCGGCCGCGCTCGTCGGCGACGGTGACGTGCCGGTGATCGCCCTCACCGGCGGCGAGTCCGGCGTCGGTGAGACCCGGCCGGCAGCGCACGGCGGCCACGCAGCCGGCCGCCTCCGGCAGCACCCACACCCGGTGCAGCGCCGTCTCCGGGTGGGCCGCCAGGAAGCGGTCGGCGAGCCGGGCGGTGAGCCGCCCGCCGTCGGTGAGGACCAGGCGGAGCCTGGACGGCCTTCCCGCACGGGCGAGTTCGTCCAGCGCGGAGGGCGGCAGCAGAGCAACGGTGACGCCGGCATCCGCGATCCCCTCCGGGGACGCGGGGTGCACGGCGGCGCCGTACAGCAGCGGCCACAGCAGGGCGTGCACCGCGTCGGGCAGCGGCGCCGTGCGGTGCACCAGGACGGTGTCCCCGGCGCCGAGCCGGCCCAGGTCCTGGAGCCTGTCCAGGGTCGCGCACAGCGCGGCGTGGCCGTACTCCACCGGGCCGTCCGCCCCGCGCAGGACGAACGCCGGGTCCGCGCCGCGCGGCCCGTCCGCCGGATCCGGGGGCGTCCCGGGCACCTCGCCGTCGAGCGCGGCGAGGTCGAGGGCCGCGACGGACGCGGGGAGCGCCGCCGGGCGGTCGGTGAGCACCGCCCCGGCACCCGCCGCCACGAGCCACGTGTGGGCGGCCGCGGCCGGCAGGTCCGGCTCGACGGGTACGCAGACCGCGCCCAGGGCCAGCAGCGCGAGAGTCGCGGCCGCGGCGTCGGGCCCCGGCGGCAGGTTCAGCCCGACGCGCGTCCCGCGGCCGAC
>NZ_JAIQLH010000458.1 GCF_020037025.1 Streptomyces huiliensis | reverse complement strand
CCGGTCCGGGGCCGGGGCGGGCGGCGGGGTGGCCGGGCGGCGGGCGGGGCGCCCCGGGCGCCGGGGCGGGGCGGCGACGACGGTGCCGACGCCCGGGACCGCGCGGACCAGTCCCTCGTGGCGGAGCTCGGTGAGCACCTTGGTCGCGGTCGCCATGGCGACGCCCCACTGCCGGGTGATCTCGCGCGTCGAGGGGACCCGGTCCCCCGGGGCCAGTTCGCCCGCCTCGATGCGCCGCCGGATCTCCGTCACGATCCGGCCGGAGCGCGACGCCGTACGCCCGTCCACGGCCCCTACCTTTCCGCACTAGTGCACCTCGGAGGGCATCACCGTAGCGGCGGGCGCCGGGCGACGCGCGGCCGGACCGCCCCGAGCGGCCCTCGCCGACACTCCCCGCACTAGTGCACTACACACTCCAACAAGGCTCTGCCTTCCGGTTGTTACCGCAAACTCCCGCTTGCCCGACCGTATGCGTACGGCGTACATTCCAGCCATGCAGAACACCGACATCCTCATATCCGGCGGAGGCATCGCCGGACCCGCGCTCGCCTACTGGCTGCGCCGGGCGGGCTTCTCCGTCACCGTCGTCGAACGGGCGCCCGCCCCGCGCCCCGGCGGTCAGGCCGTGGACCTCCGCGGCGCCGGCCGGACCGTCGTGGAACGGATGGGGCTCTTGGCGGAGGCGCGGGCCCTGAGCCTCGACCAGCGCGGCTTCGCGTGCGTCGACGCCTCCGGCCGGATCCGCGCGCGGATGACGGCGGACAGTTTCGGCGGCGAGGGCATCATCTCCGAGATCGAGATCCTCCGGGGCGACCTCGCGCGCCTGCTGTACGAGGCCACCGGGCCGGGACACGAGACCGAGTACCTGTTCGACGACACCATCACGGAGCTCGACGAGGACGCGTCGGGGGTCACGGTCGGCTTCCGGTCCGCGGGCACCCGCCGGTTCGGGCTCGTCGTCGGGGCGGACGGTCCCCACTCGGTGGTGCGCGGGCTCGCGTTCGGGCCGGAGCGGGAGTACGTCCGGCCGCTGGACCTGTACACCGCGTGGTTCACCGCCGTGGACGGCCCGGACCTCGACGGCTGGTTCATGATGCACAACGCGCCGGGCGGCCGCGTCGCCACCGCCCGGCCGGGCCGGCACTCCGGCGAGATCAAGGCCGGGCTGAGCTTCCGCTCACCGCCGCTCGGTGTCGGCCGGCGCGACGCCGACGCCCATCGGGCGCTGCTCGCCGAGCGCTTCGCCGGGGTCGGCTGGGAGACCCCGTACCTGCTGCGGGCGGCGCGGGAGGCTTCGGACTTCTTCTTCGACTCGATGGGCCAGGTACGCCTCGACCGGTGGTCCCGGGGCCGGGTGGTGCTGCTCGGCGACGCCGGGTACTGCCCGTCCCCACTCACCGGGCTGGGCACCAGCCTGGCCCTGGTCGGCGCGTACGTGCTGGCGGGCGAGCTGGCCGCGGCCGGCGGCGACCACCGGGTGGCGTTCCCGCGCTACGACCGGGTGATGCGGCCCTACGTCGACCGGGCCCAGGAGCTGCCGCCGGGCGGCGCGGCGGGCTTCGCGCCGGCGAGCGCGCTGGGCATCCGGCTGCGGAACCTCTCGATACGCCAGGTGAACCGTCGG
The DNA here is from genome assembly GCF_020037025.1 of Streptomyces huiliensis. Classification (GTDB taxonomy): domain Bacteria; phylum Actinomycetota; class Actinomycetes; order Streptomycetales; family Streptomycetaceae; genus Streptomyces; species Streptomyces huiliensis. Next base: position 342 of record NZ_JAIQLH010000458.1, on the reverse strand, counting down.
CCGATGCGGAACCTGCTCGCCGCCCAGTTCGCCAAGGCCGGGGACATCGACCTCCCGTCGTACCCGCTCGCCGCGGCGCGCTGACGCGCGGCCCCGGCCGCGTACGCCCGCCGCCCCGGCCGCCCCGCGCCCCGCCGGGTGGCCGGTCCGTACCACCGACGGCGCACGCTTCGTACGAGGATCGGACCACCGCGTCGACCCGTCCACGACGGGAAACCGCCCACGGATGACGACAATGGGGGGAGAAGCACGTCTCCTGCCCGCCGATCGGCTCTCCCTGGGAGCGGCACATGACGAACCCCGACCCACCCGCCCGGCGCCTGCGCACGCGCACGGACCTTC
>NZ_JAIQLH010000457.1 GCF_020037025.1 Streptomyces huiliensis | reverse complement strand
CGAACCCCGACCCACCCGCCCGGCGCCTGCGCACGCGCACGGACCTTCACGGCGACCGCGCCGCCATCCGCCTCACGGGCGAGGTGGACCTCGGCACCGCCCCGGGACTGCGCCGCGCCATCTGCGCCTGCCTCGGGCAGCACCATCCCTGCTCCCTCGCCCTGGAACTCGCCGAGGTGAGCTTCTGCGACTGCACCGGTCTGAACACCCTGCTGTGGGCCCGGCTGGAGGCCGCGGACGCCGGGGCCGCGCTCGTCGTGCGGGGGCCGCTGCAGCACGGCGTCGCCCGCCTGCTGTCCGTGACCGGGACCGACGCGGTGCTCGGCCCCCTCATCGCCGCCTGAGCGGCGCGCCGCTATCCGGCCGCGGGCCTCACCGGGCTTTACGGACCGGTAGGCAGCCGGTAGACCACCAGCGCCTCGTTCTCCTTCTCCAGCGTCAGGCCGCCCGGCACCGGGGCGGTCTCCCCGTCGTACGCGAAGTGCGCGCCGGAGTGCAGTCCGCCGATGCGCAGCCGCCGCGGGCGGGCCGTGCCGAGGACGGGGGTGCTGCGGATGCCGCCCGTCAGCGCCGCGATCAGCAGCCGGGTGCGGGCCAGCCGGCCGGCGGTGACGATGCGGACGTCCAGGACGCCGTCGGCGAGGTCGTGGCGGCGGACCGGGGCCGCGCCGAGGCCGCGGTAGGTGCAGTTGCCGGCGAAGACCGTCCACACGGCCTGCCGCCGGCCGTTGATCTCGACGGTGACGGGCCGGCCGGTGCGCAGGACGTGCACGGCGGCCAGGATCCCGGCGGGCCAGGCGCCGATCCGGGGGGCCCACCGCTCGCGGATCCGGACGAGCTCCGGGTAGGCGCCGACGCTGAAGGTGTTGAGGAACCACCGTTCGTCGCGCTCCACGCCGCCCCGGATCCGCACCATGTCGACGGCGACCGCCTCCCCGCACTCGACCGCCCGGCAGGCGTCGCCGAGTGTCTCGATGCCCAGGTCGTAGGCGAAGTGGTTGTACGTGCCGCCGGGCAGGACGGCCAGCGGCAGCCCGTGCCGCCGGGCGACGGCGGCGGCGGCGTTGACCGTCCCGTCGCCACCCAGGACGCCGAGCGCGCCCCCGAGCTCCCGCGCCCGCGCCGCGCCCGCCTCCAGGGCGTCCTCCAGGGAGGCGGGCCCGTCGGGTTCGCCGCCGACGGTGAGGAACTCGGCGCGCGGCAGCACCGAGCGCAGGGGCCCGACGACGTCCGGCCGTTCGGTCAGCCGCTGGCCGGAGCCGGGGTTCGCCACCACGACCAGGCCCCGGCCCTCCGGGAGGGCGGGGGCGTCGGCCTGCGGCCGGGCGGGCGGCGCGAGCTGCTGCCGGGTCGGCACCAGGCCGCGCACGGCGAACGCGGCGCCCGCGCCGAGCGCGGCGCCGGCGAGCACGTCACCCGGATAGTGGACGCCCGTGTAGACGCGGGAGAAGCAGACGGACGCGGCGACCGGCGCCAGGGCGAGCCCCCAGCCGGGGTTCTCCAGGGCGACGCCGGTGGCGAATGCGGCCGCGGAGGCCGAGTGCCCGGAGGGGAAGGACGTGGTGATGGGCTGGCGGGCCAGCCGGCGGACCAGGGGGACGACGTCCGCCAGGGGCCGCGCGCGGCGTACGGACCGTTTGCCGAGCGTGTTCACCGTGGCCGAGGCCAGGGCGAGCGAGGCCGCGCCCCGCAGGGCCGCCCGCCGGGCCGGCCTGCCGCCCAGCGCCACCGCGCCGGCCGCCAGGCCGAACCACAGCAGGCCGTGGTCGGCGCTGCGCGACAGCCGGGGCAGGACGCGGTCGGCGCCGGGCCAGTGCCGGGTCGCCACCGCACGAAACGCTGCTTGGTCCCATGAACTCACCGCTTTGCGCATGCGCCACGACTACCCCCGGCGGCGGACGATGATGCGGACGCGCCGGAGGGCGGCGGCACCGC
>NZ_JAIQLH010000456.1 GCF_020037025.1 Streptomyces huiliensis | reverse complement strand
GTCGCCCTCGACCTGGGCGGGCGGACGGGCCCGGCCGAGCTGGCCGGGGTGCTGGCGCGGGCCGCCGCCGTCGTGGTGGGCAACACCGGCCCGGCGCACCTGGCGGCGGCCGTGGGCACGCCGGTCGTCTGCCTGTTCGCCCCCGTGGTGCCGGCCGAGCGCTGGGCGCCGTACGGGGTGCCGCACGTGCTGCTCGGGGACGAGCGGGCGCCCTGCGCGGGCAGCAGGGCCCGGGAGTGCCCGGTCCCCGGCCACCCGTGCCTGAACGGGGTGTCCCCCGAGGACGTGCTGGCGGCCGTGGAGAAGCTGACCGGGCGCACGCCCGGCCTGGAACCCCCGCGAGGGACCCATCCGACGGAACGGACGGAGCGAACGCCATGAGGATCCTGCTGTGGCACGTGCACGGCTCGTGGACGACGGCGTTCGTCCAGGGCCCGCACACCTACGTGGTGCCGGTGACGCCGGACCGCGGCCCGGACGGGCTGGGTCGGGCGGCCACCTTCGACTGGCCGGAGTCGGTCGTCGAGGTGCCCCCGGAGGAGCTCCGGGACGCGGACGTGGACCTGCTGGTCCTCCAGCGCCCGCACGAGATCGAGCTGGCCCGCGAGTGGCTGGGCCGCCGGCCGGGCGTCGACGTCCCCACGGTCTACCTGGAGCACAACGCGCCGGGCGGGCCGGTCCCGGACACGCGGCACCCGGCCGCGGACCGCCCGGAGCTGACGATCGTCCACGTCACGCACTTCAACCGGCTGATGTGGGACTGCGGGACGACGCCCACTGCCGTGATCGAGCACGGCATCGTCGACCCCGGCCCGCTGTGGACGGGCCGGCTGCCGCGGGCCGCCGTGGTCGTCAACGAGCCGCTGCGGCGTGGCCGGACGACCGGCACGGACCTGCTCCCCTACTTCTCCGAGGCCGCGCCGCTGGACGTGTTCGGCATGGGCACGGAGGGGATCGCCGCGGAGCTGGGCGTCCCTGAGGACCGCTGCCGGGGCCGGGAGCTCGTCCAGAGTGCCCTGCACCACGCCCTGGCCGAGCGCCGGGTGTACCTGCATCCGATCCGCTGGACCTCGCTGGGCCTGTCGCTGCTGGAGGCGATGCACCTCGGCATGCCGGTGGTGGCGCTGGCCACCACCGAGGCGTGCGAGGCGGTGCCGCCGGGCGCGGGCGTGCTGTCCAACCGGCCGGACGTGCTGCACGACGCCGTCCGAGGCTTCGTCGCCGAGCCGGAGCTGGCCCGCGAGACGGGCCGCGCGGCCCGGAAGGCGGCCCTGGCCCGGTACGGGCTGCCCCGGTTCCTGGACGACTGGGACCGGTTGATCAAGGAGGTGACGCGATGAGGATCGCCATGGTGTCCGAGCACGCGAGCCCGCTCGCCGCGCTCGGCGGCCCCGACGCGGGGGGCCAGAACGTCTACGTGGCGCGGCTGGCGGACCTGCTCGCCGAGCGCGGCCACGAGGTGACCGTCTACACGCGGCGGGAGGACGCGGCGTCGCCGGACCGGGTCCCGCTGCCGTCCGGCGCGGTGGTGGAACACGTCCGCGCCGGCCCCGACCGGTACGTGCCCAAGGACCGGCTGCTGGCCCACATGCCGCATTTCGGCGGCCACCTGGCCCGCGCGTGGCGGCACGACCGGCCGGACGTGGTGCACGCGCACTTCTGGATGTCCGGCCTGGTGGCGCTGATGGGCACGCACGGGCTCGGGGTGCCCGTCGTCCAGACGTACCACGCGCTGGGCACGGTGAAGCGGCGGCACCAGGGGAAGGCGGACACCAGCCCGCCGGAGCGGCTGGAGGTGGAGCGGACCATCGGCGCGTCCTGCGCGCGGATCCTGGCCACCTGTTCCGACGAGGTGGACGAGCTGGAGCTGATGGGCGTCGCCCGGGACCGCTGCTCGGTGGTGCCGTGCGGCGTGGACACCGAGCACTTCTCGGCCCGCGGCCGGGTCGCCCTGACCCCGGCCCGGCGGGCCCGGCACCGCCTGCTGGTGGTCGGCCGGCTCGTCCCCCGCAAGGGCGTCGACCTGGCCCTGAAGGCACTCCAGCGCGTCCCGGACGCCGAGTTGGTGGTGGCGGGCGGCCCGCCCGTCGACGGGCTGCTCAAGGACCCGGAGGCGGTACGGCTGCTGGGCCTGGCCCGCCGGCTGCGGGTGGCCGACCGGCTGGTGCTGCTGGGCTGCGTACCGCACGAGGAGATGCCCGCGCTGATCCGCAGCGCCGACATCGTGCTGTGCACCCCGGTGTACGAGCCGTTCGGCATCGTGCCGCTGGAGGCGATGGCCTGCGGCGTCCCGGTGGTGGCCACGAACGTGGGCGGGCACCGCGACACGGTGGCGCACGGCGAGACCGGACTGCTCGTCCCGCCGGGGAAGCACGTCGAACTGGCCGACGCCGTGGCCGGGTTGCTCGCCGATCCCGAGCGGATCGCGGCGTACGGCCGCGAGGGGCGGGCCCGGGCGGTGGCCCGGTACGGCTGGGAGACGGTCGCGGAAGGCGTCGAGCGGGTCTACGAACGGGTCGCGGAACGGATCGCGGAACCGGCCCCCGTCGGCTCGGGATCAGGAGGTGCGCGATGACCGTCACCCGTACCGTACGGCCGCCGGACACCACCGGCGGCGACCACTGCGGCCGGCTGCTGGCGGCCCTGGAGCTGTTCCGCGCGGAGCAGGCGGCCGTCGCCGAGCGCTGGGGCCGGCGGCTGGCCGGGGTGCTGTCCGCGGGCGGCCGGCTGCTGGCCGCCGGCAACGGCGGCAGCGCCGCCCAGGCGCAGCACCTGACGGCCGAGCTGGTCGGCCGCTACCGCGAGGACCGGCCGCCGTTCTCGGCCATCGCGCTGCACGCCGACACCTCCAGCTGCACGGCGATCGTCAACGACTACGGCCCGAACGAGCTGTTCGCCCGCCAGGTGCGGGCGCACGCGCGCCCCGGCGACGTCCTGATCCTGCTGTCGACGAGCGGGGCCAGCCCCAACCTGCTGGCCGCCGCGGCGGCGGGCCGGGCCTCCGCCATGGAGGTGTGGTCGCTGACCGGCCCGGCCCCCAACCCGCTGGCGGAGGCCGGCCACGACCGGCTGTGCGTGGCGGCGGGGACGACGGCGAACGTCCAGGAACTGCACCTGGTCGCGGTGCACCTGCTGTGCGCCGCGTTCGACGCGGCGCTGGCGACGAGCCCGTAGGACACCGCTAGGGAACGACAGTTGGGAGCCCCCATGACACCCCGGACCCCCCTGCTGGTCGTCGGCGACGCGCTGCTCGACCGCGACCTGGCCGGCACCGCGGACCGGCTCGCGCCGGACGCGCCCGTCCCGGTGCTGGACGACTGCGAGGAGCGGCTGCGGCCGGGCGGCGCCGCGCTGGCCGCCTACCTGGCGGCGCGGGCGGGCCGGCCGGTCACGCTGGTGGCGCCGCTGGGCGCGGACCCGGCCGCCCGCCAGGTGCGCGAACTCCTCGAACCGTGGCTGCGGGTGATCCCGCTGCCGGCGGACGGGCCGCTGCCGGAGAAGACCCGGGTGATGGCGGGCGGGCGGCCGGTGGTCCGCCTCGACCGGGGTGCCGGCCGCGCGGCCGGCGTCACCGACCGGGCCCTGGAGGCCGTCGCGGAGGCGCGCGCGATCCTCGTCGCGGACTACGCCCGGGGCACCGCCGACGTCCTGCGGGAAGCGCTCGCCGCCCGGGCCCCGGCCACCGCCCTGGTCTGGGACCCGCACCCGCGCGGCGGGCCGCCGGTGCGCGGCGCGCGGCTGGTGACGCCGACGGGCGAGGAGGCGCGCCGTTTCGCGGCGGAGACGGCCGACACCGATGGCGACGCCCTCGGCCCGATCGCCCGCACGGCGGCCGAACTCGTCCGCCGCTGGCACGCGGTGAGCGTCGCGGTCACCCTCGGCGGGCGCGGCGCGCTGCTCTCGCAGGGCGACAGCCCGCTGCTGGTGCCGACCGCCGCC
>NZ_JAIQLH010000455.1 GCF_020037025.1 Streptomyces huiliensis | reverse complement strand
GCCGGCGCCGGCGCGCTCCTCGGCCCGGGCGCGGCCGTCCGCGCGGGAGCCGCCGTGGTGCTCGCCGCCGCGGCGGCCGAACTCCTCCTGTACCACTGCCGGCGCCGCTTCGGCGGCGTCACCGGGGACGTCTTCGGCGCCCTGGCGGAGACCGCCGCCACCACCGCGGTGATCGTCACGGCCCTGGGCTGAACGACCGCGCGGGGATAGGCTCGTGCCGGCCCGAGGGCCCGGAATCCGGCGGCGCACGCGCGGCGCATACGATGCGCCGAGGCGGCCGGCACGGCCTCGCTGTGCTCTCAAGCCGTGGAAACTCAACGGAAGTAGGGACACCCACCACCGTGACTGCTCTCACTCTCAGCACCTCCGGCGCGGCGACGCTGCGCGCGGACGCTCTCGTCGTCGGTGTCGCCAAGGGCCCGAAGGGACCCGTTCTGGCGCCCGGCGCCGAAGCCGTGGACCAGGCCTTCGACGGCAAGCTCGCCGCCGTCCTGGAGACCCTCGGCGCCTCCGGCGAGGAGGGCGAGGTCACCAAGCTGCCCGCCCCGGCCGGTGTCAAGGCCGCCGTCGTGGTCGCCGCCGGCCTCGGCGGCGTCCCCGCCAAGGGCGACGGCTACGAGGGTGAGGCGCTGCGCCGCGCCGCCGGTGCCGCCGCCCGTGCCCTCACCGGGACGAAGAAGGCGGCCTTCGCGCTGCCCGTGACGGACGCGGACGACGCCGCGGCCGTCGGCGAGGGCGCCCTGCTGGGCGCGTACACCTTCACCGCCTTCCGCAGCAACGGCGGCGGCAAGGGCGCGTCGAAGAAGGGCGAGCCGCTGGCCGAGGCCGTGGTGCTCGGCGGCAAGCCGCGCGACAAGGCGTTCAAGGCCGCCGTCGAGCGCGCCACCGTCGTGGCCGCCGAGGTCAACCGCGCCCGCGACCTGATCAACACCCCGTCGAACGCCCTCCACCCGGCCGCGTTCGCCACCCTCGCCCAGGAGGCCGCCAAGGAGCACGGCCTCACGATCGAGGTGCTGGACGAGAAGGCGCTGCTCAAGGGCGGCTACGGCGGTCTGATGGGCGTCGGCCAGGGCTCCGCCAACCCGCCGCGGCTGGTCCGTCTCGGCTACACCCACCCCAAGGCGGAGAAGACCCTCGCCCTGGTCGGCAAGGGCATCACCTATGACTCGGGCGGCATCTCGCTCAAGCCGGCCGGCCACAACGAGACCATGAAGTGCGACATGAGCGGCGCCGCCGCCGTGTTCGCCGCCGTGCTGTCCGCCGCCAAGCTGGGCCTGGCCGTCAACGTCACCGGCTGGCTGGCCCTCGCGGAGAACATGCCGTCCGGCACCGCCACCCGTCCGGGCGACGTGCTGACCATGTACAGCGGCAAGACCGTCGAGGTGCTCAACACCGACGCCGAGGGCCGGCTGGTACTGGCCGACGCCCTGACCCGGGCCTCGGAGGAGAACCCCGACGCGATCGTGGACGTCGCCACCCTGACGGGGGCCATGGTCCTCGCCCTGGGTGACCGCACCTTCGGTGTCATGGCCAACGACGACGCGTTCCGCACCGCCGTGTACGAGATCGCCGAGTCGGCGGGCGAGCAGGCGTGGCCCATGCCGATGCCCGCCGAGCTGCGCAAGACGATGGACTCCCCGGTCGCGGACATCGCCAACATGGGCGTCCGCAACGGCGGCGGCCTGATCGCCGGCCTGTTCCTCCAGGAGTTCGTGGGCGAGGGCATCACCTGGGCGCACCTGGACATCGCGGGCCCGGCCTTCCACGAGAGCGCCCCCTACGGGTACACCCCGAAGGGCGGCACCGGCTCCGCCGTCCGTACGCTCGTCCGGCTGGCCGAGCGCACCGCCGAGGGCGACCTGGGCTGAACCCGCGGGGAGCGTCGGCTCCCCTTGCGGATCCACCGCGCGGCCCCGGGAATGCGTCCGGGGCCGCGCGGCGTTCGCTCAGGACGAACGCCCGCGGGGCGCCGCCCACACGGGGATCCCTACGCGCGAGTAACCCCTCGAAGGTGACGCATCAGTCGCCCCTCAGCCCGGCCCGGCGTCCCGCCGTCCGTCAACAAGTGCGAAGATGTTGTCTCGGCAGGACAGGGCCCCCAGTAATCACAGGGCCGAAGCAAGAAGCGGCCGAACGACAGCCGCCGCCCGGTCATCGACGACCGGCAACGGCGTACCCATGCATGGAGGACGTGACGTGGCGAACGACGCCAGCACCGTTTTCGACCTAGTGATCCTCGGAGGCGGTAGCGGCGGTTACGCCGCCGCCCTGCGTGGAGCGCAGCTGGGTCTCGAGGTCGCCCTGATCGAGAAGGACAAGCTGGGCGGCACCTGCCTGCACCGCGGCTGCATCCCCACCAAGGCTCTGCTGCACGCCGGTGAGGTGGCCGACTCGGCTCGCGAGAGCGAGCAGTTCGGCGTCAAGGCGTCCTTCGAGGGCATCGACATCGCGGGCGTCCACAAGTACAAGGACGACGTGATCTCGGGCCTGTACAAGGGCCTCCAGGGCCTGGTCGCCTCCCGCAAGGTCACCTACATCACCGGTGAGGGCCGCCTGTCCTCCCCCACGTCCGTCGACGTGAACGGCCAGCGGATCCAGGGTCGCCACGTCCTGCTGGCGACCGGCTCCGTGCCGAAGTCGCTGCCGGGCCTGACCATCGACGGCGAGCGCGTCATCTCCTCGGACCACGCGCTGGTCCTGGACCGCGTCCCGAAGTCCGCGATCGTGCTGGGCGGCGGCGTCATCGGCGTCGAGTTCGCCTCCGCGTGGAAGTCCTTCGGCACCGACGTCACCATCGTCGAGGCGCTCCCCCACCTCGTCCCGGTCGAGGACGAGAACAGCTCCAAGCTGCTGGAGCGCGCCTTCCGCAAGCGCGGCATCAACTTCTCCCTGGGTTCCCGCTTCTCCGGCGTGGAGTACACCGCCGACGGCGTGAAGGTCTCGCTGGAGAACGGCAAGTCCTTCGAGGCCGAGCTGCTGCTCGTCGCCGTCGGCCGCGGCCCGGTCTCCCAGGGCCTGGGCTACGAGGAGGCCGGCGTCGCGATGGACCGCGGCTACGTCCTCGTCGACGAGTACATGCGCACCAACGTGCCGACCATCTCGGCCGTCGGCGACCTGGTCCCGACCCTCCAGCTCGCGCACGTCGGCTTCGCGGAGGGCATCCTGGTGGCGGAGCGACTGGCCGGGCTCAAGCCCGTCCCGGTCGACTACGACGGCGTGCCGCGCGTCACGTACTGCCACCCGGAGGTCGCCTCCGTCGGTATCACCGAGGCGAAGGCCAAGGAGCTGTACGGCGCCGACAAGGTCGTCGCCCTGAAGTACAACCTCGCGGGCAACGGCAAGAGCAAGATCCTCAAGACCGCGGGCGAGATCAAGCTCGTCCAGGTCAAGGA
>NZ_JAIQLH010000454.1 GCF_020037025.1 Streptomyces huiliensis | reverse complement strand
ACCGCGGGCGAGATCAAGCTCGTCCAGGTCAAGGACGGTGCCGTGGTCGGCGTCCACATGGTCGGCGACCGCATGGGCGAGCAGGTCGGCGAAGCCCAGCTGATCTACAACTGGGAGGCCCTGCCCGCCGAGGTCGCGCAGCTCATCCACGCGCACCCGACGCAGAACGAGGCTCTGGGCGAGGCCCACCTGGCCCTGGCCGGCAAGCCGCTGCACTCGCACGACTGAGTCCCGAGCGCACCACCACCCCACTACCCGTAAGGAGCAACCGCACCATGGCGGTTTCCGTAACCCTGCCGGCGCTCGGCGAGAGCGTGTCCGAGGGCACCGTCACCCGCTGGCTCAAGGCCGAAGGTGAACGTGTGGAGGTCGACGAGCCGCTGCTCGAGGTCTCCACCGACAAGGTCGACACCGAGATCCCGGCCCCCGCGTCCGGCATCCTCGCCTCCATCAAGGTGGCCGAGGACGAGACGGTCGAGGTCGGCTCGGAGCTGGCGATCATCGACGACGGCTCCGGCGCCCCGGCCGAGGCCGCGGCTCCGGCCGCCGCCGAGGCCCCCGCCGCTGCCGCTGAGCCCGCCCCGGCGCCCGCCGC
>NZ_JAIQLH010000453.1 GCF_020037025.1 Streptomyces huiliensis | reverse complement strand
CTACGGCTTTTTTGCGTTTCCGCGACGTCACTTCTTACTGATCAGCGGCATACGGCCGCCGTCACCCGCCCGCCCTTCTCCCCGCCGTCCCCGACCCCGATCGGTCCTGAGCCGCGTCGTCTCCCAGCCGGCCTTGACGCCCGCCAGCAGCAGACCGATGACCGCTCCCTCGAAGGGATCGGTCACCACGATCGCCGCGGCGGTGGCGAGGAGGGCGACGACCTCACCCCGATGGCCGTCCCACAGACGCCCCAACTCGCGTCCCGGAAGCAGCTGCCGGCCCACGACCACCAGCACCCCGGCGAGTGCCGCGACCGGCACGGCCCCCAGGGCCCAGGGCAACAGCGCCGCGAACGCGGCCAGCCACAGCCCCTGCAGCACCCTCGAGGCCCGAGTCCGCGCGCCCGCCTGGGCGTTGGCGGTACTGCGGACGACGACGGTGGTCATCGGAAGGGCGCCGAGCATGCCGCACACGGTGTTGCCGGCGCCCTGGGCGATGAGCTCCTTGTCGTAGTCGGTGCGCGGCCCGTCGTGCAGCCGGTCGACCGCGGCCGCGCCGAACATGCTCCCGGCCGAGGCGACCAGCGTGAAGGCCAGGACGGTGCCGAGGACACCGACCTGGCCGAGCCGCACGAAGTCCGGCCCGTCCGGCGGCTGGACGGCGGTCATCAGGTCACCGACCCGCAACCGGTCCACCGGCAGTCGCAACAGCGCGGTCGCGGCCGTCGCCGCGAGCACCGCGGCCAGCGGCGCCGGCATCAGCCGCACCCCGCGTGGCCAGCGCTGCCACAGCGCCATCAGCGCCATCGTGCCGACGCCCACCGCGCCGGCGGCGAGCGCGGCCGGATCCTCCAGGGCGCCGGTGACCAGGAGGACGAGCCCGCCGAGCCGTTCGAGGCCGCCACCGGGCGCGTCGGCGTCGGCGAGCTCGTACAACTGGCCGGTGATGAGGACGAGTCCGGTGCCCGCCAGCATCCCCTGGACCACGGCGACGGGGACCTTCCGGAACCAGCGGCCGAGTCGCAGCAGACCCAGCACCACCTGGAGCAGGCCGGTGGCGAGCACGAGCACGCCCAGGCCGCCGAGACCGTGGACGCGCACGGCTTCGTACACGAGCGCGGCGAGGCCCGCGGCCGGCCCGCTCACCTGGATGCTGCTGCCCGGCAGCAGCCCGGTCAGCAACCCGCCGACGATCCCGGTGACGAGGCCCAGTTCGACCGGCACTCCGGAGGCCACGGCGACGCCGGCCGAGAGCGGCACGGTTATGAGGAAGACGACGAGGGACGCGTGGACGTCGGCCCGGAGGAGCCGGCCGGTGTCGGACCGGGAAGTGCCGGGCCTAGAGGTGACGAAGCGGGCGGGGTTGAGGTCTTTGCGCTCCATGAGGGTTGCCTCCAGCGTCCCCGGGCGTGCTGACGCCGACCGGGGACCGAGAACCTGTGGGGACGGGTACGGGCGGACGGGCCTGGCCGGTGGAGAAGGGCCGAGAAGAGCCGGAAGAGCCGGAAGTGCAAGGAGGGCAGGGTGGGCGGAGAAGGGCCGGGAGGAACGGAACGGAACGGGACGGGCGAAGGTGCGGGAGCCGACGCGGACGCCGGGCGGGTCCGTGCGCGGTGCCCGTACGGACGCGTCCTCGCCTCCTCCGGCAGCGCGCCGTGAACACCCGCCCACAGTGTGACCAAGCGTTGTGCTCTTGGGCCGACCGGTGCGTTACCGCGGTGTAAACACGGAATCGACGAGGAGGAAGAGCTCCGTCCGTTCACTCCGGCGGACGGCGCGACCCACGCGCCGCATCGCGCGCCGGGGCTCCGCCCCCGACGCCGTTGCCCGCCCCCATCGCCCGCGGCCGTCCGGAACCGGGTGCGAAAATGGCCGCCCGGCACAGCGAAAGCGGAAAAGGGGAGCCCCGTGACCCAGACAGTCGCCGTCCTCGGCACCGGAAAGATCGGTGAAGCGCTGCTCAGCGGCATGATCCGGGCCGGCTGGGACCCCGCGCAGCTGCTCTGCACCGCGCGCCGTCCGGAGCGGGCCGAGGCGCTGCGCGAGCGCTACGGCGTCGAGGTCGTGGGGAACGCCGACGCCGCCAAGGCCGCCGACACGCTGATCCTGGCGGTCAAGCCGCAGGACATGGCGACGCTCCTGGACGAGCTCGCCCCGCACCTGCCGGCCGACCGGCTCGTCATCAGCGCGGCGGCCGGCGTCCCCACCGCGTTCTTCGAGGAGCGGCTCCCGGCGGGGACGCCCGTGGTGCGCGTCATGCCCAACACGCCGGTGCTGGTGGACGAGGGGATGTCGGTCATCTCCGCGGGCACCCACGCCACCGAGCAGCACCTGCTGCGCACCGAGGCGATCTTCAAGCCGGTCGGCAAGACGCTGCGCGTCCCCGAGTCGCAGCAGGACGCCGCGACCGCGCTGTCCGGCTCCGGCCCGGCCTACTTCTACTTCCTCGTCGAGGCCATGACGGACGCCGGCATCCTCCTCGGCCTGCCCAGGGACAAGGCCCACGACCTGATCGTCCAGGCGGCCATCGGCGCCGCCGTGATGCTCCGCGACAGCGGGGAACACCCCGTCAAGCTGCGCGAGGCCGTCACCTCGCCGGCCGGCACCACGATCAACGCCATCCGCGAGCTGGAGAAGCACGGAGTCCGGCACGCGCTCATCGCCGCCTTGGAGGCCGCCCGCGACCGCAGCCGCGAACTGGCCTCCGGAACGGGCTGACGGAACGGGCCGTCGGAACGGGCCGTCGGCTCCTGGGGCCGACGGCCCGCCCACCGTGGCCGGCCGGGTCGACGATCAGCCGGCCGGGAGCAGGCCGATGGCCTGGTACGCGGCGTCGACCGTCGGCCGTGCCAGTTCCCGCGCCCGGCGGGCGCCGTCCCG
>NZ_JAIQLH010000452.1 GCF_020037025.1 Streptomyces huiliensis | reverse complement strand
GACCGTCGGCCGTGCCAGTTCCCGCGCCCGGCGGGCGCCGTCCCGCAGGACGCCGTCCACGTACGCCGGTTCGGCGCACAGCTCGGCGTGCCTCTCGCGCACCGGGCGCAACAGCTCCACCACAGCGTCCGCCGTGTCCCGCTTCAGAGCGCCGTACGAGCTGTAGCCCGCGGCCAGGGCGTCGGGCGCGGAGCCGGTGCAGGCGGCCAGCAGCTCCAGGAGGTTGGCCACGCCGGGCCGTTCGGCGCGGTCGTAGACGACGTCCGTCCCGCTGTCGGTGACCGCGCGCATCACTTTCTTGCGCACGACGTCCGCCTCGTCGAGGAGGTAGACGATGCCGGAGGTCTCGGCGTGCGACTTTCCCATCTTCGACGTGGGGTCCTGGAGGTCCATGACCCGGGCCGCGACTGGCGGGAGGACGGCGCGGGGGACGGTGAACGTCTGCCCGTACCGCTGGTTGAAGCGCACGGCGAGGTCGCGGGTCAGCTCGACGTGCTGTGCCTGGTCGTCGCCGACGGGGACCTCGTCCGCGCGGTACGCCAGGATGTCGGCGGCCATCAGCACCGGATAGGTGAGGAGCGAGAGCCGGACGCTTCCACCGGTCTCCCGTTCTCGCGCCGACTTCTCCTTGTACTGGATCATCCGGCGCATCTCCCCGTCCGCGGCCGTGCACTCCAGCACGTAGGACAACCGGGTGTGCTCGTCGACGTGGCTCTGTACGAACAGCGTGCAGAGGTCGGGGTCCAGCCCGGCCGCCAGGAGCAGGGTCGCGGCCTGCCGGCTCAGCCGGCGGACGCGCGCCGGGTCGTGCTCGACGGTCAGCGCATGCAGGTCGACGACACAGAAGAGGGCGTCGGCGCGGTGCTGGTCCGACTCGACCCACTGCCGGATGGCGCCCAGGTAGTTGCCGAGTGTCAGGTGGCCGGTGGGCTTCACGCCACTGAAGATGCGGGTCATGGGTCCCTCTCCTTGGGAACGGGGACCACCGCCACAGACAGCAAAAACGGCCGCCGAGGCGGCGGCCGTGGGGAGCATGCGTGGGTACGCGCAGGGGGTGGCCGCCGTCAGGCGGGCCACCACTGGCCGTTACGGGCATGCATGGTCATGTCGCCGACCGTACCGCCCGGAAACCGCTTGCGCCACGGGTTTGATCCGGACCAAGTGCTCGTGTAAAGTTCTTCGAGTTGCCACGGGGGCCCGAGAGGGAACCGGGGCGCCACTTCACGCCAGCTCGGCGG
>NZ_JAIQLH010000451.1 GCF_020037025.1 Streptomyces huiliensis | reverse complement strand
ACCAGGTCAAGATCCGCGGCTACCGGGTCGAACTCGGTGAGATCGAGTCGGTGCTGCGCGCCGCCCCCGGCGTGGCGCAGGCCGCGGTCGTCGTCCGCGAGGACCTGCCCGGGCAGCGGCGGCTCGTCGGCTACGTCGTCCCCGAGGCCGGCGCGGCGGACGGGGCGGACGGCGCCCTGCTGCGCCGCCTGGCCGGTGAGCGGCTGCCGGAGTACATGGTGCCGGCGGCGGTCGTGGTGCTCGGCGCGCTGCCCGTGACGGGCAACGGCAAGCTGGACAGGCGGGCCCTGCCGGTCCCCGAGTACGGGGACGCGAGCGGGTACCGGCCGCCGGCCACGCCGGTCGAGGAGACGCTGGCCGCGATCTACGCCCGGGTGCTGGGCGTGGAGCGGGTC
>NZ_JAIQLH010000450.1 GCF_020037025.1 Streptomyces huiliensis | reverse complement strand
CGATCTACGCCCGGGTGCTGGGCGTGGAGCGGGTCGGCGCCGACGACTCGTTCTTCGACCTCGGCGGCGACAGCATCTCGTCCATGCGGGTCGTCTCGCAGGCCCGGGAGGCCGGGCTGCGCTGCAAGCCCCGCGACATCCTGGTCGAGCAGACCGTGGACCGGGTGGCCCGCGTCGTCGAGCGCGCCGGCCAGGACGGTCCCGACACGCGGCCGGACGACGACACCGGTCCCGTCGCGGCGACACCGATCATCCGCTGGCTCGACGCCCTGGGGGCGCCGGACGCCGGGTTCAACCAGACCATGCTGTTCCAGGCGCCGCCGGAGGCGGACCTCGACGACGTGGTCGCGCTCCTGGGGGCGCTGCTCGACCGCCACGCGGCGCTGCGGCTGCGGAGGGAGGACGCCGCCGGCGACGGTCCGGTGGGCCTCACGATCCCGCCCGCGGGCTCCGTCGACGCCGCCGCGTGCGTCACCGTCGTCGAGGAGCTGGACGACGCCGCGTTCGACGCCGCGCTGCGCCGGCTCGACCCGCGCGGCGGCGTCATGGCGCACGCCGTGTGGGCGGCGCCCTCCCGCCGGCTGCTGCTGGTCGTGCACCACCTCGCGGTCGACGCCGTCTCCTGGGGCGTCATCCAGCGGGACCTGGCGACGGGCTGGCGGCACCTCTCCGAGGGGCGGGACATCGCCCTGGACGGCGGCGGCACCTCGTTCCGCCGCTGGGCCGCGACGCTGGCCGAGCACGCCACCACGCCGCAGGTCACGGACGCGCTCCCGGCCTGGCAGCGCATCGAGTCGGCCGCCACCCTGCTGCCCGCGCCGCGGCCCGGCGAGGACGCGTGGGCGGGCGTGGAGCAGACGTCCGTCTCGGTCGACGCCGCGCTCACCGAGGTGCTGGTGTCCGAGGCGACCGCGGCCCTGCGCGTCAACGTCGAGGAACTGCTGCTCATCGCGCTCGGCACGGCCCTGGCCCAGCAGCACGGGCACTTCGGCGCGCCCTTCCGCGTCGACGTGGAGGGCCACGGCCGCCGCGACGAGATCGGCGCGGCGACCGACCTGACCGACACCGTCGGCTGGTTCACCGCCAAGCACCCCGTCGCGCTGACCGCGCCGCCGCTGGACGACGAGACCGTCAGGACCGGCGGCCCGGCCCTGGGCGCGTGGCTCAAGGACGCCAAGGAGCAGCTGCGCGCCGTCCCGGACGGGATCACCTACGGCCTGCTCAAGTACCTCCACGACGGCGCGGACCTCCCCGGCGGCGACCCCGCCGTGGGCTTCAACTACCTCGGCCGCCGCAGCACCCCGCGCGCCGGTGAACAGACCGCCGACTGGCGGATCCTCGGGCCGCTGGAGTCCCCCGACGCGCGGCGCTTCGGCTCCCGGACGATGCTGCTCCCGCACACCCTCGACATCAACGCGGTCGTGCTGGACGACGGCGAGCGCCCCGAACTCCACGCCACGTGGAGCTGGGCGGGCACGCGGGTCGACCGCGCCTCCGTCGACGGGCTGCTGGCGCGCTGGCAGGCCGCCCTGGCCGGGATCGCCGCCTACGTGACGAACGGCGGCGGCGGGCTCACGCCGTCCGACGTCCTCCCGGCGGCGCTCACCCAGCGGCAGATCGACCGGCTCGCCCGCATCACGGAGCCGGCCGACATCCTTCCGCTGACGCCCCTCCAGACCGGCCTGCTCTTCCACCGCCGCACCGGCGGCGACGGGCCCGCCGAGTTGTACACCGTGCAGCTGGGCATCGAACTCACCGGCGCGCTGGACGTACCGCGGCTGCGCGAGGCCGTGGACGCGGTCGTGGCCCGCCACCCCAACCTGGTGGCCCGCTTCGTCGCCGACCGGCTCACCGACCCGGTGCAGATCATCCCCCGGCACCCGGCCGTCCCGTGGACCGAGACCGGTCCCGAGACGGACGACGTCCAGGCGCTGCTCGACGCCGAACTGACCGCCTGCGGCAGTCTGGCGGACGAGGCGCCGCTGCGCGTCCTGCTCCGCGCCACGGGCCCCGACCGGCATGAACTCGTGCTGTCCGCGCACCACATCGTGGTGGACGGCTGGTCGATCCAGATCCTGCTCCGGGAGATCTTCGCGGTCTACCGCAAGGAGCCCCTGGCACCCGCCCCCGCCTTCCGCTCCTACGCGGAATGGCTGTCCGCGCAGGACGCGGACGCCGCGCGGCGGCACTGGCGGGAGGTCCTGGCCGGCCTGGAGGCGCCGACGCTGGTGGACCCGGCCGACCGCCCCGGCGCCGGCGCGCGGGCGCTGCTGCGCGCCGACCTCCCGGCCGACGTGACACGTGCCGTGGAGCGGCTGGCCCGGGCGCGGAACACGACCGTGAACATCGTGCTCCAGGCCGCCTGGTCGCGGCTGCTGGGCGTGCTGACCGGCAGCCGGGACGTCGTCTTCGGCACCACGGTCTCGGGCCGTCCCGCGGACCTGCCCGGCAGCGAGTCGGCCGTGGGCATGTTCGTCAACACCGTCCCGGTGCGCGCCCGGACGACCGCGGCGACGACGGCCGCCGAGCTGATCGACTCCCTGCGCGACGCCTACCACGACGGGCTGGACCACCAGTTCACGGCGCTGGCCGAGATCGCGGGCGCCGCGGGCCACGCGCGGCTCTTCGACACGATCTTCGTGTACGAGAACTATCCGCTGGAGGCGTCCGGCGGCCGGCTCGGCACCGAGGAGCTGGGCGTGCGGATCGCGTCGAGCCGCGAGTTCACGCACTACCCCCTCGCCGTGCAGGCGTGGCCCGGGCAGCGGCTGCGGCTCCGCCTGGAGTACCGCACCGACGTCTTCGACGAGCGGACGGCCGGGCGGATCCTGACGTGGCTGGAGACGCTGGTGACCGCCATGGCCGCCGACGCCGGCCGGCCGCTGGCGCTCACGGGCGTCCTCGACGGGGACGAGGCGGCCCGGCTCGACGCGCTCGGGAACCGGTCCGTCCTGGCGGAGCCGGCCGCGTCCGTCTCGGTGCCGGAGCTGTTCGCCGGGCAGGTCGCGCGGACGCCGGACGCGGTGGCACTGACGTTCGAGGACCGCTCGTGGACGTACCGCGAACTGGACGAGAACGCCAACCGCCTGGCCCACCTGCTGGCCGCCCGCGGGGTACGGACCGGAGACGTGGTGGCCCTGCTGCTCCCCCGCTCCGAACACACCCTGACCGCAGTCCTGGCCGTCCTCAAACTCGGCGCGGCCTACCTGCCCATCGACGTCGACAACCCGGACGAACGCGTCGCGTTCGTGCTCCGGGACGCCGCTCCGACGGCCGTGGTCACCACCCCGGACCTGGCCGGCCGAGTCGACGGGAGCCGGGTGGTGTCCGTGACGGACCCGGCGCTCGCCGACCAGCTGGCCGACGGGCTGCCCTTCCCCGACCCCGAGGGCATCGCCTACCTCATCTACACCTCCGGTACCACCGGCGTCCCCAAGGGCGTCGCCGTCACGCACGCCAACGTGGCGCAGCTGTTCACCACGTCGGCACGGACGGCGGAGCTGTCGCCCGGCCAGGTGTGGTCGCTGTTCCACTCCTACGTGTTCGACGTGTCGGTCTGGGAGATGTGGGGCGCCCTGCGGCACGGCGGACGCCTGGACGTCGCCTCCGCGGACGCCGTCCGCTCCCCCGCCGACTTCCACGATCTGCTCGTGCGGGAAGGCGTCACGGTCCTCACCCAGACGCCCTCCGCCCTGGGCCGGATCTCGCCCGAGGGGCTGGAGTCCGTGCGGACGGTCTTCGTGGGCGGCGAGGCG